>NZ_JBSFCI010000114.1:0-1099 GCF_053593375.1 Streptomyces sp. NPDC002309 | reverse complement strand
CCGGTTCGCCGGTGGGCAGGGGTTCGGTGTGGATACCGGGCAGGTCGAGTTCGGCGTGGGTGGTGTTCTGCAGAGCGAGCATCACCTGGAAGAGCGGATGACGGGCCATCGACCGGGCCGGAGCGAGGTCCTCGACCAACCGCTCGAAAGGCACGTCCTGATGCGCGAACGCGGCCAGACCGGTCTCCCGAACCTGCTCCAGCAGACCGGCGAACGTGGGATCACCCGACAGATCAGTACGCATCACCAGCGTGTTGACGAAGAACCCCACCAGATCGTCCAACGCCTCATCAGTACGCCCGGCGACCGGAGTACCCACCGCAATGTCACTGCCCCCACCCCACCGCGACAGCAACACCGCCAACGCCGCCTGCAGCACCATGAACACCGTCACACCCCGGGCACGAGCAAGCTCCACCACCCGCCCATGCACCTCAGCCGGCACACTGACCCCCACCCGGCCACCACGGTGCGAAGCCACCACCGGCCGCGGCCGGTCGAACGGCAACGTCAGTTCCTCCGGAACCCCCTCCAAAGCCTTCCGCCAAAAGCCCAACTGCACATTCAGCAGACTGTCCGGATCGTCCTCCCCACCCAACAACTCACGCTGCCACAACGTGTAATCCGCATACTGCACCGCCAACGGCTCCCACCCAGGCACCCGCCCGGCGGCACGAGCCCCATACGCCACCGACAGATCCCGCGCCAGCGGCCCCATCGACCACCCGTCACCGGCAATGTGATGCACCACCATCACCAGCACACACTCACCCGGCACACCCAGCTCACCCGGCCCGACCCGCAACAACCACGCCCGCAGCGGCAACTCGGACGCCAGATCGAACGCGTGACCCACAAGCCCCGCAACAGCCTCCGCCAGACCCTCACGCCCCACCTCGACCACCGGCAGATCAAAAGACGAAGACGAGGAAAGAATCCGCTGATACGGCCTGCCCTCATCGGCCGCGAACACCGTCCGCAACACCTCATGCCGGCCCACCACATCACCCAGCGCCAACCGCAACGCCCCGACGTCCAGATCACCACTCAACCGCAGAGCCACCGGAATGTTGTACGTCGCCGACGGCCCCTCCAACTC
>NZ_JBSFCI010000113.1:0-1117 GCF_053593375.1 Streptomyces sp. NPDC002309 | reverse complement strand
CTCTTCGTCTTCTTCGTATTCCTCCTCTTCGTCCTCGTCCCGCTCCTCGTCCCGCTCCTCGTCCCGCTCCTCGTCCTCGCCTTCGTCTTCGCCTTCGGGGTATTCGTCCTCGGTGCCTTCCTCGTCGGCGTATTCGTCAGCGGAAGTGTCGTCTTCCTCTTGGGCTGCGGCCTCTTCTTCCTCGATGGCATCCTCGTGCGTGCGGACCACTTCACCATCGCGGATTTCGCCGCGCCAGCCTTCAGGTTCCTCGTCGGTCAGGGTGACGTAGCGCTGGAAGTGCTTGAAGTCCAGCCGTAGGCGCCGCCCTTGGGCGCGCCAGATGTTGCCGGTCTTCTCGAAGAAGCCGGAAGGGTAGTACTCGACCACCAGGACAATGCGCGTCAGCGTGGGAGTCAGTTCGTGGAAGCTGACGCAACCCCGCGTGGTGCCCTTGGCCCCCTCCGAGGTCCACACGATACGTTCGTCCGGGATCTGCTCCTGAACCGTCGCCTTCCAGCCGCGGGTGGACGGACCGACCTTGACCTTCCAGTCGCTGTCGATGTCCTCCTTGCCCTTGGAGACGCTGCGGACGCCCTTGGTGAAGCTGCTGAACTTCTCGTACTGGGTCCAGTGGTCGTAGGCGTCGCGTAGCGGTATGCCGACGTCCAGTACTTCGATGATGTTCATGACCTTGGTGGTGCCGGACTTACGACCCTTGCCACCCCCACCGCCGAACGCCCCCTTGACCTTGTCGACGACGCTGTCCTTCATGCTCTTCGCCTTCTCACCGATCAGGGCCTTGAACGGTGAATCACCTTGAAGTATCCGCAGACCCGCCTTGGGGAGCACGCCGCCGCTGTCCGCCACATTCGTGAGTTCGCTGGTGACATCCCCCAGTTTGTCGCCGGCTTTGTCAGCCAGGTGCTTCACCTGGGCGCCCACGAAGTCCTTGAGCGCATCGCGCAGATGGTCAACTCCCGAGCCCTGCGCGCTTCCGGTGTCAGGTGCTGTGTCGGGCATGTCGCTACCTCCGCCGCCGTGGCGATTCCTTATGTGCCGTCTTCTGCGCGGCGGTCTTCTTCGACGCAGCCGTGGACTTCTTCGCCGCCGATGTCTTCTTCGCGGGCGCCGTCTT
>NZ_JBSFCI010000112.1:0-1133 GCF_053593375.1 Streptomyces sp. NPDC002309 | reverse complement strand
GGCGCCAAGCCAGCGTGTTTGACCACGGCGCGCGCGGTGGGAAACCGTGTGAGGTCGCCGGTTTCGGCGAGAATGGCAGCGGCCCCGACCGCCGAGAGTCCGATGATCGAGGTGACCAGCACGGTCACGCCGAGCTCGTCGAGCACTGCGGTCATGCGCGCCTCGGTGTCTGCCAACCGCTGCCGATCGGCGGCCCAGTCGGCGAGCAACAACTGCACCCGCTCGAACGCACCACGTCGATGCGCGAGAACACCGGCCGAATCCTCCAGAGCCGCGAACAGGTTCCGCACGATCCGCAGACAGGGCCGCTGCCCGCCCTCGCGAACGACACCCGAACGCACAGCCTGTTCCAACCGCGCTCTGCCCAGGCGTCGGGTCCGGGTCAGGTCACCCCGGTCGCGTTCGCAGATCACGCGCATCGCCACCACCCAGGAGCGGGAACGGAACGGCTGGCGCGCGGTCTCGAGCGCCGCCGGCCACACACATTCGAGCAACGCCCGCATCTGCTGAACCTGGGCAACCATCCCGACGATCAGGTGTTCGCGTCGAGCACCCAAATGCCGCAACCTGCCCCAGGTTTCGTCGACCGGCTCAGGCACATAGCACCGCAGCTGCGCCGTGAGCCGGGCGATCAGCACTGCGTCCTTGTCGTCGGTCTTGTCGCTGGTGAGGTCTTCCGCGCGGCGCGACCAGGCGGTCATCGCCGGTTGCACGCACACGAACGACATGCCGCGGTCGGAGGCCAACTGCCCGAGCACCCGCCATCGATGGCCGGTCGGTTCACACGCCACGCTCACTCCAGAGAAGCCAGCTCTTGCGGCATGATCGGCAGCCCAGTCCAGCGCGGCACCCAGGTCCCAGGCGCGACATCGGAATGTTCTGCGCGCCAGCACCTTCGAATCATGATCGGCGACAACAACCATCTGTTTACGTTCGGCCAGGTCGATCCCGACGATCGCGTTGTTCGTCGGAATCAGCTCCCGCAACCGGGCCAGACGCGCGTTGCGGTTGCGATCACCCCGGGACACGCCACTACCGTTACTCATGGAACGTCCTCCTACCGCGATGGGACACCAAGCCCGACAAGCGCATCAGGAGGACGTTCCCCACGTCCAGACACCCGAGGCACAGAA
>NZ_JBSFCI010000111.1:0-1195 GCF_053593375.1 Streptomyces sp. NPDC002309 | reverse complement strand
AGATGGCCAGGGAGCTGTCGCTCTCGTGGCCGACCTGCTGCTGGATGAAGCGGCGGTCCACCCCGTCCTCCGTCAGGTGCGTGACGTACGAATGCCTCAAGGAGTGAGGGACCAGCTCTTTCGGCAGGCCAAGGGCGTCGCGGTATGCCTCGAACCGGTCGTTGATCGAGCCGGGCCGCAGGCGTCCACCGCGTTCGGTGATCCACAGAGCGGGGTGGTCGGGGAATCCGAAGCGCGGACGGACGTTCTCGACGTAGTCGGCGACTGCCTCGACGGCCCAGTCCATCACCGACAAGACGTTCCGGCGCCGCGGAGGCTGGCCCTTCTTGGCCTTGCCGTAGCGGACGTTGAGCGTGCCGTACCGGCCGAACTGCCGGGCCTGCGGGTTGCGCCCGAAGTCGACCACATCGAGCTTGGAGGTCTCGGTCCGGCGAAGTCCCCACCCGTAGATCACCTTGAAGAGGGTGGCGTCGCGGTAGGCCGCCAGGGCGCCCTTGCGTTTCGCCCGTAGCGCTCGTTCGACCTGGTCGTCGGCATAGTCGAGGAAGAGCTGCAGCTGTTCCCGGGTGAACGGCTTCGCCTCCGGGTCGCCCTCGTAATCGTTGAGGTGGGCGATGGTGTTCCACTCGTGACAGACCGCCACCGGGAAGGTGCCGAAGGCTTCCTCGCAGGCAGGGCCCCATCCGTAGCGGCCGTCAATGAGGAACTCGCTGAACAGTCGCACGGTGCCCTGGTAGCTGCGGATCGTCGACGGTGCCAGATGCTTCTCGCTGGTCAATGAGACCGACCACTCGTCCATGTGGGCCGGCGTCCACTGCCACGGGTAGTCGTTCGCGAACTCCAGGAACCGGCGTATGAGTCGTTCCCGCGGATCGATCGTGTCGTCCTTCAACCCCCGCGACTTCTGCTGAGCACGCCAGCCCCGCAGCATCGCGTCGAACATCGCGTCCTCGGGACGCAGTTGGACCACCCCGGAGACGAGCTCCAGATGAGCCGACCCGGCCAGGGCCACCTTGCGCTGATGCACCACTCCAGACCATCCCTTCTGGAGGGCAGATCATGCATCAGAAGGGATCGGCTCGGCAACACGCCTGGTCAGGCAGCTAGCTCGTAGTAGCCTCGGAGTCCTTCAAGCCCTCGCCGTGACCTGGCGACCTGCGGCTTCTCGCCCGTCTGATGCAATTCCCGAGGGTTG
>NZ_JBSFCI010000110.1:0-1390 GCF_053593375.1 Streptomyces sp. NPDC002309 | reverse complement strand
GCCGGTGATGGACCGGGCGGACGGTTTCGCGGACGGTCTGGAGACGGTGTCGGGTGCGTTGTCGTCGTACGCGGCGGAGATCCGGCCGCTGGACGCGAAGCTGACGGAGCTGAAGGCGCGGGCGGTCACGTTCGTCGGTTCGGTCAAGGACGACGACGAGTGGGAGTACGACGAGGACAAGGTCGGTGAGCACAACCGGCTGCGGGACGAGATCACCGCGACGGTGGCGGCTTTCTGGGCGGCGGAGCGGACGTGTCACAACCGGATCACCGCGTTGTGGGGCGGCACGCAGATGGTCGCCGGCGACGGTTCGGAGCGTACGGATCAGTACGGGTTCTCCGCGCAGGACATGAAGAACGCGAAGCTTCCCTGGGGTGACCCGGTGGAGGAGAGGCATCACTGGTACGAGGTCGGCCACTGGGTGAAGTCGTTCGTGTGGGACGGCGTGATCGTGGACGGTGTGTGGGGCACGCTCAAGGGTCTGGGCACGCTGGTCGGGTTCGGTGGCTGGGACGCGATGGGTCAGGCGTGGAAGGGTCTCGCGCAGCTCGCGACGGGTCTGGTGCTTTCGTCCCTGCCGGGTGTCAGTGCCGCGTTCTGGCTGTTGCCGGACGACAAGCTGCCGTCGTGGATCAGGGATTCGCGTACCGCGATGAAGGAGACCGGTAAGGCGCTGGTGGCGTGGGACGAGTGGGGCAAGAATCCCGCTCGTGCGGCCGGTGCGGTCACCTTCAACGTGCTCACCACCGTGTTCACGGGTGGTGCGGGTGGTGCGGTCTCGGGTGCGGGCAAGGCGGGCGCGGTCGCGAAGGTGCTGGGTACCACGGCGAAGGTCATCGACCCGATGACCTATATCGCCAAGGGCGCGGGCGCGGGCCTGTCGAAGATCGGCGACATCAGCGCGGCGCTGCGGGGCGTCGGTAACATCGACATCCCCCGCCTCCCGGACAACGCGATCACGCTGCCGGAGGGTGCGGTCCGGCTTCCCGAGGGCGGCGTGGTGCGGCTGCCGGAGGGCGCGGTGATCCCGCCGGGCGGGATCAGGATTCCCGAGGGCGGCGCGGTCACCCTGCCCGAGGGCACCCCGCTCCCGGCCGGCGCGGTCGACCTGGGCAACGGCGCCGTGAAACTGCCGGAGGGCACCCCGCTCCCGGCGGGTGCGGTGGAGTTGCCCGAGGGCGCCGTCAAGCTGCCCGAGAACACCCCGGTCCTGCCCGAGGGCACGGTCAGGCTGCCCACCGAGGACGGCGCCCCGGCCCGCTACTACGACCCCGAGGGCAACATCCTCGACGAGAGCGGCAACGTCCTCGGCAAGGCCGACGACGGCCCCGGCGACATCGTCGACCAGCCCGGCCTCCCCCACGACGGAGCCGACGTCCCCCGCGTCGAG
>NZ_JBSFCI010000109.1:0-1443 GCF_053593375.1 Streptomyces sp. NPDC002309 | reverse complement strand
TCCCTACGTTGTTCCGTGGGACGCGGTGAGCCCCTCGTATGGTTCATCCACCCAGGGGTGCTGGGTGTGGTTCAAAAGGCTCTGCCGCTTGTGGCTTTCACTGATTGGCCGCCCGGCACCCCACGACGACTCGGCTGCCAATTAGGAATTGCGAATGATCGCTGAGTAGGGAATCGACAGCGAGGTCGTCCGTCGGGAGGCATCAGCAGCACACCGCACGGAGGCACCACATGGCCATGATCTGGGCCGGGATCGACGCAGGAAAGACTCACCACCACTGCGTTGCCATCGATGAGAGAGGCGAGAGGCTGCTGTCGCGCCGCGTCGCCAACGACGAACCCGAGCTCCTCGAACTCCTCGCTGATGTCGCGGCCTTGGGCGAGACGGTGGCCTGGGGCATCGACCTGGCCGACGGCGGCGCCGCTCTGGCCATCACACTCCTGCTCAACCACGACCAGCCGGTGCACTACATCTCCGGCCGGGCCATCCACCGCGCCTCGGAGAGCTACCGCGGCGAGGGCAAGACCGACGCCAAGGACGCCGCCGTCATCGCCGACCAGGTCCGCATCCGCCGCGACCTGCATCTCTTACGCGCCAGCGACGAGACCGTCACCGACCTCAAGATCCTCACCGGCCGGCGCACGGACCTGGTCGCCGACCGCACCCGCACCGTCAACCGGCTCCGCGCCCAGCTCACCGGCATTTTCCCCGGTCTGGAGCGGGCACTGGACCTGACCAACACTGGTCCGCTCGTGCTGCTGACCGGCTACCAGACCCCAGCCGCCCTTCGGCGGATCGGGGTCAAACGGCTTGAGACATGGCTGCGCAATCGCAGGGTCCTTCGCGCTGACCAACTCGCCGCGACAGCCGTCGAAACCGCCGGCCGCCAGCACACCAGCCTGCCCGGGGAGAAACTGACCGCCCAGCTCGTGCACACCCTGGCGACGGAGGTGATGGCCCTCAATCAGCAGATCACGGAGGTCGACAAGGTGATCGAAGCCCGGTTCCGCGAGCACCAGGACTTCGAAGTGATCACCAGCATGCCCGGCCTGGGCGTCATCCTCGGTGCCGAGTTCCTGGCCGCGACCGGCGGCGACATGAGCTTCTTCGGCACCGCGGACCGCCTTGCCGGCTTCGGCGGCGTCGCCCCGGTTCCCCGGGACTCCGGCAGGATCAGCGGCAATCTCCGCCGGCCACTTCGCTACAACCGCCGGCTCCAACGCGTCTTCTACATCTCCGCATTGTTCAGCATCCGTCACTGCGAGGACTCCCGCCGGTTTTACGAACGCAAGCGCGCCGAAGGCAAGCGCCACATCCAGGCCGTCCTGGCCCTGGCCCGCCGCCGCGTCAACGTCCTGTGGGCCCTCCTACGAGACGGACGGCCCTACGAGGCCGTGCCACCCACTGCCCAAGCGGCTTGACAGACCGCATTAGGAATCAGTG
>NZ_JBSFCI010000108.1:0-1560 GCF_053593375.1 Streptomyces sp. NPDC002309 | reverse complement strand
GACGCGGAGCAACGGAGCTCGTTGGTACAGGCAGTCGACCAAGACAGCTTGTCCCGAAGGAGCTCCGTTGCCCCGTCATTGTGTCCTGCCGTCTCCGCTGACGGCCATCACCCGAACGGTCACCGTGGCCGCGGGCCGGTTCGCTCCAGGGCATCTGGGGGAACTGGCCGCCGTCGTGCCGTTCGAGCTGGTGGACGCGGTCCTTGCGGAGACAAGGGACGGTGCAGCAGCGGCTGCGTGATCTCCCGTCGCGGGTCGGGATCTACTTCTTGCTGGCGATGTGCCTGTTCCCCGAGGTCGGCTATCGCCTCGTCTGGGACAAGCTGACCGCGGGTCTGTCCGGGATGCCCGTGGTCTGTCCGTCGGCGAAAGCGTTGCGTGACCTGCGCCGGCGGATCGGCGGCGCGCCGGTGCGGGCGTTGTTCGAGGTGCTGGCCGGGTTGCTGGCCCGGCCAACGACGCCAGGTGTGCGTTTCGGTCCGTACCGGATGGTTTCGTTCGACGGCTGCAGTTCGCTGAGGGTTCCCGATTCCGAACGGAACCGGGCCTGGCTGGGCAGGACTTCGCATCATGGCTATCCGACGCTGGAGTTGATGACGCTGGTCGAGACCGGCACCCGGGCTCTGGTCGGCGCGGTGTTCGGCCCCACCTCCGGGGGCGAGACGACAGGTTACGCCGGCCGGCTCCTGCATCTGCTGCGGCCGCACATGCTGGTGCTGTGGGACAAGGGATTCGACAGCAACGCCTTCCTCGCGGCGGTCACCGATACCGGCGCCCAGGTGCTGGGCCGGCTTCGCAGCAACCGGCGCACGCCGGTCCTCACCCGCCTCGCCGACGGCTCCTACCTGTCGGTGATCGGCACCGTGAAAGTGCGGATCATTGACGCACAGATCGCCGTGACCTGCGCGGACGGCACGTCCTTCACCGGGTCCTACCGACTGGTCACTACCCTGACCGACGCCCGCCGTCACCCCGCCACCGCACTGGTGGGCCTCTATCACCAGCGGTGGGAACACGAATCCGCCTACTACGCGCTCCGCCACACGATCATGAACGGGCGCAACCTCCGCTCGGGCGACCCGGCAGGCATCGAGCAGGAGATGTGGGCCTTGCTCAGCCTCTACCAGACCCTTCACACCGTGATGGCCGAGGCCGCAGAGGCGCTGCCTGGCACCGATCCGGACCGCTGCTGCTTCAGCATCACGCTCCACACCGCCCGTGACCAGGTCGTCCAGGCCGCCGCCGTCATCACCGACCCCGCCGACGCCGGTCACCTCGGACTCATCAGGCACCGGACCCTGACTCGCCTCCTCCCGCCCCGACGCCAACGGGTCAGCACCCGCAAGGTCAAGTCACCGATGTCCCGCTACAGCGAGCGACGCGACGACGGCCGCCCCGACACCAGCCGGACCGTCACCGACCTCAACGCCACCGACCTCAACGTCACCGTCCTCGAACCCGTGGACCAACCCACACTGCCCACGGCCTCCCGGGACGACAGGAACACCGCCCCGGCTGCGCGGCGCCGACACCGCATCCTGAGCCTGCTCCAGCAAGACC
>NZ_JBSFCI010000107.1:0-1582 GCF_053593375.1 Streptomyces sp. NPDC002309 | reverse complement strand
AGCTTGACGTTTAACTTCGCACGTCACCCGACCTGCTGATCTGCGGTTCTTTCCGGGACAGCGGAGGCGGCCGTTCTCCACGCTTCGAGATGTCGAGTCACGAAGTAACAAGAGAACGGCCGCTGTGTATGAGTCTGTCTGTCGAGGTGCCCGCAGGCGAGGCGTTGGACGTGTTGTCCCGCTTTCGGGTCGAGTTCTACGAATGCTTCTACGCCCGTGCGGATGCTCTCTTCGAGCTGACCGACGCGGTGCTGTGTGCGGACGGGCCGGTGAAGACGCTGGTCGAGCTGTCGCTGGCGGTCGAGCACCGGCGTGGGCACGGCGCGCTGTACGCCGCGCTGGACCGGGGCTGGACGGAGCCGACGCGCTTGCGCCGCACGCTGGCCGGCCTGCCGCTGCCCAGGGCGGCCGACGGCAGGGTCGTGCTGGCCGTAGACGTGTCCAACTGGTTGCGCCCTGACGCGCCAACCAGCAACGATCGGCTGTTCTGCCACGTCTACGGACGCGGAGACCGCAAGACGGACCAGTTCGTGCCGGGCTGGCAGTATTCCTTCGTCGCCGCGTTGGAGTCCGGCCGCACCTCCTGGGTCGCGCTGCTGGACGCGATTCGCCTGGGGCCGGCCGACGACGCGACCGCCGTCACCGCCGCCCAACTGCGCGATGTCGTCGAGCGGTTGAGGCAGGCTGGGCACTGGCAGCCGGGCGATCTGGAGATCCTGATCGTGATGGACGCCGGCTACGACGTCGCCTACCTCTCCCACGCCCTGTCCGACCTGCCGGTCGTGCTGGTCGGACGGCTGCGCTCGGACCGGGTCATGCTCCGCGACCCCGGTCCTGCCCGCTCCGGGCCGAGGGGCGGGCGGCCGCGTCGGCACGGCGGCGTCCTGACCTTCGCCAAGCCCGACAGCTGGCACGAGCCCGAGGTCACCACGGCCACGGACACCACCCGCTACGGCACCGCCGAGGCGATCGCCTGGGACCGGATGCACCCCAGACTCACCCACCGCGGCCCCTGGCTGGAACATGCGAAGGATGAACTGCCCGTCCTGCACGGCACGTTGATCCGCCTGAGAGTCGAGCGTCTGCCGGGCGACCGCGACCCGAAGCCTGTCTGGCTGTGGTGCTCCACCGACGGGGCGACACCCGCGGACGTGGACCGCTGGTGGCAGTCGTTCCTCCGCAGATTCGATCTCGAGCACACCTTCCGGCTGATGAAGCAGACGCTCGGCTGGACCGCCCCGAAGATCCGCCACGCCGACACCGCCGATCTGTGGACCTGGCTGATCATCGCCGCCCACACCCAGCTCCGCCTCGCCCGGCCCCTCACCGAAGACCTGCGCCGTCCTTGGGAACGGCCCGCCGAACCCCGCCGCCTCACCCCCGCCCGCGTCCGCCGGGGGTTTCGCAACATCCGCGCGGCAGCAGCCCGTCCGGCAGCCGCACCGAAACCGTCCCGCCCAGGCCCCGGACGGCCACCCGGCTCGAAGAACAAGCAGCGCGCCAAGCGCCACGACGTCGGCAAGACCGTCAAGCGCGCCGAGTCGATCAAGAAACACCAAGCCCACCGAGGTTAAACGCCAAG
>NZ_JBSFCI010000106.1:0-1600 GCF_053593375.1 Streptomyces sp. NPDC002309 | reverse complement strand
GTGTGGTTCATGACGAAGTCGATGATGACGCGCATACCGCGCTGGTGGGCGGCGTCGACGAACTCCACGAAGTCGGCGAGGTCGCCGAACTCGGGCAGCACGGCGGTGTAGTCGGAGACGTCGTAGCCGCCGTCGCGCAGCGGGGACTGGAAGAAGGGCGGGAGCCAGAGGCAGTCGACGCCGAGCCACTGCAGGTAGTCGAGTCTGGCGGTCAGGCCCTTGAGGTCGCCGACGCCGTCGCCGTTGCTGTCCTGGAAGGAGCGGACGAGGACCTCGTAGAAGACGGCGCGCTTGAACCACTCGGGGTCCCGGTCCTTGGCGGGGGTGTCCTCGAAGGTGTCCGGCACGGGCTCGTTGACGGTCATGACGCTGCTGACCCTCCGTTCTGCGGCGAGACGGGCGGCCTGTGGACATGGAGCACATGTGCGGGAGCCCGGCCGGGCTCCAGGCGCACATAGTTGGCGCTGCCCCACTGATAGGTCTCACCCGTCAGTTCGTCGTGCACGGACACGGAGGCGTGCCGGTCCAGGCCGAGTTGCGGCATGTCCAACGAGACCGTGGCCTCCTGGGTGTGGTGCGGGTCGAGGTTCACGATCACCAGGACGGTGTCGGAGCCCGAGCGCTTGCTGTACGCGATGACCGCCTCGTTGTCCGTGTGGTGGAACCGGAGGTTGCGGATGCCGTGCAGGGCGGGGTGGTCGCGCCGGATCGCGTTGAGCCGTGTGATCAGGGGGGCGATGCTGTGCGGGGAGTCCCAGTCACGGGGTGTGAGCTGGTACTTCTCCGAATCGAGGTACTCCTCGCTGCCCTCGCGCAGGGGCACGTTCTCGCAGAGTTCGTAGCCCGAGTAGACGCCCCAGGTGGGCGAGAGGGTGGCGGCGAGGACGGCACGGGCCTCGAAGGCCGGGCGGCCGCCCTGCTGGAGGTGGGCGTGCAGGATGTCCGGCGTGTTGACGAAGAAGTTGGGCCGCATGTAGGAGGCGGCTTCGCCGGAGAGTTCGGTGAGGTACTCCGTCAGTTCCTGCTTGGTGTTGCGCCAGGTGAAGTAGGTGTACGACTGCTGGAAGCCGATCTGGGCCAGGGTGTGCATCATCGCGGGCCGGGTGAACGCCTCGGCCAGGAAGATCACGTCCGGGTCGGTGCGGCCGATGTCGGCGATGACCCGCTCCCAGAACACCACCGGCTTGGTGTGCGGGTTGTCGACGCGGAAGACGCGCACCCCGTGGGACATCCAGTGCCGCAGCACCCGCAGCGTCTCGGCGACCAGTCCGTCCATGTCCCGGTCGAAGGCGAGGGGGTAGATGTCCTGGTATTTCTTCGGCGGGTTCTCCGCGTGGGCGATGGAGCCGTCGGCGCGGTGGTGGAACCACTCCGGGTGCTTGTCGACCCAGGGGTGGTCCGGCGAGCACTGCAGCGCGAGGTCGAGGGCGATCTCCAGGCCGTGGGAGCGGGCCTGGCCCACGAACCAGTCGAAGTCGTCCAGGGTGCCCAGATCGGGGTGGACCGCGTCGTGGCCGCCCTCGGGCGAGCCGATCGCCCAGGGCACGCCGACGTCGTCGGGGCCGGCGGAGAGGGTGTTGTTGGGGCCCTTGCGGAAGGT
>NZ_JBSFCI010000105.1:0-1648 GCF_053593375.1 Streptomyces sp. NPDC002309 | reverse complement strand
TAACTGGCTGTTCTCTATCCGCTCGCGTGCTCGGTCGGCTTCGAACGGGGCCCTGGATCGGGTGAGATCGCTGGTGCGGAGGCATGAGGGAAGGGCCTCTTGGTAGCTCGCGGATGTCGAGTCCAGCGAGGAGCAAGAGGCCCTGTTGTCGAAGTGTCGCGTGGTCACGGTCGCCGGGTCCAGTCTGGCCACTCCTGGGTGTGACTGTCTCGCCCACAGGTTCGGGAACGCGGCCGACAGGCCGGAGCGCCGGCCTCGGTACGGCTCGGACATGAGCGATGCCGAGTGGGCTCTGGTGCGGGATCTGCTGCCGGTCCCTGGATGGCTGGCCGGCCAGGGCGGGCGGCCGGAGAGCTACTGCCACCGGCAGATGATCGATGCGGTGCGCTACCTCGTTGACAACGGCATCAAGTGGCGGGCTATGCCCTCGGACTTCCCGCCCTGGCCACGGGTGTACGCCTTCTTCGCCCGCTGGCGGGACGCGGGACTCGTGGCCGAGCTGCACGACCGGCTGCGCGGTGCCGTCCGCGATGCCGAGGGCCGTGATCAGGAGCCGAGTGCGGCGGTGATCGACTCGCAGTCGGTGAAGGCGGACGCCACCGTCGCCCTCACCTCGCGAGGCTTCGATGCCGGGAAGAAGATCAATGGACGCAAGCGGCACCTGCTCACCGACACCCTCGGACTGCTGCTGTCCGTGCGGGTCACGCCGGCGTCCACGACCGACCGGGACGCCGCCCGGACCTTGCTGCAGGCGGCGGCAGGCTCCTTCCGGCGGCTGTCACGGGTCTGGGCCGACGGCGGCTACACCGGCCATCTCGTCGACTGGGCCGCCGCGCACCTCGGACTCACACTGGACGTCGTCCGCCGCAGTGACGACGTCCAGGGCTTCCAGGTGCTCCCTCGCCGCTGGGTGGTGGAGAGATCTTTCGCCTGGTTCCTTCGCAGCCGGCGCCTGGTCCGTGACTACGAACGGCGCACCGACACCAGCGAAGCCGTCATTCTGTGGTCGATGACCACGCTTATGAGCCGCCGCCTGGCCGTCCGGCAGGCAAGCCCTGTCCCGCTGCGGGCAGCGTGAACCTGCCCGGTTTTCCTTCGACCAGCCAGCCCCGTTCCACCAGCCGTTTCAGCCGTGCT
Source organism: Streptomyces sp. NPDC002309 (assembly GCF_053593375.1). NCBI lineage: Bacteria > Bacillati > Actinomycetota > Actinomycetes > Kitasatosporales > Streptomycetaceae > Streptomyces > Streptomyces sp. NPDC002309. The sequence continues at coordinate 511 of NZ_JBSFCI010000105.1, read as the reverse complement.
CTGGCTCCTTCGACGCGGGAGGCGGACGCACTGTCCCAGCCCAGCACCACCGCTGCCCGCCGGGCGCCGAGCCCGTCGCTTCCCGCCTCCACCGCAGCGACCATCAACGCCTGGTAGTCCACCGACAACACCTCGGTCCCGGAGGCGTTGTCCCGGTGGGGCACCGCCCGGCGCGGCCCCACCGGCCTCTTCCGTGGTGCTCTGCCGAGCGCCACGGCAGGCGCCTCCTCCTCGGCCAGCGCCTCCAGATACTGCTCCAGGCCGATCACCCGGCGTCTGAGCACCTCTTCCGCCTCCGCCAGAGCCGCCCGCACCCGCTCCAGCTCGGCTTCGAGTTCCTCAACCCGCACGGCCGCGGCCTTCTGCCGCGCTTCCAACACCGCCCGAATCGACGGCATCCGCCACCCCCACGACATCTCGATCAGCAACGGACCGAGACTCCCGCGCCAGCCGCCACCTCATGCCGGACCAGCAGAAACCGCACATGACGTTCGGAAAGAGAACGACCTCT
>NZ_JBSFCI010000104.1:0-2201 GCF_053593375.1 Streptomyces sp. NPDC002309 | reverse complement strand
GCCCGCTGGACCACCGACGGACAACTCGAATACCTCGGCCGCACCGACCACCAGGTCAAGATCCGCGGCTTCCGCATCGAACTCGGCGAGATCGAGTCGGCCCTGGCCTCCCACCCGGCCGTCGCCCAGGCGGCGGTGGTGGTGCGTGAGGACCAGCCCGGTGACAAGCGCCTGGTCGGCTACGTCGTCCCCGCCGGGGACTCCGCCCCGGGGACGGACGGTTCCGCCCTGCGCGCCCACGTCGCCGGCCTGCTGCCGGACTACATGGTGCCCGCGGCCGTGGTGTTCCTGGACGCGCTCCCGCTCACGGTGAACCGCAAGCTGGACCGCAAGGCGCTGCCTGCCCCCGACTACACCGGCGGTGTCACCAGTCGGGGCCCGGCGAACGCGCAGGAGGGGGTCCTCTGCGCCCTGGCCGCCGAGGTCCTCGGCCTGCCCTCGGTCGGCGTCGACGACAACTTCTTCGAACTCGGCGGGCACTCCCTGCTCGCGACCCGCCTGGTCAGCCGCATCCGGTCGGTCTTCGGGGTGGAGGTGCCGATCCGGACACTCTTCGAGGCACCCACGCTGCGTGAACTGGCGAGCCGCCTCACCGCCTCCACCGCCTCCCGGCCCTCGTTGGCGCCGGCGCAGCGGCCGGAGCTGGTACCGCTGTCCTTCGCGCAGCAGCGGCTGTGGTTCCTTGGCGAACTGGAAGGCCCGTCGGCCACCTACAACATCCCGATGGCACTGCGCCTGACCGGCACCCTGGACACCGACGCCCTCCACACCGCGCTCCGCGACGTCGTGGCCCGGCACGAGGTCCTGCGCACGGTGATCACCACCGTTGACGGCAACCCCCACCAGCAGATCCAGGACACCGACACGATCGACGACCTGCTCACGCTCGTCGACGCCGAACACCTCCCCCAGGCCGAGCTGACCCGCCTGGTCACCGAAGCGGCCGGACACCGGTTCGACCTGACCGGCGAAATCCCCCTGCGCGCCGACCTGTACCGAACCGGCACCGATCAGCACCTGCTCGTCCTGGTGATGCACCACATCGCGGGTGACGGCTGGTCCCTGGGCCCGCTGGCCCAGGACCTGTCGACCGCCTACGCCGCCCGCGCCACCGGCACCGCCCCCGCATGGGCCCCGCTGCCGGTCCAGTACGCCGACTACACCCTCTGGCAGCGCGACCTCCTCGGCGACGCGACCGACCCCGACAGCCTCCTCACCGAACAACTCGCCCACTGGCGCCACGCACTGGACGGGACACCCGAGGAACTGGCACTGCCCACCGACCGGCCACGTCCCCCCGTGGCCTCCCACCGGGGCGGAACCGTCGAGTTGCACATCGAGGCCGAGGTGCACCGGGCACTGGTCGACCTGGCGCGGGCGCAAGGGGTGACGGTGTTCATGGTGGTGCAGGCAGCACTGGCCACCTTGCTGCACCGCCTCGGCGCCGGCGACGACATCCCCATCGGCACCCCCATCGCCGGACGCACCGACGAGGCACTCGACGACCTGGTCGGATTCTTCGTCAACACCCTCGTCCTACGCTCCGACCTGTCAGGCAACCCCGACTTCACACAGCTCCTCGACCGCATCCGCGAGCACGCACTCAACGCCTACGCGCACCAGGACGTGCCCTTCGAACGGCTGGTGGAAGAACTCACCCCGGCCCGGTCCATGGCCCGCCACCCCCTGTTCCAGGTCATGCTCACCCTCCAGAACAACACCACACCCCACCTCGAACTACCTGGCCTGAACGCCGAGTTGCTTCCCACCGGCGAGGCCCCCGCCAAGTTCGACCTCGACATCCAGCTCAATGAACACGTCACCGACGGAGGCGATCCTGACGGGCTGCGGGGTGTGATCACCTACGCCACCGACCTGTTCGACCACCACACCGTCGCCGGTATCGGTGAACGTCTCATCCGGGTCATGGAAACGGTGACCGCCGATCCGTCTGCCCTCGTGAGCCGGATCGACATCCTCAGTCCGGTCGAACACCACCGCGTGCTGGTGGAGTGGAACGACACCGCCCGGGATGTGCCGCCGGCCACGGTGGCGCAGTTCTTCGAGACGCAGGCGGCGCTCACTCCTTCGGCGCCGGCCGTGGTGTTCGAGGGCGTCGAGGTGTCCTACGCGGAGCTCAACTCCCGCGCCAACCAGCTAGCCCGACTGCTGGTGGAGCACGGGGCAGCGCCCGAGCGACT
>NZ_JBSFCI010000103.1:0-2304 GCF_053593375.1 Streptomyces sp. NPDC002309 | reverse complement strand
TCAACCTGGCCAGCTACTACTTCGAGAAGTACGACATGGGCTACATCATGGGCATGCTGGCCCATGAGATCGGCCTGCACCCCCTGGCCTCACGGGACACGAACATCCCCGACGAGGAGGCGATGTTCGAGGGTGTGCCGCTGGCGGTGCCGGGGCTGACGGGCCTCAAGAACCCGCGCACCATGAGCACGGAGGGCGCCGGGCAGGCCGACCACATCATGGCGGCGTTCCCCAGCAGCACGAGGCACCGCACGTACCGCGACATCGTCGCGCGGATGGCGCACGTCCTGGCGGCGGAGGCCGAGGCCGGCGAGGAGGGCGCCAGGACCAGGGACGTCACGGATCTGATCGACTGCTACCTGATGGACCTGGCCACGATCGCGGTCACCAACGACAACCGGAAGAGCGCGGCCTGGGAACCCCGCAACACGGCGCGGGTCTACAACGCCTACAAGGAGATGTTCGCCGCCCAGCTCGCGGAGGACAGCCCGGTGCGGCCCCTGCTCCCCGCGGACAAGGGCATGTTCGGCGTCACCAACAACTTCCTCGGCCTCGGGACCAGCTTCACGTTCAACAACCAGGGCGACAGCATCCAGACGGTCGGCCCGCGCCTTCCCCACCCCGGCACCGCCACGGAGCCGTCGACGAACGCCCGGAGGCCGATCGGCCGGCGCGACAACCGCCCCCGCATCGTGGTGCGCTCAGGCTTCGACGCGCGCCGGTTCTCTCACGGGGGCGAGCAGGTCACCGACCTGACGGTCAGGCTGGCGCTGCGTGGCCCGGAGGATCAGGTCTCTCAAGTCCGAGACCAACTGAGTGCGGGAGTAGGAGAGTTCCTGAACACCCCCGCCCATCGTCTGCCGAACGGTGACCGTCTGCATGTGACGGTGGAGTACGTCGACCCCGCCGACAGCCCCCACCTCACGGTGGACCTGGCGGGCCGGGACCGCGCGATGGACCAGAGCACATGGTGGGCGGACGCCGACCCGGTCCACTTCGTCCATGAACTCACTCACCAGCTGGGCCTGCGCGACGAGTACCGTGACGTCGGCTCCCCGCACCGCCCGCACATCCCCGGCAGCCTGCTGGGCGATCTGAACGCGGGCCCGGAGGACTCCTCCCTCGCCGTGAACGGCCTCCGGGGCCGCCACCTCGCCCTGCTGGGCGCACTGATCGGCAACGTGGCGCCCGCTCCTCGGCAGGACACCGATCAGACCTGGGAAGCGGCCCGCACGGCCACGCCGCCGGTCACCCGCGCGTCCGTCTGGGTCGACCCCGTCTCCCTGCCCCGGCCGGCCGACGGCACGACGGCGGCCGGCGACGTCCCGGCCCGTATGCCGCAGTCGGCCACCCTCACACCGTTCAGGTCGGGCCGCTTCGAGTTCACCAACCTGAAGCACACGAACGAGAGGTACCGCGACAAGGCGGTCCGGATCATCGAACTGCTCAATGACCATCCGACGATCCGGGACTACATCGGCACCCGTCCCTGTCGCATCACGCTCCACCTGCGCACCACGGAGACCCCCGCCGACGTGACCGACCTGGGCGACGAGGGCGTTCAGATCAACCTGGCCAGCTACTACTTCGAGAAGTACGACATCGGCTACATCATGGGCATGCTGGCCCACGAGATCGGCCTGCACCCCCTCGCCTCCCGCAACCGGGACATCCCCGACGAGGAGGCGATGTTCCGGGGCGTACCGCTGCCGGTGCCCGGGCTCGGCGACCTGAGGACGCCGCGCACCATGAACACCGACAGCGCGGGCCAGGCCGACCACATCATGGCCGCCTTCCCCAGCAGCACCCGGCACCGGATCCACCGCGACCTCGTCCTCAAGATGGCCGACATGCTGGCCGAGTCCGCACGGGACGGCGTGGAGGGAGCCAAGGCCAAGGACGTCACGGACCTGATCGACTGCTACCTGATGGACCTCGCCTCCATCGCGATCACCAGCGACTACCGGATGAACGCGGCCAAGGAACCCGGCAACACCGCCAAGGTCTACAACGCCTACAAGGCCCTGCTCGCCCAGCACATGGCCGAGGACAGCCCCGCCCGTCCCCTGCTGCCCGCCGACAAGGGGCTGTTCGGCGTCGTACGGGACTTCGCCCAACTGGCCACGAGCCTCGCGACCAACAACCGCGGTGACAGCATCCAGCAGCCCGTCGCCACGGAGGAGGAGGCCAGCCCCCGTCTTCCGCAGCACGCCGGGGCGCCCACGCAGCAGGTGTCGCCTCCTTCCCCGTCCCGGCGCGACAGCCGCCCGCGTTTCGTGGTGCGTTCGGGCTTCGACGCGCGCC
>NZ_JBSFCI010000102.1:0-2638 GCF_053593375.1 Streptomyces sp. NPDC002309 | reverse complement strand
GCGCGCACGGTGAACCGGTCACCGCAGACGTGGCCGTGCCGGCCACCACGGCCCTGCTTCCCCGGACGAGCCTGCTGGGCGCGGGACCCTCGGGGTTCCTCCGCTACGAGCACGGGCGCGGCCGGTTGTGGACGACCTACGACGGCGTCGACACGGTCGTCGACGCGTCCGGCACGTCCAGCACCCCCGAATTCGGCGTGGGCTCGGATGTCGTCGCACGCTACGACGACTCGGCCAGGAACGTGACGCTGCGGGACATGTCGACGGGTCTGTCGCGTACGGTCGCGATTCCGGTCGGCCACGAGTACTTCAGCGCCCTCGGGTGGACGGTGGTGACGACGGCGGGAACGCTGGGCACCGACGCCACCTGGCATCTCCTGGACACCCGGGACGACGGCTCCTTCTCGGACCGCGTGGTGGAGGGGGTCCCCGCGGGCATCACCTGGATGGCACAGGCCAACGGTGCGCTGGGCGACCCTCGCGGGCAGGTCGTGACCTACCGCGCGGACGGTGCGGCGCGCACCGACTGGCTCGATGTCGATCAGGGGCGGCTGATCCCGCTGCCGCACGGGGCGGACGAGTACCCGTACGACTTCGTTCTCACCCCCACCCACCTGCTGTGGTGGCGGGACTACGGCTCCGTCGCCATCGCCTCCCGCCAGGACCTGACCGCCACCCCGCGAACGGTGCGGCTCAGCGGTGAGGTGCGGCTGCTGGGCATGATCGGCGAATCACTCGTCGTCGCCCGGTACGACGATTCCCTCGGCCGGTACAACCTGGGGCTGCCGGTGTGGCGGGTCGAGGCCGTCACACCGGACGGCTCCCCCGCCAGGAGGCTGCTGGACAGGTCGCTCGGAAGGGGCCTGCCGACCCCGGACGGCGGGCTGCTCGTGCCCGGCGGCCCCAGCCCGGACCAGTGGGGGGTCTCCCTCGTCGAGGCCGCCGCCGACGGCGGGCTGACGGTGCGCAAGGTTGCCGACGGCCACCCCCAAGAGGTGATCCACGATGTCTCTCAGCTGACCTTGACCCAGGGGCGGCTGAACACCCTCGAGAAGGACCCCACGCGGGAGTGGACGTATCTCCACACCCGGGACAACGGCGTGAGCGGTTCCCTCACCGTCGGTGCACGCACGACCCGTGGCAGCCTCCTCCCGGAGTACTTCAGCCAGGAGCGCCCGCGCCTCCATGACACCGGTGACGGCCGGACGATCGTCTCGGGCCACGGCACGACCACGGCCCAGCAGCCCCATCTCCTGGGCGCCACCCAGTCGCTGCCCGGCACCCGGATCGACAGCTCCCGCATGTACATGTCGGTGGCGGCCGTCGGCGGCCGTTTCGCCGCCCTGACGATGCCGTACACCAGCGCCGGGGCGGAGACCCGGGTCGTCGACCTCGACTCCGGGCGCACGGTGTTCACGACGAAGGAGCGCGTCCGGGCCATGTGGGGCACCACCCTGTGGCTGGCGTCCGGCAACGACAGCGTGGTACCCGTCGACGTGCTGACCGGACAGCGGGGCACCGAGGTGTGGTTCGGCAGGGGGTGCCTGCTGGACGGCTTCCAGGCCGTCGGGCGGTGGCTGCTGTGGACCTGCGTGGGCTCCGCGGAGGGCCGGGGCGTCTACGACACCGTCACGAAACGGAATCTCACGCTTGTCTCCGGCTCGGTCTGGGAGCCGGCGCAGCTCGGTGACGGCTTCGTCGCGACGGTGGCGGACGGGCAGCTGACGGTGATCGATGTCCGCGGCGGGACGCCGGTGTCGCACACCGTCGGCAAGTTCGAGTGGGGTCCCTGGGATGTCGACCCGCACACCGGTGTGATCGCCCAGCACGGCGCCGACAACGCCGTCCACCTGACCCCCAGCGGCATTCCGGTCTCCCCCCTCGTCCAGCACGACGCCACCGTCGCCACCTCGGTGGACGTCAAGGGCGGCGCCGCGCAGTGGAGCCCGAAGTGGTGGCTGAACAAGCCCGCGGCCTCCTCGAAGCTCGTGATCAGCAGCAAGGCCGGCGGTACGGTCGTCCGCACACTCTCCGGAGGTCTGGCGCGCGGTGTGGTGACCGCGGCGTGGAACGGCAAGGACGGCTCCGGCCGGCTGGTGCCCAACGGCGCCTACACCTGGACGCTGACCGTGACTCCCGCGGACGGACAGGGCGCGGCGCTGACGAGGACGGGGACGGTGAAGGTCACCGGCGCGGCAGCGGCGTGGCGGGACTTCGTCGGGCCGGACGGCTTCGGCGAGGTGGTGACACTGAGCGGCTCGGGCGGCCTGACCTACCAGTACGGGACCGGCGCGGGAACCCTCACCGGGAAGAAGACCGGCTCCGGCTGGCCGACGACCGTCAAGGCGGTGCCCTTCGGCGACTTGAGCGGTGACCGGTGCAACGACGTGCTCGTACGGTTCAGCAGCGGCGCGTTGCGCGCCTACCGGCCCGGGTGCGGTGCGGCGGTGACGCCGTCGACCGCGTACACGTCGCTGGGCACGGGCTGGAACCAGTACAACGTGCTCACCTCGCCGGGAGACATCAGCGGTGACGGACGGGCGGACCTGATCGCCCGTCAGGCGACCACCGGTGACATCTACCTGTACAAGGCCACAAGCAGCGGAAAGCTCTCACCGAGGGTGAAGATCTTCTCCAA
>NZ_JBSFCI010000101.1:0-2874 GCF_053593375.1 Streptomyces sp. NPDC002309 | reverse complement strand
CAGCGCGCCAAGCGCCACGACGTCGGCAAGACCGTCAAGCGCGCCGAGTCGATCAAGAAACACCAAGCCCACCGAGGTTAAACGCCAAGGTTAGAACCCATAACGAAATGGGATGGCGGATGCGCCCCTGCCAGGGCGAGGATCTCTCGGTACTCGCCGATGAAGGGGCAGCTGTGGACGACATTGTTCCGAGAGAGCTCATCTCTCTTGCTGATGACGAGGGGAACAGCGTCACCGTCAACGTTCTGGGGCGTGATCCCAGGTGGTCCGCCGGACTGGAAGCCGAGATCGTGGTCAGGACGCCTTTCGTGTCCGGCCGTGTTGACTTGGCGCTATACGCCTCGAGACTGGAGAGCTGGGCGGATGCGCTGAACAGGCTCGATGCTGGCGAGGATGTTGCCTGGATGGAGATGAGCAGTGGGCCATCGATCTTCATCCAACTCACCGGCGAACGTGACTGTCCGGAGGTCGTTGTGGAGGACGAGTCGGGATCCATGGTCACCGTTCGGGTTCCGCTTGTGCCGCCGGACGACTGGATTGCTGACCACCAACAGCGTCTGCAGCAGGTGATGAAGCACTGGGTTCCGCTGCTGTCAGCGTAGGGAGGCAAGCCTCCGCCAGCAGATGAGCGCGCATCCAAGGGTGAGGAAAGCCTCGTGGATGTCGTCCCGAATCTCCCAGCGGATCCGCAGGCGGCGGAACCAGTGCAGGTGCGCGAACGCGCGTTCCACGAGCCAGCGTTGGGTTCCGAGGCCGGAGCCGTGCTCAGTGCCGCGGCGGGCGATGACCGGCTTCACGCCCAGGTCCCAGACGAGCCGGCGGTACTTGTCGTGGTCGTAACCGCGGTCCCCGAGTACGACGTCCGGGCGGCGGCGCGGTCGGCCGCGCCTGCCGCGCACGGGTGGTACTGCTTGGAGCAGTGGGATGAGCTGGGTGACGTCGTTGCGGTTGCCGCCGGTCAGGGTGACCGCGAGCGGGATGCCGGTGGCGTCGGTGATCAGGTGGTGCTTGCTGCCGCTTCTGCACCGGTCAACAGGGCTTCGTCCCGTCTTGGAGCCCCCTTTAGCGCGCGGATGTGGGAGCCGTCGACCGCGGCCCGGGAGAAGTCCAGAGCGTCCGCGCCACGGAGCTGGGCGAGAAGGACCTCGTGCAGCCAAGACCACACACCGACCTCGGTCCACTCTGCCAGGCGCCGCCAGCACGTCATCCCCGAACCGAAGCCGAGCTCCTGCGGCAGGTGTTGCCAGGCGATCCCGGTATGCAGCACGAACAGGATGCCCTGAAACACCAGTCGGTCCGGATGCCGCTTCCGCCCGGGATGGCGGACTCGGCGCTCCACCTTCGGCAGCAGCGGCTCGATCACCGCCCACAACTCGTCATCGACTTCCCACGGCTTCGGCCGAGCCACCCCGCACCCCCGGATCAACGGTCCCGGAGTGATCCAACCACCTCGAAGATCATTTCGTTAGGAGTTCTTAGACGAGAGATCAAGGTCCCGGAACTACCGAAGGTCTCCGCCCGGCAGGGCAAGGTGCGAGGTGGATCCAGTCCTGGAACGGAAGCAGCTTCCCGCCTCGCATGGCACCCCTTGCGCTTACGCGCTCGGGGCTACCGATGACCTATTGGAACTACCGGTACTCCACCAACCATCAGGTCGTCATCGACGCCGACACCCGCCTGGTCGTCGTGGTCGGCCGACCACTGCCCGGGAACCGCAACGACTGCAAGACGTGGGAGGAGTCCGGCGCCAAGGCCGCCGTCGGCAAGACCGTCACGATCGCTGGCGGTGGCTGTCCCGGCACCGGACTCGTCATCTCTCACCGCCGCGAGCGCGGCAAGGCCGAACTCCCGGACTGGAAAGAAGAGCACAACAAGTCCCACAAGCAGGTCCGCGCCCGCGTCGAGCATGTTTTCGCCCGTATGAAGACCTGGAAGATCCTCCGCGACTGCCGCCTCAAAGGCGACGGAGTCCACCACGCCATGCTCGGCATCGCCCTCGATGCCTGTGTCGGCAACGCGCTTGCGCAGGGGCCGCCCGACCGCGTCGAGTCGTTCGCGGCGGGGTCCGGCACCTCGGCCCGGAGGTTGATCCACAACGAGGGGACCCGGGACGCGTTGCTGCGGGAAACCCTGGGACGGACGCCGGCGTTGCCGGTTCGGCGATCCACGGCCCGGCGGTGTCCGGGACGGCCCGCCGCCAGGCCCTCGGCGCACACTCCTGATCTTGAGCCCGCCATTCGGATGCCGATATGGTCCAGGTTGCCGACAGGCACAACGCGCGACATTCAGAAACGGTCAGAAGGGATTCAGTACATGGACGACATCTTCGGAGAAATCATCGAGGAGATCGTGGAGGACACGGTTGAAGAGGTCGGCGGCGAGTTCGCCGAAGAGGTAGTCGAAGACGTCGTCGAAGGACTCTTCGGCTGACAGCGTCCCTGTCGCTCGCCTGGACGGGCGATCACCGCGTGCTGCCTGACCGCAGCCGCCGACGCCGACGCCATGCTGGCGCCACAGCGGGTACCCGGATCGCCTAGGACTGGGCCGGGGGTGCTGCGCGCCGCACATCCGGCGCGCAGCACCCAGAGTCTGGACATGCCGTCCTCCTGAGCGGGTTGCGCGGGCCGCTCGGCTGTCTGTTGCCCGCCCGCAGCGGTCTGTCCCAGGAGGCGTTCGATCTTCATCTCGCGGACGGGCGCCGGCGTTGAGTCACCTCCGCCCTCAATGCGGCCGACGCACGTGAAGGTCGCGTGCATCCCGCCCTCGGGCAGGGCGACCAGGTGTCGACGTACACCGGAATGTGCACAGGCTGGTACAGCTCAAAGTGCACCGTCTTGAGGAGAGGCCGCCCGTCATGCGGATGCCGGCACGGTG
>NZ_JBSFCI010000100.1:0-3037 GCF_053593375.1 Streptomyces sp. NPDC002309 | reverse complement strand
GGCGTCGGTGACATCACCGGGGACGGGAAGGCGGACATCGTCTCCCGTGACACCTCCGGAAACGTGTGGCGCAACAACGGCAACGGAAAGGGATCCTTCGGCGGCTGTACGAAGATCGCCACCGGCTGGCAGGGTTACAAGGGCATGTTCTGAGCCGGCCTCCACCGCTGCCCCGGATGACTCGCAGGGTACCGGCGACGGACGGAAGGGCCCGCAGCCCTGGCTGCAGGCCCTTCAAGGAGGCTTCGGGCGTCAGCAGGACGAGATCAAGGAGTACCGGTAGACGTGATCCGCCGTGTTCCGCACCGGGTACACGTCGGAGGCGCTGCCGCGCGAGCTCACGCAGAACAGGTACACGTCGTTCCCGTGACCGCCGCTGGTGTGGTTCTCGAAGTCGACGGCGGTGCTGGTGCTGTTGTGCACGGAATCGGTGCGGTCATGCCAGCCGTAGGTGGCCAGGTCCTGCCAGCCCATGTCGCTGAGTTTGCCTCGGGGATACCCGAAGCCGGTGTACTCGTAGAAGCAGAACCAGCCACTCCGAATGACATGCTGCGGCGTCACTCGCCGGGAAGGGTGAGTGCCAGCTTGCCCGTGACGCGGCCGGCAAGGAGGTGTCGGACGGCTGCGGCGGTCTCGGCAAGTGGGTAGACACGGTCCACGGCAGGGCTGAGCGTGCCCGCGTCGATGAGAGTGGTCAGGTCGCGCAGCCCGTCGGCGTGCTCGGAGGAGATGAAGGTGCCCAGGTACCGTCCGGTGAACGGGGACAGCATCTGTGCGCGGAGTTGCCGGTCGGTGCCGCCGAGCCAGGTGCCGTTGGTCTCGCCGCCGGTGATGACCAGCCTGCCGCGGGGCGTGAGGGCGCGGCGCAGATCCCGCAGGCGGCTGTTGCCGGCGATGTCGATGATGGCGTCGTAGCGTCGCGGGCCGGCGAGGTAGTCCTCTCGGGTGTAGTCGATCACGTGGTCGGCGCCCAGTGCCCGTACGGCGTCGAGCTTGGGAGTGCCGGCGACGGCCGTGACGTGGGCGTTGAGGGCGCGGGTGAGTTGGACGGCGAAGCTGCCCACGCCGCCGGCGGCTCCTGTGATCAGGACGTGCTGGCCCTCTTTGACCTTGCCCTTGTCGCGAACCGCCTGGAGTGCGGTGAGCGCGCTGACGGGTACCGTCGCCGCCTCCTCGAAGGTGAGTCCGGCCGGCTTGGGAGCGATCCGGTCCGGGCGGGCGGCGGCGTATTCGGCGAACGCGGCGACTGCCGTGCCGTAGACCTCGTCACCGGGCGTGAGACCGGTCACGTCGGGGCCGACCGCCGCGACAACGCCGGCGATATTGCGGCCGGGGTTGGGGAGCTTCGGCCTGCGCAGCCCGCTCACGGAGCGGACCGCGTACGGCAGGCCGGCCATCAGATGCCAAGTACCGCGGTCCACGCTGGAGGCGCGTACCCGTACCAATACCTCGCCCGGCCCGATGCCGGGCAGGGCGAGCCGTGCCGTACTCAATACGGCTTCCGGCTCGGCGCCGTAGCGCTCCTGCACGACGGCCGCCATCGTCTCGGTCCCACTGGCGATTGCACTCGGCCCATCCATGTTCGTCACCGTTCCGGGTTTCCGTTTTCCCTGCGCTTACGGTGTAAGTACTTACGCCGTAAGTGCAGCACTTACGGCGTAAGCTTGTCAACGCTGGATGACTCTCGAGAGGAAGTGACCGTCCGCCGTGCCCCGACGAACCGCCCCCCAGCCGGGCCGCGAGCCGCTCACCCGGCAGCGGGTGCTGCATGCCGCCGTCGAACTCGCCGACACCAGCGGCCTGGAGACGCTCAGCATGCGCAAACTCGGCCAGGCCGTCGGAGTCGAGGCGATGTCCCTGTACAACCACGTGGCCAACAAGGAGGACCTGCTCGACGGCATGGTCGACCTGGTCTTCGCCAAGGTCGAACTGCCCACGCCGGGCGACGACTGGCGGGAGGCGATGCGGCAGAGAGCGATCTCCCTGCGCCTGGTGCTGTCCCGTCATCGCTGGGCGATCGGGCTGATGGAGTCACGGTCCACCCCGGGCCCCGCCACCCTGCGTCACCACGACGCCGTTCTCGGCTGCCTGCGCCAGGGCGGGTTCTCTCTCACCCTGACCGCCCATGCCGTCTCGGTTCTCGACAGCTACATCTACGGGTTCGCCCTGCAGGAAAAGACCTTGCCTTTCGACACCCCGGAGGAGACCGCCGAACTGGCGCAGTCGATCATGAGTGGCTTCCGTGACGGCGAGTACCCGCACTTGGCCGAGATCGCGAGCGCTCATGTCATGCGTCCCGGGTACGCCTACGGTGACGAGTTCACGTTCGGACTGGACCTCATCCTCGACGGCCTCGGCCTCCGGCAGGCGGCGGCCGGACGCACACGGTCCCGGCGATGATCGTCCCCGATGACCTTCGCTTCCACGGCGCCGCCCACCGGCCTGCGTTTCCGCGTAGTTCGGGGGTTCTGGAGTAACGGGCCGGGATGAAGGTGCAGTTCAGCGGGGTGGCGACATCGCAGGTGAGGCGCGTCACCGAAAGAGGTTCGAGTACCACCCGCCCCACCACTCGGCGACCGTGCAGGAACGTTTTCACCTGTGGCGCCGCTGGTATCCCCTCCGGGCGGAGGGGTCGGTGAACCAGGCCGCGCCGAAGAGGTACCTGCGGGAGGGGTCCTCGGATGCGGTTGCCCTCGCGGGACCGCTTGGGCAGGTTCTCGTCGGTGCGTTCCTGGGTGCCTTCCCGGATGGTGACGTTCACGGCCCGTCCCCGGGTCGCACTCACGTCCCAGCGGGCCGGTGAGCGTTCGGCTCCCTCGCCAAGCCGCCACCCGTCCCATCGATCATGTACGGGACAACTGCTACGATCCGGCCACTTGCTGGGGAAGTGTGACCGTCAGATATGCCGCGGGTTCATGACCTGCGGCTCGACGGCGCACCACAAGCCCCCCGAACCTTCGTCTACCGTCCCGGAGATGTCCTGCATGGGCAGACGTGCGCTCGTACGAGGCGCCACCGCCGCCGCCGTTTCCCTCAT
>NZ_JBSFCI010000099.1:0-3828 GCF_053593375.1 Streptomyces sp. NPDC002309 | reverse complement strand
CGACTTCGCCCTCATCGAGGACGATCAGACGACGGCCCGTCGCGGACAGGGCGGCCTCGACCAGCTCCACGTTCATCAGGCCCAACCGGTCCTTGTGCTCCACCACAACGGTGATCACCTCGGGATCGGCCAGCAGACGACGGGCCCTGGACCGGCCACCGTTCATGCCCGAGGCGATCTCGGACTCCACCCGCACGACCCGGTGACCGGCCTTCGCCGCCCACGCGGACAAGCGGGCAACCTGCCGCTCCAGGTCAGCTTTCTGGTCATGCGAGGAGACACGGGCATACAGACCCAGCCCTCCGACCGCTTCCGGCGCGGCGTTCGACTCGACGTTCACCAGGATCGTGCGCGGACCGACCCGCTGAGCCGGTACCGGCAGCATCCCCTCACGGAACCAGCGATACGCGGTCTGCGGATGCACGCCCTGCGTCTTCGCCCATTCCGTCAGATTCACACCCTGACAACGACACTCACTCAAACAGGGTTACGCTCACTTTCCCGACTTTGATGACCAGCAGTTGAAAACCCTTCAGGCGCACCGGCCTCCGTTCTCCGCCGCGCAGCGGAAGGGTGCTGCCACGCAGGGAGATCCCGAAGGCCAGGAGGACGGCCGGGACGGACATGCCGTCAAAGGTGAATCAGGGCAACCCGCAGGCGGGCGAGCCAGGCATTCCAGCCAGGGGAGGGGACTTGGGACCAGCGGCCTGAGTCCATCACCGATACGACGGCGTAGAGACGCAGGCTCCTTGCCCCGCGGCCTCGAGAGGCTGCTGCTGAGCCTTTGCAGCGCACAGAGTCGACGCGGAAGTAACGAGACCGCGCCGCAGTTCGCCCCCGGCCCGGCTCCCGGCCATCCGTTGCCGAACATGGTGGAGATGATCACAAGCCACTGTGAGGCGACTAGTATCGCGCCACCGCCCGCGATCACCGCGGCCGGCCAGCGTCCCATCTGGGGGTTCTATGGTTAAACGACGTGTCGCGGCGACTCTGGTCGCCGCCCTTTCGATCACGTGTCTGTGCACCTCAACGGCCACAGCGGAGAACCGTCTAGGCGACACGCAGATCCTGTCTGCGACGGTCAACGGCGGCAAAGCGCTGGTCGTCACGGCCGCAGCACAGACATCCTTCACCGCGACCGTCACCGCGAGCGATCCCGGAGGCATCGACTACGTCGACGCCTGGCTGTACCGGGGACCCAGCACCGCACCAACAGGCGCCCTGGCCGCCCCAGCCGACCCCAAGTGCAGGAGGGTTGACGCGACCACCACACAGTGCACTTTCGGGTTCATCATGGGCGAAGGCTGGCTCCACAACGCGGACGCAGGCATCTGGCGCCTCCATGTCAACGCGACCGCGCTGGACGGTGACTATCACCGCAAGGCAGCGGCTTCCCTCAGCGTTCTGCGAGCCGCGAAGCTCACGGCCAACGCGGCACCTGAGCCGGTGACCAAGGGCAAAACGATCACCGTCACGGGCGCACTGAGCCGAATCGACTGGCACGATTACCAATACCACCGCTACGCCGATCAGCCCGTACGCCTGCAATTCCGCACACCCACCGGAACTTACACCACCGTCAAGACAATCACCGCCGGCTCCACCGGCGCCCTGAAGACCACCGTCACCGCCAACCGCGACGGATACTGGCGCTACAGCTACCCCGGAAACACCACCACCGCAGCCGGCAACGCACCAGGCGACTACGTCGACGTCCGGTAAAACACTCTGCGTTTTCAGCGTTCTCGCGGTAGCCGTCGGCGGTGACCGCGATCGCCACATAGATCGGCCTGTTGGCGACCTGCCCGTCCCGGATCTTCACATTGATCGCTCCACGAAGACCACCGGATAGACCGCGTCGAGCGGGCGGGTGCGCCACTCGTTCATCGACTCCAGGGCCTTGTCGGTGATCGTTGAGATCATCTCGACGAGGTGGCCTGGAGGCCATAGGGCAGACGAGCTTGGTGACAATTGACGGCGATGACCACGGCGATCACTGCGAAGCCCCCCAACGCCCCCTGTACAGGGACTACTTGGCGAGGAGTCGTATTGCGGTCGGCGAGGTTGATCCATGCGGCATGCGCCCGACCTCCGTTGGCTGCCCCGGCCCAGGTCAATGTGATCCTCGCGGCGCGACGAGGACTCCGCCGACGATGAGTTATGGCATCCGCGCCGGTCTACCGGGGCGTGGATGCCATGACCCCTGCCGAGATCGTGCTGGCCGGCCCTGTCACCCGGGACGAGGTGACAGGGCTGTGCGACGACGTGCGGGCGTTGTTGGAGAACACCCGGGCTCCGGTGGTCGTATGTGACGTCGGAGGGATCGGGCCGCCGGGCCTCGGGACCGTCGACCTGCTGGCCCGGCTGGCGCTGACGGCCGAGCGGGCCGGAAGCGGGATCCGGCTCCGCGACCCCGACCCGGCCCTGCACGCCCTCCTAGACCTGGTCGGACTCCGCTTCGAGGTGGAGGGGCAGCCCGAACAACGGGAACCACCGCTTGGTGTCGAGGAAGCAGTGGAACCCGGTGATCCGCCCGTCTGAGATCTCCAGCACCTGCACCGCCCAGGGCACGAAGCCGCCCGAGTCCGGGTCCGGCTTGTAGTGCGCGAAGCCCGGCAGGCCGTTGACCTCGACGGAGCGCAGCCGGGAACCGGCGCAGGCGGAGCCGATGGTGGTCATGAAGCCGGTGATGTCGGCCGGGCCGCGCAGCCACAGGTCGAACGGCGGCATCGTCATCACGGCGTCCTCGTGGAGCAGTGCCGTCAGTGCCGTCATGTCGTAGCCCTCGAACGCCGCCACGTACCGCTCCAGGAGCTTCTGCTGCTCCTCGTCCAGCGCGTCGGACACCACCGCGTCCGAGCCGGTGTCCGCGCGCTCGGCGAGCGTCGCGCGGGCCCGCTGCAAGGCACTGTTCACCGACGCCACCGAGGTGCCGAGCAGTTCGGCGACCTCGCTCGCCTTCCAGGCCAGCACCTCGCGCAGGATCAGCACGGCGCGCTGCTTGGGCGGCAGTTGCTGGAGGGCGGCCATGAACGCCAGCCGCACGGACTCCTTGGCGACCGCGGCCTCCGCCGGGTCGGTGACGGAGGGCAGCACACGGGCGTCCGGCATCGGCTCCAGCCAGGTGTGGTCGGGGCGCGGCGACAGCGCGGCCCGGGCGAGCGGGGTGGCTTCGGACAGGTCCATCGGCCTGGCGCGCTTGTTGCCCGCGCTCAGCATGTCCAGGCACACGTTGGTCGCGATCCGGTAGAGCCAGGAACGGACGCTGGAGCGTCCCTCGAACTTGTCGTAGCTGCGCCAGGCACGGACGAGGGTGTCCTGGACCGCGTCCTCGGCCTCGAAGGAGGAGCCGAGCATGCGATAGCAGTAGCCCGTCAGCTCGACCCGGTGCTTCTCCAGTGTGGCGTCGAGATCTGTCGTCGCCGTGCCGTTGCTCATCGTCCACCCACCCCTGTGGCCGTCCCCTGCGCCGCGCGCCTTTGCGCCCGGCACTTCGGAAGCTACAGCAGCCCACTGACAATGGCGCCCGGAGTAGCAAAAGGGGCCCGAACCCGCACCCGCGTGAGAGGGAAAGGGACCAGCCCGACCGCATCCGCCCCCGGACCAGGCTCGGGGGCACGACCCCGCACCCGCACACGACGGGAAGGTGCCGCGCCGGGGTGGCCCCCCGCCCACGCGGAGCCGCACCCGCGCACGGCGCCCCCCGGGGACCCGCACCCGCCCGCGGCGGGAAGGGGGCGGGCCGGGGGGTGTCCGCCCGCAGCGGTTGGCGCGTCAACCCGGGTGAGTCGGTGAGAGACCGATTCCGCGCCGTTCCGAGGACGGACA
>NZ_JBSFCI010000098.1:0-4786 GCF_053593375.1 Streptomyces sp. NPDC002309 | reverse complement strand
AACACAGTGGACGCGAGCAACTGAGGACAAGCCCTCGGCCTATTAGTACCGGTCAACTCCACACGTTACCGTGCTTCCATATCCGGCCTATCAACCCAGTCGTCTACTGGGAGCCTTACCCTCTCAAGGAGGTGGGAATACTCATCTCGAAGCAGGCTTCCCGCTTAGATGCTTTCAGCGGTTATCCCTCCCGAACGTAGCCAACCAGCCATGCCCTTGGCAGAACAACTGGCACACCAGAGGTTCGTCCGTCCCGGTCCTCTCGTACTAGGGACAGCCCTTCTCAATATTCCTACGCGCACAGCGGATAGGGACCGAACTGTCTCACGACGTTCTAAACCCAGCTCGCGTACCGCTTTAATGGGCGAACAGCCCAACCCTTGGGACCGACTCCAGCCCCAGGATGCGACGAGCCGACATCGAGGTGCCAAACCATCCCGTCGATATGGACTCTTGGGGAAGATCAGCCTGTTATCCCCGGGGTACCTTTTATCCGTTGAGCGACGGCGCTTCCACAAGCCACCGCCGGATCACTAGTCCCGACTTTCGTCCCTGCTCGACCCGTCGGTCTCACAGTCAAGCTCCCTTGTGCACTTACACTCAACACCTGATTACCAACCAGGCTGAGGGAACCTTTGGGCGCCTCCGTTACTCTTTAGGAGGCAACCGCCCCAGTTAAACTACCCATCAGACACTGTCCCTGATCCGGATCACGGACCCAGGTTAGACATCCAGCACGACCAGACTGGTATTTCAACGACGACTCCACCTGAACTGGCGTCCAGATTTCAAAGTCTCCCAGCTATCCTACACAAGCCGAACCGAACACCAATATCAAACTGTAGTAAAGGTCCCGGGGTCTTTCCGTCCTGCTGCGCGAAACGAGCATCTTTACTCGTAGTGCAATTTCACCGGGCCTATGGTTGAGACAGTCGAGAAGTCGTTACGCCATTCGTGCAGGTCGGAACTTACCCGACAAGGAATTTCGCTACCTTAGGATGGTTATAGTTACCACCGCCGTTTACTGGCGCTTAAGTTCTCAGCTTCGCCCCACCGAAATGGAGCTAACCGGTCCCCTTAACGTTCCAGCACCGGGCAGGCGTCAGTCCGTATACATCGCCTTACGGCTTCGCACGGACCTGTGTTTTTAGTAAACAGTCGCTTCTCGCTGGTCTCTGCGGCCACCCCCAGCTCGAACAGCAAGTGTTCTCACCAGACGTGGCCCCCCTTCTCCCGAAGTTACGGGGGCATTTTGCCGAGTTCCTTAACCATAGTTCACCCGAACGCCTCGGTATTCTCTACCTGACCACCTGAGTCGGTTTAGGGTACGGGCCGCCATGAAACTCGCTAGAGGCTTTTCTCGACAGCATAGGATCATCCACTTCACCACAATCGGCTCGGCATCAGGTCTCAGACTATTGCCAGGCGGATTTACCTACCTGACGTCCTACACCCTTACCCCGGGACAACCACCGCCCGGGATGGACTACCTTCCTGCGTCACCCCATCACTCACCTACTAACCGCTTGGTCCGGCGGCTCCACCACTCCCCTCAACTCCGAAGAGATCAGGGCGGCTTCACGGCCTTAGCATCACGATGCTCGATGTTTGACGCTTCACAGCGGGTACCGGAATATCAACCGGTTATCCATCGACTACGCCTGTCGGCCTCGCCTTAGGTCCCGACTTACCCTGGGCAGATCAGCTTGACCCAGGAACCCTTAGTCAATCGGCGCAAACGTTTCTCACGTTTGTATCGCTACTCATGCCTGCATTCTCACTCGTGAACCGTCCACCACTGCCTTCCGGCGCGGCTTCACCCGGCACACGACGCTCCCCTACCCATCACAGCGGGCGTTGGCCCTCATGCTGCAATGACACGACTTCGGCGGTACGCTTGAGCCCCGCTACATTGTCGGCGCGGAATCACTAGACCAGTGAGCTATTACGCACTCTTTCAAGGGTGGCTGCTTCTAAGCCAACCTCCTGGTTGTCTGTGCGACTCCACATCCTTTCCCACTTAGCGTACGCTTAGGGGCCTTAGTCGATGCTCTGGGCTGTTTCCCTCTCGACCATGGAGCTTATCCCCCACAGTCTCACTGCCGCGCTCTCACTTACCGGCATTCGGAGTTTGGCTAAGGTCAGTAACCCGGTAGGGCCCATCGCCTATCCAGTGCTCTACCTCCGGCAAGAAACACACGACGCTGCACCTAAATGCATTTCGGGGAGAACCAGCTATCACGGAGTTTGATTGGCCTTTCACCCCTAACCACAGGTCATCCCCCAGGTTTTCAACCCTGGTGGGTTCGGTCCTCCACGAAGTCTTACCTCCGCTTCAACCTGCCCATGGCTAGATCACTCCGCTTCGGGTCTTGAGCGTGCTACTGAAACGCCCTATTCGGACTCGCTTTCGCTACGGCTACCCCACCCGGGTTAACCTCGCAACACACCGCAAACTCGCAGGCTCATTCTTCAAAAGGCACGCAGTCACGAGAACAAGGCAAGCCTCATTCCGACGCTCCCACGGCTTGTAGGCACACGGTTTCAGGTACTATTTCACTCCGCTCCCGCGGTACTTTTCACCATTCCCTCACGGTACTATCCGCTATCGGTCACCAGGGAATATTTAGGCTTAGCGGGTGGTCCCGCCAGATTCACACGGGATTTCTCGGGCCCCGTGCTACTTGGGTGTCTCTCAAACGAGCCGTTGACGTTTCGACTACGGGGGTCTTACCCTCTACGCCGGACCTTTCGCATGTCCTTCGCCTACATCAACGGTTTCTGACTCGTCTCACGGCCGGCAGACCGTAAAAGAGAGATCCCACAACCCCGCATGCGCAACCCCTGCCGGGTCTCACACGCATACGGTTTGGCCTCATCCGGTTTCGCTCGCCACTACTCCCGGAATCACGGTTGTTTTCTCTTCCTGCGGGTACTGAGATGTTTCACTTCCCCGCGTTCCCTCCACACTGCCTATGTGTTCAGCAGCGGGTGACAGCCCATGACGACTGCCGGGTTTCCCCATTCGGAAACCCCCGGATCAAAGCCTGGTTGACGACTCCCCGGGGACTATCGTGGCCTCCCACGTCCTTCATCGGTTCCTGGTGCCAAGGCATCCACCGTGCGCCCTTAAAAACTTGGCCACAGATGCTCGCGTCCACTGTGCAGTTCTCAAACAACGACCAACCACCCATCACCCCGGGACCACATCCCGAGTGCACTGGGGCCGGCACTGAAGGCGACCTTGCGGCCGAACCCTCAGACACCCAACAGCGTGCCCGGCCGGCCCTCGTCCGGAGATCATGCGTTCCACACTCTGACGAGCAGTACTAGCAGCCTCCGACCCGAAAACCCGGCCGAATAGTCAACGTTCCACCCATGAGCAACCAGCACCGGACATTCGCCGATGTACTGGCCTCTGGACTGCCGAAGCAGCCTAGAAGTGCTCCTTAGAAAGGAGGTGATCCAGCCGCACCTTCCGGTACGGCTACCTTGTTACGACTTCGTCCCAATCGCCAGTCCCACCTTCGACAGCTCCCTCCACAAGGGTTGGGCCACCGGCTTCGGGTGTTACCGACTTTCGTGACGTGACGGGCGGTGTGTACAAGGCCCGGGAACGTATTCACCGCAGCAATGCTGATCTGCGATTACTAGCGACTCCGACTTCATGGGGTCGAGTTGCAGACCCCAATCCGAACTGAGACCGGCTTTTTGAGATTCGCTCCACCTCACGGTATCGCAGCTCATTGTACCGGCCATTGTAGCACGTGTGCAGCCCAAGACATAAGGGGCATGATGACTTGACGTCGTCCCCACCTTCCTCCGAGTTGACCCCGGCGGTCTCCCGTGAGTCCCCAGCACCACAAGGGCCTGCTGGCAACACGGGACAAGGGTTGCGCTCGTTGCGGGACTTAACCCAACATCTCACGACACGAGCTGACGACAGCCATGCACCACCTGTACACCGACCACAAGGGGGCGCCTGTCTCCAGACGTTTCCGGTGTATGTCAAGCCTTGGTAAGGTTCTTCGCGTTGCGTCGAATTAAGCCACATGCTCCGCCGCTTGTGCGGGCCCCCGTCAATTCCTTTGAGTTTTAGCCTTGCGGCCGTACTCCCCAGGCGGGGCACTTAATGCGTTAGCTGCGGCACGGACAACGTGGAATGTTGCCCACACCTAGTGCCCACCGTTTACGGCGTGGACTACCAGGGTATCTAATCCTGTTCGCTCCCCACGCTTTCGCTCCTCAGCGTCAGTATCGGCCCAGAGATCCGCCTTCGCCACCGGTGTTCCTCCTGATATCTGCGCATTTCACCGCTACACCAGGAATTCCGATCTCCCCTACCGAACTCTAGCCTGCCCGTATCGACTGCAGACCCGGGGTTAAGCCCCGGGCTTTCACAACCGACGTGACAAGCCGCCTACGAGCTCTTTACGCCCAATAATTCCGGACAACGCTTGCGCCCTACGTATTACCGCGGCTGCTGGCACGTAGTTAGCCGGCGCTTCTTCTGCAGGTACCGTCACTTTCGCTTCTTCCCTGCTGAAAGAGGTTTACAACCCGAAGGCCGTCATCCCTCACGCGGCGTCGCTGCATCAGGCTTTCGCCCATTGTGCAATATTCCCCACTGCTGCCTCCCGTAGGAGTCTGGGCCGTGTCTCAGTCCCAGTGTGGCCGGTCGCCCTCTCAGGCCGGCTACCCGTCGTCGCCTTGGTGAGCCGTTACCTCACCAACAAGCTGATAGGCCGCGGGCTCATCCTGCACCGCCGGAGCTTTCCACCACCAA
>NZ_JBSFCI010000097.1:0-4948 GCF_053593375.1 Streptomyces sp. NPDC002309 | reverse complement strand
ATGACAGACGGGCAGGAGGGCTTGGCTCATGGCCTCCTCTACTTGTTCGGGCGAGCCGCCTGTCCGGACTGCCAGACCGACTTCGCGGTGGCCGAGCAGGTGGTGGCCGGTTGGACTCCGTGACCGAGCCGGGGCTATGCGCGGGCGAGGATTCGGGTACGTAGGAGGCCGAAACCGGCCCGTCCATACATGGCTCTCTTGATCGTTTTGATCCGGTTTACATGCCCTTCGACCACCCCGGAGCTCCACGGCAGGGTCAGCCCGGCGGTGACGGCATCGAGGTCCTGACGGAGGAAACCGGCGAAGCCCTGCATCGGCTTCGGTGCGTCCTGCTCGGCCTGGCGGATCCACTCCAGCAGCAGGTATCCGCGCCGGTGACGGACCAGATCGGCAAAGGCGCGGGCGAGGTCGCAGGCCCGGGTGATGTCCGGGCAGGCGAGCCGGACCTGAAGGAGGCGCTCGTCCTGGCTTTCGGTGAGCGTCTCCCGGGGCCGCATGATCCACGAGGTGATCTTGCGAGGGCTTGGTATATCGGCCCGGATCGGTTGGGCGGTGCCCGCGCGGAGGGCGGCGAGGGGTGTTTGCGGACGACCTGGCGGCTGCCGCGGTAGCCGCGAGCCTGGATCTCCAGGAACAGCCGGGTGCCGCTGACCTGGCCTTGCGCCTCGGTGAAGCGAGCGTTGATGTATGCCTTGAAGGGCTCCAGGACGCCGTTGGGCCGGCGGTCGCGGGCGGAAGCCAGCAGCTCGTGGAGGTCGGTGTCACGAAAGAGTCGCACGGTCTTGCGGTCGAGGTTCAACCGGCGGGCGATGGCGCTGATCGTCCAGCGTTACTCCAGCAGGCGGTGGATGTCCTCGTAGCGGTGGCGGGTGCGTTCGATGATCTGGGTGCGGGGCAGTTCCGCGGGCGGTAACAGCATCGGGGGTGGCTCCGGCGCCTCGGTCGCCGCCTCCTCCTCGGCATGTTTGCGCAGGCAGTCGCGGTGCTGGTGACAGGTCTTCTCCACCGCGGCGGACAGGTTCTGCAACAGGTGCCAACGATCAGCGACTTCCAGGGCATGAGGGGCGGCTTCCTTGACCGCCTTGGTGTAGGCGGTGGCCCGGTCCCGGCAAATGATCTCGGCTCCAGGATGCTCGGTGAGCCAGGTCGCGAACGTCTCGGAGGTGCGGTCGGGCAGTACGTCCACGACCCGGCCGGCCTCGACGTCGACCAGCACGGTGCCGTAGGTGCAGCCCTTGCGGAAGGCAAACTCGTCCACCCCCAGCACCCGCGGGGCACGGTCCGACACCGCTGGCGCCGTCAGCAGCCTGAGCAGCCGGGTTCGGCCCGCGGTCAGCCGCAGGCGTCGGCACAGCCGTGCGGCGGGACGGCCGCCGAGCTCGATCGCGATCGACCGCAGCCAGCCCGTCAGCCCGGTACTCGACCGACGGTAGCGCGTGGACAGACCCGGCACCTGCTCGACGAACGTCTTACGGGAACAGCTCTTCCGGTCGCAGAAGTACCGGCGCACCCGCAGACGGACGATGACTCGACGTGAGCCCAACGGCCGCTCATCAGGGTGCGTTGATAGGTGCTGTGCACGCGGCGGGCCTGCTTGCGACAGTTTGGGCACCGGCCTGGACGGGCCGTCGACACCGCCTCCACCACCAGGATGCCGGAGGAGTCGCTCATCCCCTCCACCCACACATCGACCCCGGGAAACAGCACATCCTCAACCGCCTTGCTCGCCACGGCAGGAAGTACGCTGCCGAAACGATCCTGCGTTCCTACTGCTGACCTGGGGATTCACGGAACTGCGGCCAGAGCCAGATTCAAAAGTCCCCATCAAAGGTGTGGGCGATGTGCGGATGGGACGGCCATCACGTTTCGCAGGCCACCGTGCTGCGGCTGCTGCGCGACGAGGGTCTGCTGCTGGAGGCGAACTACCAGCGCGAACGTCGGCAGCTCGCGGCATGGCGCAAGGCGGCGTTCGCTACCGAGCCGATCGGCCCGAACCAGGTCTGGCAATTCGACTTCTCTGAGTTCGAGACCACCGCTGGCGGCACCTGGCGGCTGGCCGGCTGCCGCGACTACTGGTCGAAGTACGAACTGGGCTGGCACATCTCGCCCACCGCGAACCAGCACGACGCGATCGCCGCCGTCGAGCTCGCCCTGGCCGAGGCCGCGCGGCTGGCCGGAGGGCCGCTTGCCGACCTCGCTCCGCGCGAAGCCGACGGCGCGGTGCAACCGCTGGTCACGATCGTCACCGACAACGGGGGACCGTTCCGCTCGTTCCGCTTCGAGGCATTCATCGCCGCCCGCGCCGAGCTGCGGCACGTCCGCATCCGGGTCCGAACGCCAGGGCAGAACGGCTCACGCGAGCGCGGCTTCGGCTCGCTGAAGTACGAGAAGCTGTTCCTCGAGGAGATACCCGACGCCCTTGACCTGGTCCGCCACGCCGAGGACTACCGGACCGAGTACAACACCGTCCGGCACCACGAGGCACTCGCCTGGAACCGCCCCTACGACGTCCACACCGGCGCCGCCGACCCTCTCGTCCCCAACTTTCCAGAACCCGAAAACCTGCCAATTGCTTGACGCGGGACACCGCAGTTCCAGTGGCCGGCAGGCCAGACCTTGGACGCCTGGATCGCGATCGAGCAGCATCAGATGCAGCCGCATCGCCCCAGACCCGTAGTGCACGAGCCGTCCGGTGGTCGCCGACCACCACCATCCCGGCGCCGTGCGCTTGCCCTTGCGGGCTGAAAACGGACTCAGCGGCGGACACTGCTCGAAGGCCACTTCGGCGGCTGCCACCGACCACGGCGAACACTCGGTCGTCCCACCCGCAGCCAAGAACCGTACGTCCACAGCTCCGACATCAGTCGGCCCGGCACTTGCCGCATCCCATCCCGCTTCCGCGTTCCGCACACAGAGCCAAACGAATTATCGGCTCATCCGGTAATGGGCATAACAAGCCAACGGGAAAACGCCTGCCACAGATCCAGACCGCTGTCAGCGATGCTCGGGCTGTTCTGCGGCCCAGGCGTAGCCCAGCTCGGCGAAGACGGCTCGCTGCTCCGCATCTAGGCGCTCCCGCCTCACCTTCTGGTTACTCAGAAACACCCCTAGCCTGACCACCGAACCGTCCGGCAGCTCTTCAACGTGTGTCCTTCCCACGACAGTTCTGCCTTCGCGGGCGATGTACTGCGCGAGGGCCTGGATACCCCGCTGGAACGCCGTCGATGTCTTTCCCTCAGCGCTCTTCGCGCCGTCCGGGGTGGCTGGCGCCGGCTGCTCAGCGGGCTTCACCCCCAGGCTCGAGAGCCTCCGCTGCTGCTCCTCGGAGAGCTGGAACCAGTCGTGGGACTGTCGCTGCAGCCATCGTCCGAGGTCGTCGCCTTCGAAGAGCACTCCGGGCTCGACGGCCGGGAGGGTGCCGTGGGGTTCGTCGGCGGCGAGGTCGGCGAGGACGCGGTAGTGGCGCTGCCAGTCGAGGGGCCAGGGGCAGTTCCAGTCGGGGTCGATCGCGGACAGTTGCGCGGCCCGTGCCGTGGCGCGTTCGGGTTTTTTGCCGAGGCCGTGGGTGCGGCGGAGGTTGGCCATGTGTTCCCCGACCGGGGCGAGTTCGTTGTCGGCGTTGCCCCATAGGGCGTCGCGCCGGGGGGCGAGGTGGCCGTGGGCGCGGTGGTAGGAGCGCAGGACGGCGAGTTTGTTCTCCCAGGCTTCTTCGCCGGGTTCCCACACCATTCCGGCTTCGTCGAGCAGTGTCTTGCGGTGGGGATCGAGTTCGCCGGCGCGGTAGGTGCGCCGCTGCTGGTGGACCCACCTGCCCAGGGGGAAGTCCTTCGTGACGCCCACCGTGGTCTCGGTGTCGTACGGGACGGCGTACAGGCCCGTGATTCCGTTCTCTTTCCGCCAGCGCAGCAGGGCCTGATAGCCCTCCAGCCACACCAGCGACTCGGGCCGGTAGACCCGCGTGCGCAGGAACGCCGCGATCGTCGCCGCGTCGCGGGGGCTGGAGAAGCTCAGCAGCGCGGACTCCACCGCCCCCTGCGTGCCGTCCAATTCCTCGGCACCGGCACCGGCACCGGCACCGGCACCGTCGCCTTCGCCGCTGGCTGCGACGATGCGTCCGTCCTTGTCGCGGACGAGGTGGTGCGGCTTGGTCCGCGGCTGCCTGGTCAGGGCGTGGGAGGCGAGCTGTTCGACGACGCGTTCCGAGTGGGAGCGCAGGCCCTGGAGGACAGCTGTGAGGGGGCGGAACGAGGCGGAGGCGACCATGTCGGTCGGGTCCTCGCCGGGCTGGAGGAAGACGGGCACGATGATCCGGGCGACCTTGGCGGTGCCGTCGGGGTTGGGGCGCAGGGCCCGGCCGATGTTCTGGACGATCTCGACCTGGGAGCCGCGGGTGTCGGCGAAGCAGACCGCCTCCACGCCCCGCTCGCCGGTGATGTCGATTATCTAGACGTTGTGTGGGTGGCAGGGATGTTTGTTGTGGGGGTGACCTGCTGTTAAGTCATGCTTTTGACACCTGCGGTCTGGCGCGTGCGGGTGTCTGTCGGCGGCGATAACGTCGCGGGTTGCTGGGGTTTGCTGGCGATGAGAAGCCTGCTGTCGTGTCCTGGGGAAGTGATGTTGGATGGGGCTGTTGGGTAGGGCTGCGGATAAGGCGGGAAACCGGTACGAGAACTGGTGGACCGCGCTGCGGGTGGCAGATCTCCTGCGGGGGCGGGCGTCGAGGATCCGTCTGGAGCCTCCGGGCCAGGCGGGGGCCGGGATTGAGTTCCTGATCGAGGAGACCGACGGCACCTGGTGCGAGCAGGTGAAGGACGTCCCGTCCAAGGGGCCGTGGAGCCTAGTAGTGCTTCGTTAGAGGTCGTTCTCTTTCCGAACGTCATGTGCGGTTTCTGCTGGTCCGGCATGAGGTGGCGGCTGGCGCGGGAGTCTCGGTCCGTTGCTGATCGAG
>NZ_JBSFCI010000096.1:0-4949 GCF_053593375.1 Streptomyces sp. NPDC002309 | reverse complement strand
GGGGGGGGGGGGG
Organism: Streptomyces sp. NPDC002309; assembly: GCF_053593375.1. Taxonomy (NCBI): domain Bacteria; kingdom Bacillati; phylum Actinomycetota; class Actinomycetes; order Kitasatosporales; family Streptomycetaceae; genus Streptomyces; species Streptomyces sp. NPDC002309. The sequence goes on along the minus strand of NZ_JBSFCI010000096.1, from coordinate 4,936 downwards.
GGGCGCCGCCCGGAGGGGGGGCCCGCGCCCCCCCCCCGCGCGGGGGCGGCCCCCCCCCGGCCGGGTGCGGGGGCCGGTGATCAGGCGGCCTGCGGCGCCGCCTGCACGCGTGCCACGACCTCCGCGAGCTGGGCGGCGACCTCGGCGTCGTCGACCGGGTGGGTCTCGGCGAAGCGGGCGCCGGAGCCGGGGATGGCGAGCTTGACGTCCTCCAGCACGGTCGCGCCGGCGATGCCGAGCGCCTTGCGGGCCTCGTCCTGCGCCCAGGCGCCGCCGTACTGGCCGAAGGCGGTGCCGACCACGGCGACGGGCTTGCCGCCCAGCGCGCCGGCGCCGTACGGGCGGGACAGCCAGTCGATGGCGTTCTTCAGCACGGCCGGCATGGTGCCGTTGTACTCCGGCGTGACCAGCAGGAGGGCGTCGGCCGCGGCGGCGGCCTCACGCAGACGCTCGGCGGCGGCAGGGACGGTGCCCGCGACGTCGATGTCCTCGTTGTAGAAGGGGATCTCCGCCAGGCCCTCGTACAGCTGAACGTCGACACCCTCGGGGGCGATCTTGACGGCGGCCTCGGCGAGCTGGCGGTTGTGCGAGCCGGCGCGGAGGCTGCCGACGAGAGCGAGGATGCGTACAGACATGAAGAACTCCATGGAAATGCCGTGTGGGGTAGGTATCCGGACCGGGGTCCGTTTAGATTTCTATCATCCTAACCGGACCGCGGTCCATTTTCTTCCCCGTGCTCTACGCTGGCGTCATGTCCTCCTCCCTGCCGCCCTTCCCGGAATCCCTTGAGCCGCTGGGTGCGCCCGAGTTGCTGGAACTCGGACCGTCCGCCGAGGAGGAGTGCCTGCGCGCGGACGCGGCGCGCAACCGCGCCCGGCTGCTGGAGGCCGCCGGCCGGCTGGTCGCGGAGCACGGCGCGGCGTCGCTGACCATGGAGGCCGTGGCCACGGCCGCGTCGGTGGGCAAGGGCACCGTCTTCCGCCGCTTCGGGGACCGGGTCGGTCTGCTGACGGCACTGCTGGACCACTCCGAGAAGAAGTTCCAGGCCGCCTTCCTCGGCGGCCCGCCGCCGCTGGGGCCCGGCGCGCCGCCGGTGGAGCGGCTGCGCGCGTTCGGCCGCGCGTCCCTGCGCCGGTCGGTGGAGCAGCTGGACCTCCAGCTCGCCGCCGAGGGGACCCCCGAGCGCCGGCACAGCGCGCCGTCCCGGCAGTTGCTGCACCGGCACCTGACCGTGCTGCTGCGGCAGGTGGTCCCGGAAGCGGACTGCGTCCTGCTCGCCCAGACGCTGATGGGCTACCTCGACCCCGCGGTGGTCCACCATCTGACCGGGCGCCGCGACATGCCGTTGGAGCGGCTGGAGGCCGGGTGGGTCGACCTGGTGGCGCGCCTCACGCGGACCGAGTCCCCGCCCGCCGGGACCCTGATCGAGCGGCAGTGCGCCGCCGAGGAGTCCAGCACGGACGAGTCCCACACGGACGAGTCGCGCACGGGGGAGCGACCCCGCACCGAGTAGCCGTGGGCGGCGGAGGAGTCGCGCGCGCGGCGGAGCGGCCGGTGACCGGGCGGTCCCGCCGGGTGCCGTGCGGAGCGTTCCACCGGCCCGCGTTCGTTGAAGGCTGGAGCACGTCGCCCCGCCCGCCTCCCCTGCCGCCGCCTCTGCCAGGATGCGGTGCGTCATGGTGCAGATACCGAACACACCCGCGTCCGTGCCGCCGGCGCAGCGCTCCGCGCCCACGAGCGCCGATGTGGCCCGCCTGGCCGGCGTCTCGCGTGCGACCGTCTCGTACGTCCTCAACAACACCGGCGCCGTGCGGATCAGCGAGCCCACGCGCCGCCGGGTCCGCGCGGCCGCGAAGGAACTCGGCTACGTCCCGCACGCCGCCGCCCGCAGTCTGCGTGCCGGGCACAGCCGGATGGTTCTGCTGCCCTCTCCGGAGATCCCCGCCGGCCTGCTCTACGCGCGGTTCATCAACGAACTCCAGTGGGCGCTGAGCCGCCTCGACTACACGGTCGTGCAGTACGGCACCCTCGGCCCGCACGGCGACGAAGCCGCCGGAACCTGGGCCGAGTTACGGCCGGTCGCCGTGCTGGTGCCCGGCGAGGGCCTGGGTCCGCAGGCGGTGGCGGTGCTCAAGCGTTCCGGCGCCCGGGCGGTGGTCACCCTCGGCCCGGCGAGCGTGGAGGGCGCGCACGCCCTGCTCATGGACCACGCGGCCGTGGGCCGGGTGGCGGCGCGTCATCTCCACGACCGAGGCCGGCGCCGTATCGGCGTGGTCATGCCGGTGGAACCCGGCCTGGAGTCGTACTCCCGGCCGCGTCTGGACGGCGTACGGCAGGCCCTGCACGGTACCGACGCCGTCGTCACCGAGCTGCCCCTCGCCTACGACGAGGCGGCGGCCGCCGGCCTCGCCGCGCGGTGGCGCGGGCTCGGCCTCGACGGTGTCTTCGCGTACAACGACGAGTACGCGATGCTGCTGATGCGCGCTCTGCAGGACGAGGGCCTTCGCATCCCGGAGGACACGGCGGTCGTCGGAGCGGACGACCTGATGCTGGGCCGGCTGCTGAGGCCTCGCCTCAGCACCGTCCACCTCGAACTGCCCTCGGGCCGGGACCTCGCGGAACTGGTGGACCGCGCCGTACGCGATCCGGCCGCCCCGCCCGGGAGACACGAGGTGCTGGGCGCCACGGTCGTGCACCGCGACTCCAGCTGACAGGCCGCGTCGCCACGCCCGGCGCCGGGGTCCGGCGCTGCGGCGAGGGCCGATACCAAGGCCCTCACCGGCGCGCGCCGGACGACGGTGACCGCCGGACGTGACGACGTACCCCTGCCGGGTGCCGGACGGAAAGGTGCCGGCACCGTGCCCTACTGGGCCTCGCCCTCCTGCGCCTGCTGCTCGGCGACGGCCTTGCGGACCTCGTCCATGTCCAGCTTGCGGGCCTGGCCGATGACGTCGCTGAGGGCGGCCTCCGGCAGGGCGCCGGGCTGGGCGAACACGGCGACCCGGTCGCGCACGATCATCAGCGTCGGAATCGACTGGATACCGAAGGCGGCGGCCAGCTCCGGCTGCGCCTCGGTGTCCACCTTGCCGAACACCAGGTCCGGATTGTCCTCGGCGGCCTTCTCGTACACCGGGGCGAACTGCCGGCACGGCCCGCACCATGACGCCCAGAAGTCGATCAGCACGAACTCGTTGTCCGCGACCGTCTGGTCGAAGTTCTCCTTGGTGAGCTCGACAGTCTGGCTCATGGCGTGATCCCTGCTTCCTGGTGTGGGGGTGGGGCCGTGTGCGAAAACACGGTCGGACCACCGGGTATTCCAGGTGCCCGACCGATCGTGCAACGGCGCGCGTACCCATGTGGGCACGCGCCACACCATCCACCAGACTGACCCCCATGACGGAAACGCAATCCATCGCCTACGACGTCGTTGTCCTCGGTGCCGGACCGGTGGGGGAGAACGTCGCCGACCGCACCCGCGCGGCCGGTCTGACCACCGCGATCGTGGAGAGCGAGCTGGTCGGCGGCGAATGCTCCTACTGGGCCTGCATGCCCAGCAAGGCCCTCCTGCGCCCGGTCACCGCCCGCGCGGACGCCCGCCGCGTGCCGGGGCTGCGCCAGCTGGTGCAGGGGGACCTCGACGTGACGGCGGTGCTCGCCCACCGGGACCGCTTCACCTCGCACTGGAAGGACGACGGCCAGGTCGCCTGGCTCGACGGCATCGGCGCCGATCTCCACCGAGGTCACGGCCGCCTCGCCGGACCGCGCAGGGTCGTCGTCACCGGTCCCGACGGCGAGGAGCGCACCCTCACGGCGCGGCACGCCGTCGCCGTCTGCACCGGCAGCCGCGCCGAACTGCCCGACCTGCCGGATCTCGCCGCCGTCCGGCCCTGGACCAGCAGGGAGGCGACCAGCTCCCCGGAGGTGCCGGGCCGGCTGATCGTGGTGGGCGGTGGCGTGGTCGCCACCGAGATGGCCACCGTCTGGCAGGCACTCGGCTCCCGCGTGACCCTCCTGGTGCGGGGCAAGGGCCTGCTGAACCGCATGGAACCCTTCGCCGGGGACATGGTCGCCGAGGCGCTCACCGAGGCCGGCGCGGACATCCGGACCGGCACGTCGGTCGCGTCGGTGACCCGGGACGACGGCACGGTCGTCGTCGTCACCGACCGCGGCGACCGCCTGGAGGCCGACGAGATCCTGTTCGCCATCGGGCGCGCCCCGCGCACCGACGACATCGGCCTCGACACCGTCGGCCTGGAGCCGGGTTCCTGGCTGTCGGTCGACGAGAGCCTCCAGGTGTCCGGCACCGACTGGCTCTACGGCGTCGGCGACGTCAACCGTCGCGCGCTGCTGACCCACCAGGGCAAGTACCAGGCGCGGATCGCGGGCGCGGCCATCGCCGCCCGGGCCGCCGGCGAGCGGGTACCCGACTCCGGCGCCTGGGGAGCGTACGCCGCCACCGCCGACCACTCGGTCGTGCCGCAGGTCGTCTTCGCCGACCCGGAGGCGGCGTCCGCCGGGCTCTCCCTGGCGGAGGCCGAGCGGGCAGGGCACCGCGTCCGCGCGATCGACGTCCCCTTCTCCTCGGTCGCCGGAGCGGGCCTGTACGCGGAGGGCTACCAGGGGCGCGCCCGGATGGTCGTCGACGTGGAGCACGAGATCCTGCGCGGGGTGACCTTCGTGGGTCCGGCCGTCGCCGAGCTCATCCACTCGGCCAGTGTGGCCATCGCCGGCGAGGTTCCCCTGAGCAGGCTGTGGCACGCGGTGCCGTCGTATCCGACGATCAGTGAGGTGTGGCTGCGGCTGCTGGAGAGCTACCGGGACAACTAGTGCCGCGTCAGCCAAGGTTCGCCCCGTCGCGACGCCCGGCACGCCCTCTCGCCGCACCGGCCGAAAGCCCGAGTACGTCCAGTACGAGGGCTTCCGGTCGGCACGCCGA
>NZ_JBSFCI010000095.1:0-5295 GCF_053593375.1 Streptomyces sp. NPDC002309 | reverse complement strand
CCCCTTCACGGTCCACACCCGCTGGATCGAGACCGAGTTCGTCAACGACATCAAGCCCTTCACCGCACCCATCGACGGCACCGACGACGAGGACATCAGCCGCGAGACCGTCGTCGTCGAAGTCGGCGGCAAGCGGCTCGAGGTCTCCCTCCCGTCGTCCCTGGGCATGTCGCTGGCCCGTACCGGCCTCGCCGCCGGTGCCAAGCCGAAGCGCCGCGCCGCGAAGAGGTCGGGGCCGGTCGCGTCGGGCGACAGCCTCGCCTCGCCGATGCAGGGCACCATCGTCAAGATCGCCGTGGAGGAGGGTCAGGCCGTCAAGGAGGGCGACCTGATCGTCGTCCTGGAGGCGATGAAGATGGAGCAGCCGCTGAACGCCCACAAGGACGGCACCGTCAAGGGTCTGACGGCGGACGTCGGCGCGTCGATCACGTCGGGCGCGCTGATCTGCGAGATCAAGGACTGACCGGACGTACGACATCTCTGCCGCCCGGCGGACCGCTTTGCCGCGTCCGCCGGGCGCTTTGTTTCAGCCGGTCACTGTCCGCCTCGGTCGCCCAGGGTGGTCTCTCACGGCCGGGCTCCGAGGCGTGGAGGCGCCCCGCGGGTACTCACGACGGCGCCGAGGAGGCCCTGACGGAGGGCCTCTCGGGGCAGCCCGCTCGGGAACGGGTCAACGGCCCGTCACCGGCGCCGCAGATCGGCCACCCTGGCCCGCTCCCCGCCCGGCGACTGCTCGCCGAGGACGGCTGCCGTGCGCAGGGCCGACCCGGCGCCCGGGACCTGGCCGCGCCGGGGGCCGGGGAGTGGCACGTCCCGGCGCTGCTGGCGCCCCGGGGGGCCCTCACCGCCCGCGCTACCCGAGTTTCCCGGGGCTCCCGTGCCGGCCACGGCGATCTGGACGCCCTGGTCGGCGAGCGCCTGCAGCTCGGTGGCGGCACGGTCGTCGTGGCCCGGCGGCTCGTCCGTCACCAGCCGGGTGATCACATCCGTCGGCACGGTCTGGAACATCGTGTCCGTACCGAGCTTGGTGTGATCCGCGAGGACCACGACCTCGGCGGCGGCCTGGACGAGAGCCCGGTCGACGGATGCCGAGAGCATGTTGGACGTGGACAGACCGCGTTCGGCGGTCAGGCCGCTACCGGAGAGGAAGGCCCGGGACACCCGCAGCCCCTGGAGGGACTGCTCCGCGCCCGACCCTACGAGGGCGTAGTTGGAACCGCGGAGCGTACCGCCGGTCATCACCACCTCCACCCGGTTGGCATGGGCCAGGGCCTGTGCCACGAGGAGCGAGTTGGTGACGACGGTCAGGCCGGGGACCCGGGCGAGCCGGCGGGCCAGCTCCTGGGTCGTCGTACCGGCCCCGACCACGATCGCCTCGCCCTCCTCCACGAGGTTCGCGGCGAGGTCGGCGATGGCGGTCTTCTCGGCGGTCGCGAGATGCGATTTCTGCGGAAAGCCGGATTCCCGCGTGAATCCGCCCGGCAATACCGCACCGCCGTGCCGGCGGTCTAGGAGTCCTTCTGCCTCCAGTGCGCGCACGTCCCGCCGTACGGTCACTTCGGAGGTCTGGACGACGCGGGCGAGCTCACGGAGCGACACGGCCCCGTTGGCGCGCACCATTTCGAGGATCAACTGGCGACGTTCTGCAGCGAACACGAAACTGACAGTAACCCCAACGACCGTCTGCTTTCAGCAGTTTGCGCCGAATAACAGAAGTTGTTCGCACACGTCAGTGGGAAGTGGTATAGCAGGCTACCCACGCCGCCTATGCCGCACGCATGGTCGGCAACTCCCCGTGACCAGCGAGGAGTTGCTTTCAGCCGCCGGTGCCGTCAGCCCTCGCCCGTCGCCTTGCGGGTGTGGAGCTGGCGGGCCACCTCCGCGATCGACCCCGAAAGGGAGGGGTAGACGGTGAACGCGTTCGCGATCTGTTCGACCGTCAGATTGTTGTCGACGGCGATCGAGATCGGATGGATGAGTTCGGAGGCGCGCGGCGCGACCACCACACCGCCCACCACGATCTCCGTGCCCGGACGGCAGAAGATCTTGACGAAGCCGTCCCGGATGCCCTGCATCTTCGCGCGCGGGTTGCGCAGCAGCGGCAGCTTCACCACGCGGGCGTCGATCACACCGCCGTCGACGTCGGCCTGGCTGTAGCCGACGGTGGCGATCTCGGGGTCGGTGAAGACGTTGGACGAGACGGTCTTCAGGTTCAGCGGGGCCACCGCGTCGCCGAGGAAGTGGTACATGGCGATACGGCCCTGCATGGCCGCGACGGACGCCAGGGCGAAGACCCCCGTGACGTCACCGGCGGCGTACACGCCGGGGGCGCTGGTGCGCGAGACCCGGTCGGTCCAGATGTGCCCGGAGTCCTTCAGCCGGACCCCGGCCTCCTCCAGCCCCATGCCCTCGGTGTTGGGGATCGCGCCGACGGCCATCAGACAGTGCGAGCCAGTGACGACCCGGCCGTCGGAGAGGGTGACCTCGACCCGGTCCCCGACCCGCTTGGCGGAGGCGGCCCGCGAGCGTGCCATGACGTTCATGCCGCGCCGCCGGAAGACGTCCTCCAGCACGGCGGCCGCGTCCGGGTCCTCGCCCGGCAGGACCCGGTCCCGGGACGAGACCAGCGTGACCTTGGAGCCGAGTGCCTGGTAGGCGCCCGCGAACTCGGCGCCGGTCACACCCGACCCGACCACGATCAGCTCCTCGGGGAGCTCGTCGAGGTCGTAGACCTGCGTCCAGTTCAGGATGCGCTCGCCGTCGGGCCTGGCGTCGGGCAGCTCACGGGGATGCCCGCCGGTGGCGATGAGCACCGCGTCCGCGACGAGCGTCTCCTCGCTGCCGTCCGCGGCCCGCACCACGACCTTCCGCGACCCGTCGAGCGCCTGCATGCCCTCCAGCCGCCCGCGCCCGCGCATCACCCGCGCCCCGGCCCGCGTCACCGCGGCGGTGATGTCGTGCGACTGGGCGAGCGCGAGCCGCTTCACCCGCCGGTTGACCTTGCCGAGGTCCACGCCGACCACGCGGGCGGACTGCTCCATGTGCGGGGTGTCGTCGGCGACGATGATGCCCAGCTCCTCGTACGAGGAGTCGAAGGTGGTCATCACCTCTGCCGTGGCGATCAGGGTCTTCGACGGCACGCAGTCGGTCAGCACCGACGCTCCGCCCAGACCGTCGCGGTCGACGACGGTCACCTCCGCCCCTAGCTGGGCGGCCACCAGGGCCGCCTCGTATCCGCCGGGTCCGCCACCGATGATCACGATCCGAGTCACGTACTCCATTGTCCCGCACCCTTCGATGTGCGACTGCCCCGGGTACCACAGGTACCCCTGACACGGAAGTGACGCGCTGGCCGACTGCCGTACTCTCGACCCATGTCGCTCTACGCCGCCTACGCCGGCAACCTCGACGCGCGGCTGATGTCCCGCCGCGCCCCCCACTCGCCGATGCGGGCCACGGGGTGGATGAACGGCTGGCGGCTGACGTTCGGCGGCGAGCAGATGGGCTGGGAGGGCGCGCTCTCGACGATCGTCGAGTCGACCGCCTCCCAGGTCTTCGTCGCCCTCTACGACGTCGCACCCATGGACGAGGAGTCACTCGACCGATGGGTCGGCGTCGGCCTCGGCGTGTACCGCCGGATGCGCATCCGCGTCCACACCCTCGAGGGCGAGGAGGGCGCCTGGGTCTACGTCCTCAACGGTTACGAGGGCGGACTGCCCTCGGCCCGCTACCTGGGCGAGATCGCGGACGCCGCCGAGTCGGCCGGCGCGCCGCACGATTACGTGATGGAGCTGCGCAAGAGGCCCTGCTGAGGAAGGCCCGCCGCTCCTACACTGAGGGGATCGACGCCCCACGGGAGACCGTATGCCCCCCACCACGTACGACGTCTACTTCACGGTGCAGGCGGCCGAGGCCCGGGACCGGCTGGAGGACAGACAGCGCATCGGCTTCGACAAGGGCATCTCGCTGCTGGCCCGCGACCCCTTCCTCTCCGTGTCACGCCCCATAAGCGCCACCGGCGACGACCGTACGATCCGGCTCACCCAGAACATCATCGTGGAGTACACGGTCAGCCGGGGCCGGCTGCTCATCTTCATCGTCGAGGTCTTCAACGACAAGGACGTCCTCGTCACCGACGAATGACCGTGGCGGCGCCTCTCGTCGGAAACGACAAGACAACGATCGCCATCCCGTGACCTCCGTCATCTACGCGCGTAGGACCAGACCGGCTACGCTCGTCCGCGTGAACGCATCTCTTCTTCCGGACGACATCCAGGGCGACCCCTACGCCGCCGCCGACGCCGCTGCCGCGCGCCTGCGCGAACTGACCGGCGCCGAGTCCCACGACGTCGCCCTCGTGATGGGCTCCGGCTGGGCCCCGGCCGTGGACGCGCTGGGCGCGCCCGACGCCGAGTTCCAGGTCACCGAGCTGCCCGGGTTCCCGCCGCCGGCGGTCGCCGGGCACGGCGGGAAGATCCGCTCGTACGGGATCGGCGACAAGCGCGTCCTGGTCTTCCTCGGCCGCACGCACTACTACGAGGGCCGCGGCGTGGCCGCCGTCGCGCACGGCGTGCGCACCGCCGTCGCCGCCGGCTGCAAGACGATCGTGCTCACCAACGGTTGCGGCGGCCTGCGCGAGGGCATGCGCCCCGGCCAGCCGGTGCTGATCAGCGACCACATCAACCTGACGGCGACCTCCCCCATCGTGGGCGCGAACTTCGTCGACCTCACCGACCTCTACTCGCCCCGCCTGCGCAACCTGTGCAAGGAGGTCGACCCCTCGCTGGAGGAGGGCGTCTACGCCCAGTTCCCCGGCCCCCACTACGAGACCCCGGCCGAGATCCGCATGGCGCGCGTGATCGGCGCGGACCTGGTGGGCATGTCGACGGTCCTGGAGGCCATCGCCGCACGCGAGGCGGGCGCGGAGGTCCTCGGCATCTCCCTGGTCACGAACCTGGCCGCGGGCATGACCGGAGAACCCCTCAACCACGAGGAGGTCCTCCAGGCGGGCCGCGACTCCGCGACCCGCATGGGCGACCTCCTGACCCAGGTCCTGGACCGCCTGTAACCGCACACCGCACCGGAAACGTCGCCCCCGGAACCCGCACCCGCACCCGCACCCGCACCCGCACCCGCACCCGCACCCGGCGTCATGGGACCCCGGCGTCAGCCCCCCCCTCCTCCCCCCTCCCCCCCACCCCCCGGGACTCGCAGTCGCACGCGGCGGGAAGGGGTCGGGCCGGGGGGTGTCCGCCCGCAGCGGTTGGCGCGTCAACACGGGTAAGTCGGTGAAAG
>NZ_JBSFCI010000094.1:0-5474 GCF_053593375.1 Streptomyces sp. NPDC002309 | reverse complement strand
CACCGTGCCGGCATCCGCATGACGGGCGGCCTCTCCTCAAGACGGTGCACTTTGAGCTGTACCAGCCTGTGCACATTCCGGTGTACGTCGACACCACCTCCTGCAGGCAGCAGCTCAAGCTCCAAACGTGGGAGGAGACAGCGGCCAGCGGCAGCTACTGGAGCTGAACCGCACCCCGAAACTGCCATGCCAGGTGAGTATCACACCGATGGCGTCTCAGCCGAACTGACGCACCACAGCTCAGGGCCCACAGACCCGCCATGATCCATGAGACATCCGATCCCGTCGGATCTGGTCCCCGACCGCATGGCTTCCCGGCCTCGACCCGAGTCTCACCCAAACCTGACACCTCGCAGGTCAGGAAGGACAGGTCAGGAAGTATCCAGATGACGTGCTCGATGAGACGTGGCGCGCCCCCGACGGCGGCCTCAATCCCACGACGATCACGGCGTCATCTCCCCGACACCGTCCCGGCCGCCGGACACCAGCCCGGCTACCAGATCCGCCAACTCGACCAGATCCCCGGTCCGATACGGACAGCCCTCACCGGCCGCCGCGACGAACACATCCACCGGCCGCCATGTCGGTCCACTCCAGCGGGAACGAACACCTGCGGCCCTGCCCGTCGAGGACCAGCACCACATCCCCGCGCCACGAGTTGAGCCGCTCGATGAACTCGAAAGCCTCACCGCACCGGGGATGAAACGGATGGATCAGCCGCACACATCCATCGTCATCGCGGGGAACGGGCGCATTCGACGGTGATTGCCAACGCCCTGATGGAGTCGACCATCGGGCTCTACAAGACCGAGCTGATCAAGCCGAAGTGGCCCTGGAGGACGCTGTCCCAGGTCGAGCTGGCCACCGCCGAGTGGATCGACTGGTACAACCACAGTCGACTCCACGGTGAGATAGGGCACATCCCGCCCGTCGAGTACGAAGCAAACCACTACCTCAACACCACGAAACCCCAGGTCACACCCAACATCTGAGATCTCTACCGAACCCGGAACGGTTCAAAGCCCTGGTTGACGAGTTGGCCACCCGTGCCAAGGACGACATCCCCCGCTACCAGGAACGCTTCGACGAGGTGCATGAAGCCGTCTACCGATGGGATGTGTGGGCAGCTGCCTACCTCATCGGCGGCGGCTGCTCGGACGACAGCTTCATGGACTTCCGCGCCGGTCTGATCGCGCTGGGCCGCGACTGGTATGAGAGGGCTGCGGCTTGCCCGGACAGTCTTGCTGAGCATCCTGCGGTGATCGCCGCCGCAGAAGTGTACGACGATGAAGTCGTGTTCTACGAGGACGTCAACTACGCAGCCAGCGACGCGTTCAAGCGCATCACTAGTGGCGAAGAGGACTTCTACGAGGCCTGGGACGAGTACGCAGCCTCACGTGACCGTTCCGGACAAGACGCCGAAGACATGGGCGAAGACTTCGACTTCGATGACTCCGTTGAGATGCGACGCAGACTCCCGCGGCTCGCCGCTCTCTACCTCCGTGACACCGCACACTGAGCCGCAACGAAGGAGTGAAGGATGCCATCGGTGACGATGTGTATGTGAGCATCCGGCTCCCGGGCATGCGCGTTTCAGGCAGCAGGTTCGTTTTGGTCAGCGGAGATCGCTTGCTGGTGCGACAGCGTGATGCGGCGGCGGATCGGGTCGATGCCCAGGACCTTGACTGGCAGTGCGTCACCGACTTGGACGACCGGCTGTGGATGGTCCGGGTGCCTCTCGCTCAGTTCGGAGTTGTGCACCAGCCCCTCGAAACCGTTCTCCATCTCTTCAATGCGTACGAATACGCCGAACGGTACGAGCTTGGTGACGCGGCCGACGATGGTCTGGCCGATCTGCCCGGTCAGCAGCAGCATCGGATCTTCGTGCAGGGCCTTGAGTGACAGTGACACGCGTTCGCGGAGCAGGTCGACGTCGAGGATTTCGGCGCTGATCTCCTGACCGACGGCAACGACGTCGGAGGGGTGATTGATGGGACGCCAAGACAGCTCAGGGATATTGATCATCGCCTCGAAGCCGCCGATGTCCACGAAGGTGACGCCGAAGCTGGCGATCTGGGTCACGGAGCCAGTGACGATCTCACCTCGGTGAAGGGTCTTGAGGAAGGCCCAGTTCCGGTCGCTCGGCGTCGGCTCGGTCCGCCAGCGGGCCCGTACCACTCCGTCGCTGTCCGGCATGACGGCGGTGAACAGAGGCAGACGTTCATCGGCATACATCGACAGGAGCGCCGCAGCGCTGGCACCGGAGATCCTCTTGGTCAGTTCCGGGAATTCGTCTTCGTCAGCGATGGCACTGCGGAGCTGGCCGTCCTTGTCCTGCCAGACACATTCGACGAGCCCTTCGGTGGGGAGAGCGCCGAGGACCGCGTCTATGTCGTAGGACAGGTCCGGCCAGACGGCCAGACGTGCGCGGGGAGCGATACCGGCGCGAACCGTATCGATGGAGTCGCGCGTGAGGCGGTGCCACCGTGAGGCGCCTTCGATATATGTCTCTTCCAGGAGCCCGGCGCGGCATGCGGCGACTGCCCAGCGCAGACCGGCCCAGAATTCGTCGTCACCGGGTCGCTGGACATCGGCGTCATCGGTCTCCATCTCGTACGGAGAGGAGGCCTGGCGCTCCGGGAACAGCCCCAGCGCGCGAGTTCGGGCCAGTGCCTCCTCGCAGGGCCGGGCACTGCTGATGTAGAGATACTGGTCCCATCCCACATGGACCGCGAACGTCCCTGCCGCCTCCAGCCGGCACCAGACGCCGTTGTCGCGCAACATGGCCCGCACCAGTTCCAGCCCGGTTTCGAGCGGTACCGCAGCCCCGTCGTGAAATCCGGTCAGGCCGGCAGGGAAGAGCCCGTCCAGCCCAAACCCGTCCACCGGAGGCTCGGCGCCGAAGTGCGCGATGGACGGGACGTGGGGTTCACGTACGGCCAGGTGATCGACGCCGGTGTCCGCGGCGAAGGCCGCGACCGCCTGAAGATAAGACGCCTCGACCTTGCCGTGATCGCTGACATTGTCCTCACTGCCGGCGTAATGCCCGTGTTCGTCACGGTCAGCGGGATCGTACTTGGTGACGCGGTAGACGTAGGGGAGCTGCACCGCCTCATCATCCAGCACGTCCGTGCCCTGACGCTCTTCGGCGAGGAGGGCGCAGCAGCCACCCGGAAGCCTGATGACCGGCACTGGAAGGGCCGGTTAGAGTCCGGCACGGAGAGGGGGCGTGATGGCGCTGAACAAGAGGGGGTCCCGGCGGATCACCGTTGACGGGACCGAGTACCGCTGGCGGATCCGCAGGAAGCCCTCCTACTCGCAAGATCTCTGCTGGACGCCGCTGACTTACGCGGTCGAGGTCGCCGCCGACCGACCGGGCAGGGTACTGGTCGTCACCGCCGATCAGCCACACCCCGGCAATTGGCTGGGCGTCGAATCGGAGCCCATTCGCCCGGCTGATGTCGTCGCGAGCATCTGGGAAGCCCGTCTGCAGGGGTGGGAGCCGACTCACGCGGGCCCTCCATACCTACTTGAGCGCGACCAGGACGGCGCCTTCCTCAGGGACCATTGACCGTGAAATGGTTTCGTTCCTACTGGGAAGAAGAGGACATCTGGTTCTACTTCGAGGTCGACTCGGAGGGATGGGTGACTCGACAGATCGAGCTTCAAGGCCCTGAGATGACCCCGATCGCTGCTGCCTCCCTCGCCGAGTGGCAGCGGGCCTACGACGCAGGCCGCCTCGATCAGTACGACAGCAGGTTCGGGATCACAGCCGAGCTGCCCGTCTCGGAATGGGAAGGCCACGACCCCGAGCAACTTACCTCCAAGGAGTTCGAGGAAGTCTGGGGTCCTGCGCGTCAGCAGATCGCATCCCGGCCCAGCTGACCTCTCGGCCCCGCGGAGACTTCTTGGCATCATCGCGACATGACTCCGGCGCTTCCCCGCACTGTCCGAGCCGTCGACACAGCTCATCTCCTGGACCTGGCCCAGGAGGCCGCCACGCACAGCTTCAGCCAGCGGCTCCCGGTCGACTGGCTCCGAGAGCACCTCGCCGCAGAGGCGACGCACTACCTGTTCCCGACCCTCGTGCAGCGGCTCACGCACCGTCCAGAGATGCCGCTGCAGTGGAGGTGCCAGCAACTGCTGACCGTCCACACCGGCGAACAGATCTGGGGTCTGCTCGACGTTCTTCCCGACACCTTCGACAAGATCCCGGAGACCCTGGACACGGCCTCCAAGAAGGACATCGTCAGCCGCATCGAGCGAGCAGTGACCGTGCGCGAGTGGATGGAACGGAAAGGTGTCGAAGCAGGTCCGTGACGCCCCTGGGCAGCGGTGCATCCTGCTGGACAGTCTGAGGAAATGACACCGATCTGAGACAGCCGCCGACCGACACGGCGTAAGACTGAAGGGGAACGTCCAGGTCACAGCGTCGGCATATCACACCGAAAGTGAGAACCTACACCCGCCCGGCGGGCACCGGCCACCGGCAGCCGCGCGCCCGGCTAGCGCACGTCCCCCGGACCCGTCTCCCGAACTTCCACCCGCACCCCCACCCGCACGCCCCACCCCGCCATTTCCCCGGCCGCCCCCTCCAGCACATGCCGCGCGCGCAGCCGGGGCAGGCCCAGCCGCCACGGCCTCATCGTGCGGACGGCGACGACGACCATCTCCCGGTCCAGGTAGGCGACGTCGATGGGCATGCGCATCCGGAAGGTGTGGACGCTGTTCGCGGGGGACAGCAGCATCGCGCCCGTCATGGTGTCCCGCCCGATCAGCCCCCGCGTCCGGGCCTGGTACGACGCCGCTATCTCCAGTGGCACCGTCGCACCCCCGGACACGGCCAACTCCCCTCGCCCGTCCCGCCGACACCGCCCACTGCCCCTGCCTCTGGCCGACACCACGCCCACGCCCCTTCACCGTCCGCGCGCATCCGGCGCGCGAACCGACCGTATCCGCACGCGACAACAGAGACCCCCGCACCGGAAGCCGGTTGTCCGCTCGACGGGTCCCGGGTAGGAAGGCCGCATGACAGGACTCGGCGCGGTGTTCCGTCCCCAACTCCCTCCCGAGCGGCTGCGTGCCGTCGCCCGACTGGCCGACGACGCCGGCCTCGACGAGCTGTGGCTGTGGGAGGACTGCTTCCGCGAAGGCGGTGTCTCCACGGTGGCGGCCGCCCTCGCCTGGACAGAGGCGGGTCCGTATCGGTGTGGGTCTGCTCCCCGGCCCGCTGCGGAACGTCGCCGTCACCGCGATGGAGGCCGCCTCGCTGCACCGGATGTTCCCCGGCCGGCCGATCCTCGCCGTCGGGCACGGCGTGCAGGACTGGGTGACTCCACCCACGCGTAAACGCGCGGGCTTCCTGTGTCGGTGGCTAGGCCACGTCGCAGAGGGCCAGCCCGGCCCTGTTGAGGACGTTCGCTGCGCCGACGTGGTCCGCGTTCGCCGCGAACCCGCACGCCGTGCACTGGAAC
>NZ_JBSFCI010000093.1:0-5589 GCF_053593375.1 Streptomyces sp. NPDC002309 | reverse complement strand
GCTCTTCCAGGTGATGCTCGCTCTGCAGAACACCACCCACGCCGAACTCGACCTGCCCGGTATCCACACCGAACCCCTGCCCACCGGCGAACCGGTGGCCAAGTTCGACCTGTCCTTCACTCTGGCCGAGACCTTCCACACGGCCACCAGCACCGGCACCCGCACCCGCACCGGCACCGACATCCGCACCGACGCCGGCATCGGAAGTCGCTCCGCTGGTCTGTACGGCTGTATCGACTACGCGCTCGACTTGTTCGACCGCGAGACGGTGGAGAACCTGGCCGAACGCTTCGTGCGCGTCCTGGACACCGTCACCACCGACCCCGGCCAGCACATCAGTGCCATCGAGGTGCTCGACCCGGCGGAGCGGGATCGGATCCTGGTGGAGTGGAACGACACTGCCCGGGAGGTGCCCGCGGCGACGTTGCCGGAGCTGTTCCAGGCTCAGGCCGCACGTACTCCCGACGCGACCGCGGTCATCTTCGCCGGCATCGAGGTGACCTACGCGGAGCTCAATGAGCGTGCCAACCGTGTGGCCCGGCTTCTGATCGGTCGGGGAGTGGGGCCGGAGTCGTTGGTGGCGGTCATGCTGCATCGCTCCGTGGATCTGGTCGTCGCTCTTCTTGCGGTGACCAAGGCGGGCGGTGCCTATCTGCCGGTGGACCCGGATTATCCGGCCGAGCGGATCGCTTACGTTCTCAGGGATGCCCAGCCGGTTCTGGTGCTGACCAGCTCGGACCTGGTTCTTCGTCTTTCCGGTGGGGAGTTGTCGTGTCTGGCTGTCGATGACCCGGGCACCACGACCGCGCTCGAGGGCTTCGACGGGACTGATCTCTCGGATGCTGAGCGTTGTGCCGTGTTGCTGCCTGCCCATCCCGCGTACGTCATCTACACCTCTGGTTCGACGGGGCAGCCGAAGGGTGTGGCTGTCACCCACCAGGGGCTGCCGAGCCTGAGTGCGGTGCAGGCGGAGGATTTCGCGATCACGGCTGGTAGCCGGGTGCTGCAGTTCGCTTCGGCGAGCTTCGACGCGGCGGTGTGGGAGACGGTGATGGCGTTGTGCAACGGGGCCTGCCTCGTCTCTGCCGCATCGCACGACCTGCTGCCGGGTCAGGCGCTCGTCCGCCTGGTCGCGGAGCGGTCGGTCACCCATGCACTGCTACCCCCTGCCGCACTGTCACTCCTGGAGCCGGACACCCTGCCGTCGATCACGACCCTGATCACCGGCGGTGAGGCCCTCAGCGAGAATCTCGTTGCCCGTTGGGCTGACGGCCGTCGTCTCATCAACGCTTACGGACCGACGGAATCCACTGTCTGTGCCACCCTCACCAGCCCCCTGTCCACCGGCGGACACGGCACCCCGCACATCGGCACACCCGTTCCCAACACGCGGGCTTATGTGCTGGACACGGCGCTGCGACCGGTTCCGGTGGGTGTCGCAGGGGAGTTGTACCTCGCGGGCGCGGGTCTGGCCCGCGGCTACCTTGCCCGGCCGGGGCTGACCGCGCAGCGGTTCGTCGCGAGTCTCTTCGGGGGACCGGGTGAGCGGATGTATCGCACCGGCGACCTGGTCCGGTGGAACGCCAACGGTCGGCTCGAATACCTCGGGCGCACCGACGATCAGGTGAAGGTGCGGGGGTTCCGCATCGAGTTGGGTGAGGTGGAGGCCGCGCTGCTCGCCCTTCCGGGTGTTGTCCAGTCGGCGGTGGTGGTGCGTGAGGACCGTCCCGGTGACAGGCGTCTGGTCGGCTATCTCGTGTCCGGCGCCGGCCACAGGGGCGCCGTGGACATCGCCGCCCTGCGCGCCCGTCTCGGCGCGTTGTTGCCGGAGTACATGGTGCCGTCGGCTCTGGTGGTGCTGGATGTGCTGCCGTTGACGGTGAACGGGAAGCTGGACCGCAAGGCCCTGCCTGCTCCGGACTACCAGGCGGCCGGTAGTGTCCGGGGGCCGTCCACGGTGCAGGAGGAGATCCTGTGCACCGTGTTCGCCGAGGTCCTGGGCCTGCCCCAGGTCGGCGTGGACGACAACTTCTTCGAGCTGGGCGGCCACTCACTGCTCGCGGTGCGGGTGGTGGAGCTGCTGCGTGCCCGGGGGATGTCGGTCGATGTGCGGTCGTTGTTCGCGGCGCCCACGGCTGCCGGACTGGCCGCCTCGGACGGCCGGGCCGAGGTGGCGGTGCCGGAGAACCGGATTCCGGACAACGCCTCGACCCTTTCACCCGACATGCTTCCTCTGGTGGATCTGACCCAAGGGGAGATCGACCGGATCGTGTCCCGGGTTCCCGGCGGAGCGGGCAACGTGGCGGATGTGTACCCGCTGGCCCCGCTGCAGGAAGGGATCCTCTTCCACCACCTGATGGGTGACTCCGGTGGCGGGACCGATGTGTATGTGTTGCCCGTGCTGTTGGGGTTCGACTCACGCCACCGGCTGGACGGGTTCGTGGACGCGCTGCAGAGGGTCGTCGACCGGCATGACATCCTGCGGACCGCCGTCCTTTGGGAAGGACTTCGCGAACCGGTCCAAGTGGTGC
Source organism: Streptomyces sp. NPDC002309 (assembly GCF_053593375.1). Classification (NCBI taxonomy): domain Bacteria; kingdom Bacillati; phylum Actinomycetota; class Actinomycetes; order Kitasatosporales; family Streptomycetaceae; genus Streptomyces; species Streptomyces sp. NPDC002309. Next base: position 3,058 of record NZ_JBSFCI010000093.1, on the reverse strand, counting down.
TGCGCCGTGCGGCGATCCCGGTGCAGAGCGTCGGCTTGCCCGAGGGGCCTGACGACGAGGTGACGGGCCGGATGCTGGCCGCGTGTCCTGGATCGATGGACATCTCCGAGGCGCCGTTGCTCCGCGTCTACACGGCGGCCGACCCTGTGAACGGTCAGTGGCTCGCGCTCGTTCAGGCCCATCACCTGATCGCGGACCACACCACTCTGGACGTGCTGCTGGAGGAGGTGCGCTCGTTCGTCGAGGGCAGGGAGGACACCCTGCCCGCGCCCATGCCGTTCCGGAACTTCGTCGCCCAGGCTCGCCTGCGGGTGGCGGAGGAGGAACACCAGAGCTACTTCTCCGCCCTGCTGGGGGACGTGACCGAGCCGACCGCGCCGTTCGGCCTGCTCGACGTCCGCCGCGACGGCACCGGCGTCTCGGAGTTCCGCCGTGTGATGGATGCGGAACTCGCGCGGCGACTGCGGGATCAATCACGCCGGCTGGGCGTGAGCCCGGCCACGGTCCTGCACGTGGTGTGGGCGCGGGTACTGGCGGCCTCCGCGGGCCGGGACGACATCGTCTTCGGTACCGTCCTGTTCGGCCGTATGGCCGCCGGAAACGGCGCGGACCGCGTTCTGGGTCTGTTCATCAACTCCCTGCCGGTACGCGTGCAGACTCACGGCGCGCAGGTGCTGGACACCGTCCGGTCGGTGCAGAACCAGCTGGCGGACCTGCTCGTCCACGAACACGCCCCATTGAAGCTGGCCCGGCAAGCGAGCGGTATCAAGGCGGACACTCCGCTCTTCACCTCCCTGTTCAATTACCGGCACTCCAGGAGCGCCGAGTCAGCGACGGACAGCGGCCTTGACGGCGTGTCCCTGCTGTACGAACAGGAGCGGACGAACTACCCGATCGGGCTGAACGTCGACGACACCGGTGACGGATTCACCGTCACGGTGCAGGTCGCGGAACCCGTCTCGGGCGAAGCACTGTGCGCCATGATCCATACCGCCGCCGAAGGCGTCGTCACCGCACTGGAAACAGCGCCGAATCAGCACATCAGTGCCATCGAGGTTCTCGACCCGGTGGAGCGGGATCGGATCCTGGTGGAGTGGAACGACACTGCCCGGGAGGTGCCCGCGGCGACGTTGCCGGAGCTGTTCCAGGCTCAGGCCGTACGTACTCCCGACGCGACGGCGGTCGTCTTCGAGGATGTGGAACTGACGTATGCGGAGCTCAATGAGCGTGCGAACCGTCTTGCTCGGCTTCTGATCGGTCGCGGGGTGGGGCCGGAGTCGTTGGTGGCGGTCATGCTGCATCGCTCCGTGGATCTGGTCGTCGCTCTTCTTGCGGTGACCAAGGCGGGCGGTGCCTATCTGCCGGTGGACCCGGATTATCCGGCCGAGCGGATCGCGTACGTTCTCAGGGATGCCCAGCCGGTTCTGGTGCTCACCAGCACGGACCTGGCCTTCCGCCTCACCGGTGGGGAGTTGTCGTGTCTGGCCGTCGATGACCCGGGCACCACGACCGCGCTCGAGGGCTTCGACGAGACCGACCTCACGGACTCCGAGCGTTGTGCCGTGTTGCTGCCCGCCCATCCCGCCTACGTGATCTACACCTCTGGTTCGACGGGGCAGCCGAAGGGTGTGGCTGTCACCCACCAGGGGTTGCCGAGCCTGAGTGCGGTGCAGGCGGAGGATTTCGCGATCACGGCCGGCAGTCGAGTGCTGCAGTTCGCTTCGGCGAGCTTCGATGCGGCGGTGTGGGAGACGGTGATGGCGTTGTGCAACGGGGCCTGTCTCGTTTCTGCCGCGTCGCATGACCTGCTGCCGGGTCAGGCGCTCGTCCGTCTGGTCGCGGAGCGGTCGGTCACACACGCCACCCTGCCTCCTGCGGCACTGTCACTCCTCGAGCCGGACAGCCTGCCGTCGATCAGGACCCTCATCACGGCCGGCGAGGCCCTCAGCCAGAACCTGGTCAGCCATTGGGCTGACGGCCGTCGTCTCGTCAACGCTTACGGACCGACGGAATCCACTGTCTGTGCCACCATGACCAGCCCCCTGTCCGCCGGCGGACACGGCACCCCGCACATCGGCACACCCATCGCCAATACGCGGGTCTATGTGCTGGACGCGGCGCTGCGACCGGTCCCGGTGGGTGTCGCGGGTGAGTTGTACCTCGCGGGCGCGGGTCTGGCGCGGGGGTATCTGGGTCGGGCGGGGTTGACGGCGCAGCGGTTCGTCGCGAGTCCCTTCGGGGGTCCGGGTGAGCGGATGTATCGCACGGGCGACCTGGTGAAGTGGCGGCCGGACGGTGTTCTGGACTTTCTGGGTCGTACGGATGACCAGGTGAAGGTGCGTGGGTTCCGTATCGAGTTGGGTGAGGTCGAGGCCGCGCTGCTCGCCCTTCCGGGCGTGTCCCAGGCAGTGGTGATGGTGCGTGAGGACCGTCCTGGTGACAGGCGTCTGGTCGGCTATCTCGTTTCCAACGGTGGTAGCACTGCTCAGGTGGACACTGCCGTGCTGCGTGTGCAGTTGGGTGCGGTGTTGCCGGAGTACATGGTGCCGTCCGCTTTGGTGGTGCTGGATGTGCTGCCGTTGACGGTGAACGGGAAGCTGGACCGCAAGGCCCTGCCTGCTCCGGACTACCAGGCGGCCGGCAGTGTCCGGGGGCCGGCGTCGGTGCAGGAGGAGATCCTGTGCACCGTGTTCGCCGAGGTGCTGGGCGTGCCCCAGGTCGGTGTGGACGACAACTTCTTCGAGCTGGGCGGCCACTCACTGCTCGCGGTGCAGCTGACCAACAGGATCCGGACGGACCTGGGGGTGGAAGTCGCGATGCGGGCGGTGTTCGAAGCACCGACCGTGGCGGGACTCGCGCGCCGGCTGCCGGAATCGGGCACGGCACGCCCCGCGCTGGTGGCGATGGCCCGGCCCAAGGCGGTGCCCGTCTCGTTCGCGCAGCAGCGGTTGTGGTTCCTGGGGGAGTTGGAGGGGCCGTCGGCGACGTACAACATTCCGGTGGCTCTGCGGTTGAGTGGTGATCTGGACGTCGGGGCGTTGCGGTTGGCGCTGGGTGA
>NZ_JBSFCI010000092.1:0-5768 GCF_053593375.1 Streptomyces sp. NPDC002309 | reverse complement strand
CATCTCGAAGCGTGGAGAACGGCCGCCTCCGCTGTCCCGGAAAGAACCGCAGATCAGCAGGTCGGGTGACGTGCGAAGTTAAACGTCAAGCTAAGCTTGGTGTTTGACCTCGGCCGTTCACCTGACCCGCTGATCTTGGTTCGTTGCCGGGACAGAAGGGCGGCCGTCCTTCGGGCTTCGTGGTGTTGAGTAACGTCGCGTGAGTTCAGGTGCTGTCGGTGGACAGGAAGGCCAAGCCGTGGACGATGACTTTTGGGCCGGCTGGCCGGAACGATGGACTGGCACGGACTGCGACGTGCGGACGGCCGTGGGCGCGATCCCGCGGGAGGCCAAGGACAGGTTCAGGTATGACGAGGTCCCTTGGCAGCGGTTCCGGCACTTCTACGGCCCGGGCGAGGAGATCCCCGGCCTGCTCGCCACGCTCGCGTCCGGGGACGCCAAAGCTGCAGACAGGGCCTTGCAGCAGCTTTGGACGAATCTTCATCACCAGGGCGGCACGATCGCGGTGGGAGCACTGGCGGTGCCGTTTCTGCTCCGGATCGCGGCGGCCGGGCGCCCCGAACTCCGTGCCCAGACCCTTCGCTTGATCGCCGAGATCGGCCGGTGTCAGCACATGGGGGACGGATCAAGGGAAGGCATGCTCCAGGTCGCCGAGGAACCGTTGATGATCGAGGGCAGCACGATGTGCCCGGTGGACTGGACGATCCAGGCCGCCCGTCAAGCCGTCACGGATGACCTGCACCTTCTGCTCCCGCTTCACTCCGACCCCGACCCCGAGGTCCGCTCCTTGACCGCCTACGTCCTTGCGGGGGCGACCGGCGAGCTTTCACACGTCTCCTCTGCTCTGCAATCCAGGCTGGCGAAGGAAGACGATGCGGTAGTCCGGGTGAGCCTGATCCTGGCGATCGCCCAACTCGCCCGGGAACACCGAGATGGACACGCTCCCCAATGGGCCCAGGATCTGTGGTCGGATCCCGGACGACCGCCCGAGGTCCGCATCGGCGCCGGCCTGGCCTGGCTGTGCCTGGCTACCGGCCCCGCCCCGGACGAGCTCCGCGCCCTCCTCACCGACCCCAGCACCCGTCAATACGACGACCTGTTCCAGCCGGTGCCATGGCTCACCTGGGTCGACCACAATGGCGCCGGGCTGCGCCGTTGCATCGACGAAATGCTCACGGAGAACATCCCCGAAACGGTGCTTGACGATCCTCTGGGTGGAGCACCATCAAGCTGAACCATGCAGCGATCAGCCTGCCTTGGCGGGGGTTTCGGCCCGCGCCCGGGTGCTGGCCAGGCGGTAGGAGCCGGTGCCGGTCTCGATGATGGTGCCGTTGGTGGCGAGTGTGCAGCAGACCCGGTAACCCTGCCTTGCGGCCTCGGCGCCCAGGGCGATGAGCATGTGGGACTTGCCAGTACCGGAGTCGCCGATCAGGCAGAGCGGCTGCCTCTTCTTGATCCACTCGCAGCCGGCGAGAGTGTTGACCACTGCCAGGCCGATGTTGGGGTTGGCGTCGAAGTCGAAGATCCTCAGCGACTCGCCCCGGAGGAACCCGGCAGCCTTGATCCGCCGTTCCGAGCGGCGGCGAGGCCCTGTCGTCGCACTCGGTCATCAGCAGCTCGGCGAGGAAGGCCCGGTAGGTCGTCTGGTCCTTCGCGGCCCGGTCGGCGATCTCGGCGAACTCGTTGCGGATCGACGGCAGCCGCAGCAGTCGGCAGGCGGTGTCGATGGCCGTGGTCGCGGCCTGCTCGGTCAGGTTCCGCTGGCGGGGCAGGGTGGTCATGGCGCTTCTCCCTCTCGCAGGTCACCGCCGCCAGCGCGGCGGTGTCGGAGCAGCTGGTCGTAGTGGGTCACCGAGGTCAGCGGCCGGGTGTCCGGTGGAAGATGGCTGAGCTTCCACTCGTGCAGGAACGTCACGCTCGTCCCTCCCGGCCCAGCAGCGGGCCGCGGCACCGGGACCTCGGCGGCAGCGGGTTCGTCATCAGCCTGGGCGGCATTGCGGTCCTCCAGTGCCACCGCGTCCACGGTCAGGGCCCCGGCCCCCGAGTGCGGTGGCCAGGCCGGCGACGATGTGCTCGTGTGCGAGGTGGCGGCCCAGCGGCAGCACCTGCGGGCTTGGATGGAGGTCTGCTCATCCACGGAGATGACGTACTCGTCTGTCCCGAGCGGGACGCCGTCGAGGATGCGCGCGTACAGATTCAGGACCCGTTGAGCCGTGGCGCGGAAGTTCGGGGCGCGGATGAAGATCCAGGAGCGGTGTTGCCAGGGCTTGAGTGCGTCGCCCTTGAGCCAGCGGCGCACCGTGGAGGCAGAGATCGTCTCGGTGATGGCCTGGGTGACGGCCTCACGCGCGGGCTCGGGGCATGACGGGCGTGAGCGTAGGGTCCCGGATTCGGTGGGCAACTGGCATGCCGGCGCCTTGACTTCGGTGATCTACCTGAACCCTTTTCGCATACCATCGGTATGCGAAAGACGCTATTCGCGTACCATCGGTATGTCAATGAGGAGTGCGATGCGGCAGCACGGCATCCGAGCGCAGCAGCGGGAGCAGACCAGGCAGGCACTGTTGCAGGAGGGCAGGCGCCTGTTCTCGCGCAGCGGCTACGGCGCTGTGGGCCTGGCAGAGATCGTTCAGGCAGCCGGGGTGACCAAGGGCGCGCTCTACCACCACTTCACAGGCAAGGCGGACCTCTTTCGCGCCGTCCTGGAGGAGTTGCAGCAGGAAGTGGGCCGCCGTGTGGCTGCTGCCGCCGACGCCCACCAAGATCCCTGGGCCCAGCTGACCGCCGGCTGCCAGGAGTTCCTCACCGCGACCACTGATCCGGACTTCCAACGGGTCATGCTTGTCGACGGGCCTGCCGTGATGGGATGGCGTCAATGGCGGGCGATGGACGAGGCCGCCTCGGCCCGCCATCTCGCCGACGCGTTGTCCTCCGTCATCGACGCAGGGATCATCGCCCCGCAGCCGGTCGCACCGCTGGTCCACCTGTTGTCGGGGGCGATGAACGAGGCTGCCCTGTGGCTCGCGTCCTCCTCCGACCCCGAAGACCTGGACCACACCAGAGCCGCGCTGGGGCAACTGCTCCAGGCACTGCGCACCGGCTGACTTGATGACCACATCACAAGGCGCAATCACTCCGCTATGGACCCGCGAACACCACACGACCAGTCCTCAGGTCAACCCCGAGGAACTTCCGGAGCCGACCACTTAGCCTCATGGAGAGGACGTCGGATGCCGCGGGTGTCCGCTGTGAGGAGGCAAGGGTGTTCCCCAGACGCACGCGTCTACTCGTGCCCGCGTCGGTCGCGCTTTTCATCGCGCTCGCCGGCCCCAGTGCGCCCAGCGGCGTTCCCTTCGCCGGGCTCCCGTCCGGCGAGGCCCCCGCGGACGTCGTGCCGAACCGTGTCATGACGTGGAACATGTGCAACCCGTGCGAAGAGAGCAACGTCGACCGGGCGGCGGAGATCGCCACCTACGCGCCGCAGGTCATAGGTGTGCAGGAGGCGTGCGTGCGGGACGTCGAAAAGATCCGGGGTTATCTGGCCAGTCGTCATGGGCTGGTGTACCAGGTCGAGTATGGTCCCATGCTGCGCAACTGGAGCAGGTGCGGAGGGCTGCCGTGGAGCCCGGGGGCCTACGGGCAGGCGGTGCTGTCCAGGGCGTCCATGACCGACTCCGTCAACGTGGAGTACCCGAACGGCGGTTCCGAGGACCGCGGCTACATGGCGGTCACCACCACCCTGGGCGGCCGGTCCGTGCGGGTCTTCAACACCCACCTTGCCGAACGGCGGCAGGAGCCCGTCCGGGCGGCCCAGATCGGTGTACTCGCGGCGGAGGTCGCCCGGTACGGCCGCTCCATCGTCCTGGGCGACTTCAACTCAGTGCCGACCGCGCCCGAACTCGCCGGGATGTGGGACCTCGCCGCGGACGCGGACCCCCGGTGCCACCCCGCCCTGGACGGCGAGTGCGAGCCAACGACGGACTGGCAGAGCAGGTTCGACTACATCTTCCTGCGGGGCCTCGTCCCGCTCGACCAACGGGTGCGCCCGACCCGCTACTCGGACCACCACCTGGTGTACGCCGACGTCGATCCCGCTTAGGTGCTCATGCGAGGATGTGGCCGGCTTCCAGGAGGCGCGGGATGAGGACGGCCGGGTCGATCCAGGCGGCACCGCGTGTGGGCCACACCTAGTCGATGATCTATGTGGGCCTGGTCGTCGATGAGCACGTTGCACGGAGCGAGGTCGGTGTGCAGGAGCGTGGTCCCTGCGAAGAGCGCCGCGGTGCCAGGCAGGGCGTAGGCGGCCCAGCGTTGTTCTGAGCTTGTTCCGCTTTGGCGGACACCATCGGTGTGGTGGTCAGGCTGCGAGTGCGGTCTCGTATTCGGCGGGACTGAGGTAGCCGAGGCTGCCGTGCAGTGGGTGCAAGTTGTACCAGCCCTCGATGAAGTCGAAGATCGCGGTGCGGGCGGCAGCCCGGCTGGGCCAGGTCCTCGTGTCGAGCAACGCTCTTTTGATGGTGGCGAAGAACGACTCGGCGAGCGCGTTGTCCCAGCACTGACCGGTGCGGCCGACGGACAGGCGGACGCCGAACTTGGTTGCCAGGGTGGCAAATTGCTGACCGGTTGAATCCGCTCTGGCAGCAGCGATCCGAGTGAGAGATCACCCCGCCGGGCCGGGCGGCGCTGGTGGCAGGCGGACCGGAGAGCGTCCGCGACCAGCGAGCACTTCCTCGCGTTCGTCGGTATCGCCGTAACCCTGATCTGTTACTGCACGGTCACGGTGGAGAGCACTGCTCACCCCAGCGTCCGCCGGCGGGAGACTGTTACCCAGCGCGCATAGGGCTTGATCATCGCAAACTGCTGGAACGTGTCGAGCCCGGCCGATATGTCCATGTTCCATGAGCCGTTGTAATGCGCGTTCGTGATCTTCGGGCGCTCCCGGCGCACGTCGTCCAAGCGGTTCAGAACCGACGGATACATCTCGTCCAGTTGGGCGAAGAACTGCCAGAACAGCGGCGTGCCCGACGCCTGCTCCAACTGCCTGGCGACACGACTGTCCTCACCCTCCATCGACTCCACGTGGAAGAGCACAAGGACCGGCACACGGGAGGTCCCATACTCCTTCCGCAACACCTCCATCGCGCTGGCGACGCTGCCCCCTTTGAACAACCCGTACTCCCGCGTCGAACGGGCCAGCGGATTGCCGTTCTCTCTAGATCCGTCGAATACAGGGCTCCTCGCCAAGACTGCCCAGTCCGCGATCCACGTCTCGAGGGAGCCGCCCTGGATCACGGGGAGGCGGTGGCAGTTGGCCCCGTAGATCCAGACGTCCGGCAAGCTCGAATCCAAGGCATCTGCGATGCGTACGGCTCGACGCACCGTTCGCCGGATTCGCTCCCCCTCGAACGGATCCCGGTAGTGCCCGGACAACACCAAGACGACCTTGGACTGCCCTTTCCTCAGACCGCTAGCCCGAGCTGCCAAGCGCATCATTATCCCCACTCCCGGAGGCTAGCTCGTCAGCCAGCCTCACCAACAGCAAACCCGCCTACTTGCCTGCCCCAGTGACTGCCCTCAATCAGCAGCACGGCCAGACACACGTCAATGTGAACCGTTCCGGGTTCGGTGGGGACTCGATCATTTGAGAGGATCGAGTCATGGCACGCCCTTCCCCTTAGCTTGACGTTTAACTTCGCACGTCACCCGACCTGCTGATCTGCGGTTCTTTCCGGGACAGCGGAGGCGGCCGTTCTCCACGCTTCGAGATG
>NZ_JBSFCI010000091.1:0-5784 GCF_053593375.1 Streptomyces sp. NPDC002309 | reverse complement strand
CCCTTCCCTCATGCCTCCGCACCAGCGATCTCACCCGATCCAGGGCCCCGTTCGAAGCCGACCGAGCACGCGAGCGGATAGAGAACAGCCAGTTACCGTGCCCCACCACAGCCACGAGGAGTTCCAGCACGAGTGGCGTGCCTTCGCTCTTGCCCAGCTCGGCCGCGTCGAAGAAGCCATTGCCGTGGTCGAAACCCACCCCAATCCGTGGACCGACCCCCGCATCGTAAGAGCCGGTCTCCTGAGCACCGCCGGCCACCTTGCTGAATCCGCGGCAGAACTGCGGGACCTAGGCACCATCGAAGCGCGTCAGGAACTGTTCGACGTTCTGGTCCGGCAAGGGCAAGCAGCCGAGGCAATCACCATCCACCCCACAGTCGCCGAACAGCGTGCCTCCAAGGCAAAAGCCGAATCCGCCCCTCTCAGGGAGGACGGGTACTCCGTGGAGTCCCCCTTCTAGCGTGGCGCTGTCACGCCCACATCAGGAGCGATGCGAGAGTGACGGCCGCCTTGTAGGACTCGGTAGTCCTGTCGTATCGGGTGGCGATGCCACGCCACTGCTTCAAGCGGTTGAAGCACCGTTCCACGACGTTGCGGTGCTTTCCTGTATTTGGCCACCGTCATCGACCTGGCCTCACGCCGCCTGGCCGGATGGGCGATCGCGGACCATATGCGCACTGACCTCGTCACCGACGCCCTGTCCGCCGCCGAGCGCACCCGCGGCAGCCTCGCCGGAGCGGTCCTGCACACCGACCACGGGGTCCAGTACACCAGCCGGGTCTTCGCAGACGCCTGCCGCCAGGCCGGCGTCAGCCAGTCCATGAGCGCGATCGGCAGCTCGGCGGACAACGCGCTCGTCGAGTCCTTCAATGCGACGTTCAAACGCGAGACTCTTCAGGGCCGAAAGCACTGGTCCAGCGAACGCGAGGCCCGTCTCGACGCGTTCCGCTGGCTCAACCGCTACAACACCCGACGCCGTCATTCCCACCTCGGACAACGGAGTCCCATCGCCTACGAGGCAGCCCTCGACACAACATCAACTACCCTGGCCCAAGCCACATAGCCCGTGTCCAGGATTCCGGGTCAAGGCCCGGGTCAAGGCCCGATGTCCGTTCTCAGATCCTCAGGATCCAGTGTCTCGTGTGTCCGGGCATAGCCAGGACGCCACCGCTCATCCTCGGCTAAAGGACGTGAAGCAACGCAAGCCCCCGGGAGTGCCTCGGGGGCAACCGTGAAACTCAACCGCCATTTACGCCGTCCGTACGCGTTTGGTACGCGAAACGTGCGCTTCACGCTAGGGTCGGGGCAGGAGGTGCTGCATGTCCGAGCTGTTCGACGCGGTCGACGCGCTTATCGCGTCCCGCTCCCCGTTGCCGCCCCCGGCGGAGCGCAAGCGGCTGCGCCAGGCGCACGGGCTGACGCTGGACGAGGTGGCCGCCGCACTGCAGGTGCGGCGCGCGACGGTCAGCGGCTGGGAAGCCGGCAAGACCGAGCCGCGGCCGCCGGAGCGCGATGCATACGCCCGCATGCTCAAGCAGCTCGCCCAGCTCTACCCCGCCAACGCGCCGGTGCCCCCTGAGGACACGGCGGTCTCCGAGACGCCTGCCGTTGCGGCCGCTCCTGCGCCATCGGCAGCCGAACAGACCCAAGCCCGCACCGGCCCTACAGGCCCAACTGCGCAGCTTGCTCACGCCGCACACCGCTCCGCAGGCCCTGCCGCTGTGCCGCATCCGGCGGCCACGACAAGGCCGACGTCGCGCCGCCCGCACGCGAAGAAGGCGGCCCCCGCCGGCAGCCCAGCCGCCGGCACCGACGCGCGGTTCGAGAACGGGCCGCTTGCGGTCGTCGACGTCGACGCAGATGGTCAGGTGCTGGCGTACTGCGTCGGCGGCCTGGTCCTGGACGTACCGGCGAAGTCGCTTCCCGCGATGGTGGAGTGGACGCTTGGCGAAGGGCGGCTCGGTCAGCCGAAGTTGTCGGGGCCGGGCAAGGACGCCGACCCGCTGATTGTGCTGACCGAGACCGCGTGCGAGCACTACGGCCTGCCGGTGACGCTCACCAGGGAGGAGCGCCTGGCTGGCCGGCTGTCGGAGGGCCATAAGGTCATCAAGCAGCTGACGCGCGCGAACTGGCAGCTGACGAAGCGCGGGTTCGGGCCGTGGGCGAGGATCTACCGCCCCGCGCAGGGCTCGGAGCGATCTTGTGTGCAGTTGTGCATCCCTGCGTGGGATGCGCTCGACACCCGGCACTGGGCCGACGCTGCCCAGCTTCCGCCGGCCGAACTCGCGCGGCTGCTGGGCACGTACGCGGCCCGGGTGATGACACCGCGCGGCTCCACCGCCGTGACCGGTCTGGAGCTGATGACCGCCCTGCATCCGCCGACCCGCGCCTCCGACCCCGATGAGACGGGGAAGCGGCACTCTGAGCACAACCCCGGCTCGCTGGGCAAGGATCCGGTGGACTGCGCGCCGTGCGAGGCCCCCGACGGGCACCCGCTCCTCGTTGATCTGCCGCGCTTCCACCAGCGCACCCCGGCCGAGGTCCTGGTGGAGGAGGCGTACGACTGGGCTCGCCCGCTCACCGACGCCGAATGCCTGCGCCCCCACCTGGTGGGCATCGACGTGAACATGGCCTTCGCCGCTGGCGCGAACGGCCTCACGGTCGGCCTGGGCGCGCCAACGCATGTCAAAAACCCCGTCTTCGATCCGAAACTGCCCGGCTCCTGGCTGGTCGACCTCTCCCACGTCGACCTGTCCCGCGTGAAGGTGGCCAAGGACAAGTGGACGGAGCTGGACGGCGAACTGCTGCCCAGCCCGTTCACGCCGAAGGGTGAGCGGCCGACAGGCCCGGCCTGGTACGCCACGCCGACCGTGGCGTACGCGGTGGAGCTGGGCTACGACGTGCGCCCGGCCGAGGCGTACGTCCGCCACGACAACGGCCGCTACCTGGACGCCTGGTACAACCGGCTGCGCGATGCCTACATCGCCACGATGGCCGACCTCGGCGTGCACGCAGACCTGCCGCCGGAAGAGTTCCTGAAGGCGATGGACGGCTACCGGCAGCGTGACCCCCAGCTGGCGATCGTGGTGTCCGCGGTCAAGGCGACCGTGAAGGGCGGTATCGGCAAGCTGCGCGAGCGTCCCCGCGGGGAGGGCTGGAAGCCCGGGCAGCCGTGGCGGGCCCTCGCCCGGCCCACCTGGCGCCCGGACATCCGAGCTGCCGTCATCTCCCGCACCCGGATCAACATGCACCGCAAGATCGTCAAGCACGCCGCCTTCACCGGCCAGTACCCGGTGGCCATCCTCTCGGACTGCGCCGTCTACGCCTCCGACGGGCCCTCCCCGCTGGACTTCCTGCCCTACCGGGACGGCAAGCCGCTGCCGGGCGGCTTCAAACTCGGCGTGAACCCGGGCCTGGTGAAGTGGGAGGGCACCCAGAGCGTGCTGTGGGGCGAGGGCGTCCGCGAGCAGTTCAACGCTCCCGATCTCAACCTTGCCCGGTACATCAAGGACGGCACCGTCACCGACGTCGACAACGGGGAGTAGCAGGCGATGAGTGTGTTCGGCAACGGCCTGGACGCCGCGGTGCAGAAGGCGTTCACCCGCCCGGTGCCCAAGAGCGCGCCCGCGCAGATGCGGTACCTGGTCAAGCAGCTCAAGAGCACCAGGGCGGTTGCCCAGATGCTGCGCGTCTCCCAGCGCACGGTCGAACGGTACGTCAAAGCCCAGATCAAAAAGCCCCGTCCGGACCTCGCCGCCCGTCTGGAGAACGAGGTGATGAAGCGCTGGCAGCCACAGATCCGCGCCCAGGCCCGGCAGAAGGCGGCGACCACCGACGGCATCGTCATCGACACCCGCGCCCGCATCGGCTACACCGCACCGATCGGCACGACGGACGAGGACCGCCTCCGGCACCTGACGGTCGCACTACCGCCCCGCTTCGCCGCCCGCCTCTTCGCCGCCCAGGAGCAGGGCGCCAGCGACCAGCAACTTCAGCAGATCGCTGCCGAAGCACTCAGAGAGGTGTACTTCCAGGACAACGGCCGCCGCGCCGGCCAACTGGAGGAGGTCCGCTTCACCGACATCGAGCACTTGGAGTTCGATCTCTGACTCACCGATGTCTGGAAAGTCCGGGGCAGGCTGTGTGACCAGGGCGTACTGTGAGCGCGCAGGAGGGACGATGAGGCTCAGCGCGGCACACGTGACGAACTACCGCTCGGTCATCGATTCGACCGAGTTCGAGGTGGAACCGGACAAGACGATCGTGGTGGGGGCCAACGAGGCCGGGAAAACCGCCGTCCTTCGATCGCTGCAGCAGGTGAATCCGCCGACGGACCAGCGGGATGGCCTGGATGCCCTGCGGGACTACCCGAGGTCGCGATACACCGAGCTCGACACGGGCGGTAAGCAAGCTGGCGACGTTCCGGTCGCGCGGGCGACGTTCGCCCTGGACGAGGACGACATTGCGGCACTCCATGATGTCGACGCTGACATGTTCGCCGACGCCAAGACGTTCGTGCTGACGCGGTACCTCGACAATCACCGCAACTGGGACCTGCCTGGCGTCATCCGGAGCGTGCAATGGAAGGACTGATTGTGGCTGCGGGAAGCAGCAACGCGTGATGGTGAGTTCCAGGAACGCGTGAAGGAGTTCGGATGCAGAAATGTCGGCGAGTTCTGGCGGCACCAGAGCCCGGCAAGGGCTGAGCCCGGTCTCGGCGGCATCCCTGGCCCTTACGAAACCCGGTCATGACCGATGATGTGCTCAACTACCCTCGATCCGGGTCCTTCACGGGCCCGGAAATGAGGGAGGACGGAATGGAGACGCTGGAACTTCGTCGCGCAGTTGAGGCAGGTCGGGCAACCGCTTCGGAGCTGGGCTTCCAGGTCGACGATGTGATCGTCATCCACAACTCGGACCGCGTCGTGCTGCGCCTGGTCCCGTGCGGTGTTCTGGCTCGGGTCGCGCCTTCGGAGCATCTGGCTGCTTCTGAGTTCGAAGTAGAGGTTGCTCGCCGTCTCGCCGACGTCGACGCTCCGGTGGCTGAGCTTGAGCCTCGGGTCGAGCCCCGAGTCCATGTGCGTGATGCCTTCGCCGTCTCGCTCTGGACCTACTACGAGCCTGTGGGATCACAGATCGCGCCGGCCGACTACGCAGACGTACTCATGCAGCACCACGCCGCTCTGCGCCAGATCGATCTGGGAGCACCGCATTTCACCGATCGAGTCGCTGGGGCGCTGAGCGAGGTGAACGACCGCGAGCAGTCCCCTGCGCTGCCCGATTCTGACCGGGAATTCCTCAGCAACACACTCGGTGGCCTGAGCGCCGCAGTCAGCATCGGGAAGGCCGGCGACCAGTTGTTGCACGGCGAGCCGCATCCGGGCAACCTGCTGAACACGAAGAGAGGGCCGCTTTTCGTAGACCTCGCCACGTGCTGCCGCGGGCCGATTGAGTTCGACCTCGCCCATGCACCCGAGGACGTCGGAAAGCACTATGCGGGTGCTGACCTCGACCTGATTCACCAGTGCCGCGCCCTGAACTGGGCGATGTTCTCGGCCTGGCGCTGGCGCCGAAATGACCAAATGCCCGACCGGGACCACTGGAGAGTGGAGGGGCTCAACCGGGTTCGTGCTGCACTCGATCGCTGCGAACTGGGCTGAACTCGAGTCCGATGAGCTGGAGCGGGGACCGGGTGAAGTTTCCCCAAGGCCGGGTAGTTAGCGTTTTCGCAGGTCACGCAAGAGGTGCCGTTTCCTGTGTGATGGCCGTGTAGCGCCCCGTGCG
>NZ_JBSFCI010000090.1:0-6193 GCF_053593375.1 Streptomyces sp. NPDC002309 | reverse complement strand
CAGCTAGCTCGTAGTAGCCTCGGAGTCCTTCAAGCCCTCGCCGTGACCTGGCGACCTGCGGCTTCTCGCCCGTCTGATGCAATTCCCGAGGGTTGCGGTAGCGGTCCATGGACAGCGGCGAGGCGTGACCCAGCAGCTTTTGGACCACGTCCCGGTCCACTCCCTCGCGCAGCCAGTGGGTGGCCGCGGAGTGGCGCAGCATGTGCGGCCGAGCCGGATGCCCGGCGCGGCGGGCCAGACGGTCGAAGACGTTCTTGGCGTTCGGGTAGGTCATGGCCCGGCCCAGCGGCGGGCGGAAGAGATTCACGAACACCATGCCGGTCTCGGCCGCTCCGGCCAGGTTCCGTTCGTACTGGTAGTCGGTGTAGAAGGAGACGATGTCGGGAGTGATGGGGAGGTAGCGGGGGCGTCTGGACTTGGCCAGGGCCCGGTTCGGGTTGTCCGTACGGCGGCGCACATGAAGGTGCGGGCCCTCCACGGGGCAGCCCAGGGAGCGTGAAGAGGCCAGGAAATGCAGGTCTTCCTGGCGCAGGCCCAGGGCCTCCCCGATCCGTAGGCCGGTCGCAGCGAGCAGCGCGATGAGGAAACGGTCCCGCGCTCTGGGCGTATCCGCGATCATGCGGCGGATCTGCTCCGGGGACAGGTCCTCGTAGCCGGGTTCGCTGACCTGGAAACGGAAAGCCGACACTTGGACCTGGCGCCACTGGCCCCGCTCGCCGGCGTCGTACCCGGCCGGGAGGTACCGCAAGAACTTCGGCTCCGACAACAGGCCGGCCGTCTGGGCAGGGACCCAGCCGTGGAGTGCGCCGAAGCGCAGGAAGTCCGTGACCGCCGTCATCACCGCGTTCGCCGTGCCCTGCGAACGGTAGCGGGGCGCAGCCGTTGTCGGGGAGCGGCGGCCGCGGGCCGGCAGCGGCGTGGTGACCAGCCACTGCTGCAGCCCGGACAGAGCCATGAAACTCGGACGCGACCACTCGATGCGGCGCTGCGTGCAGTAGTTCAGATAGAGGGCGACACGGCCCGCGTAGACCCGTTCCGTGTTCGGCGAGCGGCCCTTGCTGCGCAACCCGGCCAGAAACGCACACGCCTCGGCATGCAGGTCGTAGGTACGTGCGTCGGCCACCACCCACCGCTCCACACCAGTCACCGGCGAGATCGAACGCTCCGCCACATATGCCTGCTCCACCCCCAAACACAACCAAGCCCCGTCGGGCACCGAGGCGCGAACGGTCAGACGGCCATACGAGCAGGTGACATCCCTGCCAAACACACCACACATGCCCACGCACTATGGATAATCCCTGTCCTGTAGTCGACGCCCTGACACTGGCCGGGCCCCAGCGCCCGCCACGGGCGGGCGCCGTGCTCTCGCCTGCAGGTAGGAGGACAAAGCATCCTCGGTTCACAGCACCGCGAGGACGAAGGTCAGCAGCGCCAGGGACAGGGTGGCACTGCCCGCAAAGGCCACGGCACCGCGCAGCAGAGCGGTGGCATAGGTGGCTCCGTCGATACGAGCGAGCAGACCGGCCGCTGCTCCTACGAGCATGCAGAAGAGCGCGACGACCGCGAGGAGCAGGACCAGGAGCATCAGGTGAATGGATGAGGTGTTCATGTCTTCTTCCCAGGACAACCGACGACGGGGACTTCGGCGAATTTCGCGGTTCTGGTGTTCACCGGGGTTCAGGGCGAACAAAGATGAACGAAGACGGTCGCTTGAGAGACGGAGAAGCAGGACATGGGGGACGTGCACGAGGATCCCTTGGCGGAACTCGCGCTACGGCTGCGCACCCTCAGGGCGCAGCGGGGTCTGCAGATGGGTGGGTTGCAGCAGCGGACCGGGCTGGGGCGCACAACGGTCAGCCAGGCGCTGAACGGCCAAGTGGTGCCCTCCGAGACCACGCTGGTGGCCCTGGCGAAAGCCTTGGGGGCGGATGTGGGCCCGATGCTGGCCCTTCGCGAAGCCGCTGCCCGAGTACCGCAGGTGTACCAGGGCTCTCCAAGGAGAGTCACCCGCAGGCCAGTGGGGCCCAGAGTGCAGCCCTCGTTCGAGGAGCGGTACCTCAGCTACGTGACGGAACGGCATTCCCAGCTGACCGTCGTAGGACTGGACCTGAGCCGGCCGGAACGTGCGCGCTGGCCACTGGACGCAGCGTACTTGAGCTTGGAACTGGCGGAGCGGGCGGAAGATTGGCCTGCAGGCAGTGAGGAATCGAACCGGCCATCCGTCGTTGTGAAGCGTGCCGAACACGCGTTGGCCGACTGCCGACGCGTGCTTCTGCGAGGGCTCGCCGGCAGCGGAAAGACAACGCTGCTGCAGTGGCTGGCTGTCGCCACGGCGCGCGATGAGCTGCCGGCAGAACTGGCGGACTGGAGGGGGCAGATTCCGTTCATCCTGCCGCTGCGGACGCTGGTGAGGCGTGGGCCCCTTCCAGAGCCGCAGGATTTCCTCTCTGCGGTCGGCACCCCCCTGGCCGCCTCACAACCTGAAGGCTGGGCCGATGCCGTACTCGCCAGGGGGGAAGCACTCGTCCTGGTCGACGGCATCGACGAGGTTCCTCAAGAGCACCGAGGCGCCACCCGGGACTGGCTCGAGCGGCTCTTGGCGGCCTACGGGGATGCACGCTTCGTGGTCACCACGCGTCCGTCCGCTGTACCCGAAGGCTGGCTGGCTTCGTCGCGCTTCACCGAACTGTCAGTACGGCCTATGAGTGCCGCTGACATTGGACTCTTCGTCGGCCGGTGGCATACCGCCGCCCGGCACAGTGCAGCAACCGACGCCGAACGGTCACAGCTGCATGATCTCGAAGCAGCGCTCCAGGTGACAGTGCGTGCTCAGCGTGACCTGGCGCAGTTGTCCAGCACACCCCTGATGTGCGCGTTGATCTGCGCGCTGCACCGGGACCGCCGCGGTCACCTGCCCCACAGCCGCATGGAATTGTATGAGGCAGCACTGTCGATGCTTCTAGTGCGCCGTGACCTTGAACGCAGTATCGATGTCCCTGAAGGCATTCAGCTCACCGAACACCAGAGCGTCCAGTTGCTGCAGCGCCTGGCCTACTGGCTCATCCGCAACCGCCAGACCGAGATGGAACGGACTACCGCGACAGCCCTGGTCGAGGACGCTCTGCCAGCTATGCCGACTGTGGCCGAGCAGGGCACAGCCGACCAGGTCCTGACGCATCTGGTCGGCCGCAGCGGGCTGCTGCGCAAGCCCACCATGGACACCATCGACTTCGTCCACCGCACCTTCCAGGACTATCTCGGGGCAAAAGCCGCCATCGAGGCCCACGACTTTCCGCTGCTGGTCAACAATGCCCATGACGACCAGTGGGAGGACGTCATACGCATGGCCGTCGCCCACGCCAGGCCTGTTGAAAGCGCAGATCTGCTACGCCGCCTCATTGAACGCGGTGATGCTGAGAACGAGCACCGGCCCAGGCTGCACCTCCTGGCGGCCGCCAGCATGCACTACGCCACCGAAGTCGCCCCCGACACGCGCCATAAGGTCACGGCGCGCGCCACAGCCCTGATGCCGCCCCGCACTATCCAGGAAGCAAACACCCTGTCCGCGCTGGGTCCCGGCATTCTGGACCTACTGCCACCCACCGCCGACGGACTGCCCGAAGACGAGATCATTGCCGTGTTCCGCACTGCCGCAGCCATGGGCGGCGACCAAGCTTATGCGTACCTGCAACATTTCGTCCCGACTGTCGCCCCCTCGGTGCCGCGCCACGAACTGATGCTGGGCTGGACCAACTTTGAGGCAGCCGATTACGCCCGCGACATCCTCCGCCTTGTCCGGGATCGCCTGCATGTCACCGTCCGGACTCGTGCGCAGTTTGACGCTCTCCCGCTGCTGACACCGATCGAACTCATCTCGTTCGAGCTGGCACTCACCCCGTCAGAGATCCTCGAGCATCTTTCCCCGGAACACACCACATCCCTATCTCTCCGGGGCGTGGAGGAGCCCTCGCTGCACAGTCTGTCGTTCGTTCGGTCTCTGGCCGCGCTGCGCTCGTTGGCTCTTGGCCCCTCGACACCCGTCGACGGCCTACACCATCTCGCCGGACTGCCCCTCCAGGAGCTGAACCTGCTGGACCTGCCTGAGGGTTTCTCCTTCCAGGCGCTCAACAATCTCCCACAGCTGCGTGAACTGCTGGTCTATACCGTCCTGCCGTGGAGAACGCTGCATACCCTGCCCGCCTCGCCAACTCTCACAAGGCTTTGGCTCGGCGGCCAGATTGAGGCCTCCATCACCGGCATCACCCACTGGGCCATGCTCGAAGACGTTGTCGTCAACCATGTTATGGACGTAGTGGAATGGGCCGAGCTCGCGGAGCTGCCTCAGCTGACCGGCCTTCAGGTCACCGACGCCGACTTCGCCAACGCCCCCCTCATGGCCACCGTCAATCGTCTCGGGCTCTCTGTGTCTCGGTCCGACATCCGCCTCGACCTGATCCCGGACCGGTTTCCGAATCTTGAGCAGCTAAGGATCAACGCTCTCGCAGACGTTGCCTACGATCTAGCCCCTCTCCAGTCCCTTATGAACGTGGAGATCCACCTCTACAACGCCGATCGCATCTCGCTCACCGGTCTGGAGGGGTTCGCTCCGGAACGATTCACGCTCTTCCCCCGTCCACGGCCCATCCAGACGTGACCGTCAGCCGCCGCCGAACGCCACTACGCCACCGCGCAGCGGGCAGCCGCCAGTGCCGACGATCCCATGGTCGGAGCGAACGCCCTGGCGTTCCGGACCCCTTCCGCAACTTGAGAAAGGGGGTCGACGAAGACGAGTAGGGGAGGCTACTAGCGTCCTCCCCCGCTCACCGAGCTGCTGCCGAAGCTGCGCCCGTACCGGGAGGCCCCGGTCGGATGGCCGGTGCACTGCGCGAGGTAGGACCGAGGAGTCTTAGCGTGGCCCTTCCCGGCAGTCAGCGCTGGGGCGTTCGCACCCCTACGCGCTGAAGTGTCCGCCAGCCGCTGGGGTGGACTGGGCTGCGGTGGCCGAGGGTGAGGACTCGGCCGCGGGCTCCGTCTCCGGCTCCGGCTCATCGACCACCGGCGCGACGTCGACGGCCGTGAGTACAGCCTCCGCCTCGGCGACTACGGCCTCCTCCGTCGCGGGCGCGGCCTCGGAGGTCACGACCGTGGCCTGGGAAGCGGCAACGGCGCGGCAGCCGCGGTAGTCCTTCAAGACCTTCCACCCAGCCACCGGCACGCCGACGGCAAGGGCACCAAGAATGAAGGCTCGCCGCTGGCCTAGCCGCCGCCCGAGCTGGACGTAGGCCGCCCGTAGGGCATCAGGGCCTCCTAGCTTGCGTGCCTCCGCGCTGAGTTCCGAGTAGTCCCACACCGCGCTCCCCCTCACCTTTCGCTGCTGTCCAGTAGCGGCCTGATCATCCCAGGGCCAAGCTAACTCGGGGGCGGATCAGGACAACCGGCCTACCGGACCCTGGATCTGAGGGCGGGGCGTTGTCGAAGCTGCGACCGCACTCGCACCGGCGGCCCCCGCTCCCTGGCACACGCAGGCGTAGCGCAGCGCGGCGAGGGTGTAAGGCAGGTGGTGTTCGGCGGCGTCGCGTAGCCCACCGCCTGGTGGTCGTCGACCGGGGCCGCCGGCGACGTCGCCGCTGGGTCGGCGGCCGGAGCCGAGGCCGGGTCGGGCGCCGCCGTTGGTCGGCGTGGTGCTCCAGGCGTCGGCAAGCGGGTCCGCGGGCACGGCAGCGGGTTGAGTGTCGGACGTGGGCGGCTTCTGCATCCGCACCGGGCTGGCCTGCACGGGAAGGGCTGCGAGGTTCGGGCCGTCGGCGGCCTTCTTGCCTCTGGTGGCCCACTCGCGGGCTTCGGTCTCGGTGAAGAACAGCACGTGGGTCTCGCCGGCCGAGGGCCGCACCTGGCGCCACCACGTCACCTTCGTCACCGCCGCTCAGGCATTCCTCACCCTCAGGCGGCTCGACCCAAAAGTCCGCACACCGGCCTGACCCTCTACCAGGTCCTCGACGTTCTCCAGGACCTGCTGAGGTGCTGGACGGGTACCTGCACCACCTGCGGACGCCCCCCTGCCCCGCCCCCGGAGCAGCCACAGACAGCCCACAACCTAACTGGCTGTTCTCTATCCGCTCGCGTGCTCGGTCGGCTTCGAACGGGGCCCTGGATCGGGTGAGATCGCTGGTGCGGAGGCATGAGGGAAGGG
>NZ_JBSFCI010000089.1:0-6800 GCF_053593375.1 Streptomyces sp. NPDC002309 | reverse complement strand
CACAAGCGGCAGAGCCTTTTGAACCACACCCAGCACCCCTGGGTGGATGAACCATACGAGGGGCTCACCGCGTCCCACGGAACAACGTAGGGAGCTCTTTCAGCGTTGCCGCTCCAGGGTGAGGACCGCAGCCGCGATTGACGACACTCGATTTGGGCTGCAGCGCGCGTGATGGAAGATCCGCCAGGACTTCAGGCGGGCCGCGCCACGCTCGACTGGTGCCCGTGTTGCCGACAGCGCGCGGTTGACGGTGAGCTGGGTCGGTGACAGGTCACGACCGGGTGGGCGTCTGACCGGTGTCGTCATCCAGGGGCCGGCTCCAAGGTAGGCGCGGTCGGCGAGGACCGGGACGCCCTGGCGTTCGCAGATCCGGATGATCCGGTGGGTGCGGGCCGCGGTCAGGTCGTGGGTCCGGCCTGGCAGGGCGGGTGAAAACCACAGAACCCGGCCGGCTGGGTCGGTCACGACCTGGACGTTCACCCCGTGGCGTCGGTGTTTGGCGGAGTAGTCGGCCCGGCCATCGCCCAGGCGGTTGCATGCGGCGAGGGTGCCGTCGAGCAGGACGAAGTCCGGGTCGGCTTCACGCAGGACCTTGAGCAGGCCGGATGCCCGCACCGCGAGCAGGTCGACCACCCTGCGGATGTAGGCGTGGGCGGTGCCCACCGAGATGCCGAAGCCTGCGGCGATCTGTGCGAGGGTGTCGTGCTTGCGCAGGTACACCAGCGTGATCAGGGCCCGCTTGTGCGGTGGAAGCTTGCAGCGGCGGTCACCCTCACGGGTGACGATGAGCATGGTGATCCACTCGACCAGCGCGTGCGGCAGGTCGAGTGCGGCAGGATGGGGAACCAACGAGGCTTCTGTGCAGACGGGTTGGGACTTCGAACACCTCCCCCAACGGCACAGAAGCCTCGTGCGTTGCGGGACCCGCCGCCGTGAGGCGAGCGGTCTGTCACACACCCTGACGCGGCGGCACTTCTGTCACCGGCTGCGGAGGGTGCGTGACAGGCCCGGCAGCTCATTGGATCAGGTCGGTGTGCGGATGCTCAGGGGCGGCCGGGCAGACGTAGATCTGCATGTTGTCGGTGCTGCCGACTTCGACCTTGGTCGGCTGCGAGGGGTCCTGGCCACAGCAATGACCGGTGGTGTTGGCGGCGTAGGCGGCGGCCTGTTCTTCGTGAGGTGCCCAGCTGTGTCCCTCACCGCCGTCCCATTCGTAGGAGGCGATGGTCAGCAGCGGTACCATCTGCACATCACAGACAGTGCAGTATCGGGGGTTGGGGTCGGTGCGGCCCCACGGAGGCCAGCCGCCGACCTTCCAGCCGGGCGCGTCAGCCAGATGGACGTCATAGAAGTCCCGCGGACAGTCCGCGTGCTCGGAGCTGTCCACGTCGACGCCGGCCGCCTGCCATCTGCTCCAGTCCTCCACCATCACCAGCATCTGCGGGCTCAGATCGAGGCTGTTGGGGTTCTCGGTGATCGCTTCCGGTGCCAGCACGCACGGCTCCGGCAGATAGCCGTCATCGTTCACCTCGTACGGTTCGGGCGGTGTGGCGAGGATGTCGACGACCTCGGCGGCGGACCGCCAGAACAGTGCGGTCGACGGTTTGTGATGCGGATCGTGGTCGTAGGGGCACCAGAGGACCTGGAGCAGATCGGCCTGTCCGGGCGGCTGCAGCAGGGGTATGTCGCGCAGATACAGCTGGGCCACGGGCAGCATGGGGACCGGGCAGTCCGCGGGCGGAGGGTCGGCGTCGAGCCGCTCCGTGAGCCTCGCGGCGTTCCGCTCCTTGATCGCCTCCTCCTCGGGCGTCATCCCACCACGACCATCGTGATCACGGTGCCACCGGGCCTGCCTGCGCCTCATGAGCCGCACGTCGGCAGGCGACTGGCGGAACCCGCTGTCCACGTGCAGGTGCGAGGCTTCACAGTGCGGCCATGGCTCCTCCGCCGGCCACAGCAACGGCCCCCCTACCGAGCTCTCCCCGGCCGAAGGCGACCCGGGACGAGGGTGCAGCCGAATCGCAGGACGTGCCAACGGCGCCAGCTCGGGAAAGACCGCGGTCACGTCCACGGGCCGCGACGGAGTAGTGCGTACGAAAACCATGTCGGTGATCCTGTCACCAGTCACTGACAACCCCTGGCCGCCTCAACCAGCTTCGATGGCAGCGGTGTTCAGCCGGTCAAGTCCAACGCATGCAGCCTCGGCCACATCGACAGTAAGCCTGCCCATGTGGCAACCAGCGTGCTTCGGCCCAGCCATCACTCGATCAGTGGTCACTCTGAAAAAGCTCAGTCGGGGAAGCAGTACATACTGCCAGGGCCGGCGCCACAGCGGTCAGGAGCAGTCGGATCGATAGGCGAAGGGCCGCTCGGGGCACCTCGGGCATTCGAACAGATACATACCACCCATGTCGCCGAGCATGAGCCCAGGCGGGCGCTGGATCTGCCTCCGTTCCTCGTAGGGCAGGTCCCAGATCGTGCCCGTGGCCGGGGTGTCCTCGACGGGCAGCCAGGTCAGCCAACTTTCGCCGTCGAACTCGGCGCTGCTGAGGGTCAGCAGATGCTCCATGCGTCGGCCGCACGTCGGGCATGTCGGCCAGTTCGGTTCCTGCGTCCAGGTCGGGTAGCCACCGACCTTGATTCCTTCGGCCACGGAGAGGTGGGACCAGTACGACCAGCCCGTTTCCTCTTCAAGCTCCTCAAACCTCGATTCGAGTGCGTCCGCGACCTCTTCCGGTAGATCCCAGTTCGGGTAGTCGGTAACGGGTTCCGGGTGCAGGACACACCGATCCGCAAGGTAGTCGCTGTCAGCGCCGACGGGGCGCGGCGGGTCAGCCGGTTCGACGTCGTCCTGGGAGCTGTCCCACCGGAAGATCTCGGGACGCGGAACGTGACCGTGCTCGTGATCGAAGGGGCACCACAACACTTGCAGCACATTGGTGCCGTTCGGGAAGGCCAGGTCAGGCACGTCGCCGGCGAAGAGTTGAAGGATCGGAACGAGGGGGATCGGCCCCTGTTCCGGTGGGGAGAACGCCGAGCGCGGGTGATCGTCCTCGCAGAGCGGCCAGGGCTGCGAACGCGGCCACAGCACGGGCCCGCCGAGCGAGCTGTCCCGTGCGCTCGGGTCGCCGACACGCGGATGCAGCCTGATGGCATGCTTCCGGTAGAGGGCCAACTCGGGGAACAGGGCCTCGACGTCGAGAGGACGCGGCGGGGTGGTGCGAGCCATCGGACGTGCTCCTCGCGGGCGGATCGTGGGTGAGCGACAGCCGAGGCCGCAGCGCCCAGCAGAGTAGCCTCACGGTCCCTCGGGCCGGCCCACAGGGGCCACCTCGCCCCGCCGGGGCACGACGGCCGTCGGCCGAGACGGCCCCAGCCGAAACGAGTTCAAGCTCAGCAGCCGGTGAACGATGTCCCGGAGCCGGATGCCGGAGAAGTGCAGGTCCGGTTCGGAGCGGCAGGGACTGGACGCGGAGCATCATCGACCGCGCCAGTCCCCCGCCCCGGCTCAGCCGGCGTTCATGGCGTCGATCAAGCTCTTGGGGCGCATGTCGGTCCAGGTGTTCTCGATGAAATCAAGGCATGCCTGCCGCGCCGCTTCTCCGTAGACCGACTCCCACCCGGCCGGCACGTCGACAAATGTGGGCCAGAGCGAGAACTGGCCCTCCTCGTTCTTCAGAACAAGATAGTTCGCGTCCTGGTCCTCAAAGGGGTTCGTCATTATTCAATCCTTTCCGTCACACATGATGGAAACGCGAGGAAGCTCAACCTCGACCAACGACTGTTCGGCGCCTTTTCAACCGAGCTATCCTCTGTCCTCTGCCGTGGACAGCCAAGCGGCGATTGAATCCCAAAGCAGAGAGAGCATGGGGGGATCTGCCATTTCGTCGTGAGTGCAAGGCAATCGCGACTCGCTTATTCGGCCGGAAGTATAGGGCTGCCACATGATGCGACCAGAACCGTCCTCGAGCTCGTCCGACGAAATAAAGAGAAGATCGCCGCGGAATTTGCGAGGATAGTGTTTCACATAGATGCGGGTGTTATTTGCAATGATCCTCGCCCTGACTTCCGCTTCTTCTTCTGAGATCTCGCTGCGGAAGTAGTCAGGAAGTCCGGCGAGATCACGGAGGGAAGGCGACTCGTCGAACACCTCTCCCGCATCCGTATGATCGTCATGGCTTTTGCCGCCACGTTCCTGGCTCGCCTCACCGGCAGGATCCGCGGACTCCGCGCCGGTCTCGTCCATGGTCAGCGCGTCGGACGGGGCGGGCGCATAGCCTCCCATGATGATGAGTGCCACTTCCTGGCCGTCTTCCTGCAGTTGTACGGCCATCTCCTGAGCAACGCGGCCGCCCATTGACCACCCGAGCAGATGGTAGGGACCCGACGACTGCACGGTACGCAGCTCTTCGACGTATTCTTCCGCCATTTTCCGGATGGACGCCGGCAACTCACCCGAACCGTCAGCGTCCCGCGCCTGCAGGCCGTACAAGGGGATGTCAGAGGGTACGAACCCGGCCAGAGGCGCGAAGCACCAGCTCAACCCGGATCGCGGGTGGACACAGAAGAGGGGTGGCCGGCTTCCGTGCGTCCTTATGGGAAGAAGCGTACGGAGCGAGTCCGTCATCGTGGGAAGGCTGAGCCGATGAGCAAGTCCTGCGACACTGGGCGCTTGCATCAACATCTGGAGCGAGACGTCGACGCCCATGATCGAACGAATCCGGCTCACCAGCTTGACCGCCAGAAGTGAATGTCCACCACATTCGAAGAAGTTGTCCTCCACTCCGATGTGAGGAACATTCAGCCCTTCGGAAAAAATTCTGCACAGGACTTCCTCCTGGATGGAGGCGGGTTCCCGGCTGAGCGCGGACCGCGCATAGTCCGGCGCGGAAAGCTGCCGTCGATCCAGCTTCCCGGTCACCGTCAGCGGCAGCCTGTCCAGGACCACCAGCGCGGACGGCACCATGTACGTCGGCAGCATCGCGCCGAGATGCGCCCGCAGGGCAGCCAGGTCAACCCCGGTGGTGCTGCTGCCGCCGCTGTGGGGTACGAGGTAGCCGACCAGGCGCTTGTCACCGGGGCGGTCCTCACGCACCATCACCGCCGCCTGGGACACGGACGGATGCGCGCTCAGCGCGGCCTCGACCTCACCCAACTCGATACGGAACCCACGCACCTTCACCTGGTCATCCGTACGGCCCAGGTACTCCAACTGTCCCCCGGCGTTCCAGCGGGCCAGATCGCCGGTGCGGTACATCCGCTCCCCCAGGGTGAAGGGGTCGGCGACGAAGCGCTGGGCGGTGAGCCCCGGCCGGGCGTGGTAGCCGCGGGCCAACTGGGCGCCGGAGACGTACAGCTCACCCGCGACACCCACCGGCACCGGCCGCAGAGCCGGGTCGAGGACGTAGACCCGGGTGTTCCACACAGGACGGCCGATCGGCGCGGTTCCCCCGGGCCATGCCGCCGGGTCCGCCGGCAGGGTATAGGCGGTGACCACATGAGTCTCGGACGGACCATAGTGGTTGTGCAGAACCGCCCCGGTCGCCCCGCACAGATCGCGGACTCGGTCACCGAGCACGAGTGCCTCGCCGGCCTGGGAAACATGACGAAGCGACGGCAGGTCCGTGCCCTGCTCCGCCATGGCCTCACCGAGCGCGTCCACCATCATGTTGGGGGCGTACAGCTCGGTGGCCCTCTGCTCCCTCAGCCATGCCGCGAACTCTTCCGGGTCACGCCGGATCTCTTCGTCCGGCACCACAAGGGTCTTGCCGTCCAAGAGCGCCGAGAGGATCTCCTGGGCCGAGACGTCGAAGCTGATCGCCGTGAACTGAGCGACCCGCGAACCGGCCTCGGCGGGGAGGGCAGAAGCGTGCCAGGACAACAGGTTGACCAACGCGCCGCAGGTCATCACCACACCCTTGGGACGCCCGGTCGAGCCCGAGGTGTAGATCAGGTACGCGGGGTGCTGCAGCAGCAGCGGGCCGGTCCGCTCCGCATCGCCGAAGTCATCGGCCGGCAGTGCGCCGAGTTCGGCGACGACCGCAGGGTCGTCCAGCAGGAGCGTGGACACGGTGGCCAGGCGCCCGGCGACAGCTGTGGTGGTCAGCGTCAGCGAGGGGTCGGCGTCGGCCAGCATGAAGGCGATCCGCTCGGCCGGGTACTCCGGATCGATCGGCAGGTAACCCGCGCCCGACTTCAGCACCGCCAGCAGACCGACGATCAGGTCCACCGAGCGAGGCACGGCCAGGCCGACGATGCTCTCGGGTCCGATACCGCGACGGATCAGCAACCGGGCAAGCCGGTTCGCCCGCTCGTCGAGCTCCGCATAAGTCACCTCAGCACCGTCGAAGACCACGGCGACCGCATCAGGATGCTTGACAGCCCGGGCCTGGAACAGCTCGGGCAGCGCCGCCCCGGTCACCTCCTGGACGGTGTCGTTCCAACCGACCACAAGCCGGTGCCGTTCCTCATCCGACAGCAACTCCACCACGCTGACCCGCTGGTGCGGTTCCCTGGTGACGGTGTCCAGGACGCGCACGAAGCGTTCGGCCAGGTTCTCCACCGTCTCGCGGTCGAACAAGTCAAGGGCGTAGTCGATACCACCGTACAGACCGGCCGGGCGATCACCGGTGCCGATACGGGGGTCGGCCTCGGTGTCGGTTCGGAAGGATTCATTGAGGGCGAAGAACAGGTCGAATTTCGCTGCCGGTTCGCCGGTGGGCAGGGGTTCGGTGTGGATACCGGGCAGGTCGAGTTCGGCGTGGGTGGTGTTCTGCAGAGCGAGCATCACCTGGAAGAGC
>NZ_JBSFCI010000088.1:0-6856 GCF_053593375.1 Streptomyces sp. NPDC002309 | reverse complement strand
GCCCCGTCCACCGATCGGTGGACGGGGCCTCGACGCGTCACGGGTCTCAGCCGGCCGGAGCCGGTGGGTCGGTGGGTGTCGCCGGGGAGGCGTCCGACGCCGTGGCCCCATGAGGGCGCGGGGACTGGCGCACGACGCGTTCCAGTGAGTACGCGCGCAGATAGCCGACGACGGTGTTGGTGACCGCCACCAGCGGCACCGCGACCACCGCGCCGCCGATGCCCGCGACCATGCCGCCCGCCGCGACCGACAGCACCACCGCCAGCGGATGCACCCGCACCGCCCGGCCGAGGATGAACGGCTGCAGGATGTGGCCCTCGATCTGCTGCACCGCGAGCACCACGACCAGCGTCATCACAGCCGTGAACACGCCCTGGGTGACCAGCGCGACCACCACCGCGAGGGCCCCGGAGATCACCGCGCCCACCAGCGGGATGAAGGCTCCGAGGAAGATGAACACGGCCAGCGGGACCGCCATCGGCACATCGAGGAAGTAGATGCCGAGGCCGATGAAGATCGCGTCGATCAGCGCCACTATCACCGTGCCGCGCACATACGCCGTGAGCGTCTGCCAGGCCCGGGGACCGGCCCCGGCGACCCCCGGGCGCGCCGCCGCCGGCACCAGCTTCAGCGTCCACTCCCAGATCCGCCGGCCGTCGTAGAGCAGGAACAGCGTCGAGAACACCGCGAGCGCGATTCCGGTCAGCGTCTCGACGACGACCGTCACGCCTTCCAGTCCCGCCGTGGTGATCTGATCGGTGTTGGCCCCGACCGCCTCCCGCAGGTTCTCGGCGATCTCGTTGATCTGCTTGTCGGTGACGTGGAAGGGGCTGTCGAGCAGCCATCGCCGCAACTCGTCGATGCCGTCCTGCACCTGGTCGGAGAGGTTGTCGATGTTCTCCATGACCTGCCAGGTCACGAACCATCCGATCAGCCCCATCACCACGAAGCCGAGGATCGCCGTCATCGCCGTGGCCGGCCCGCGGGGCACCCCGTACCGCCGCAGCCGCGCCACCGTCGGCTGCAGCACCGCGGTGATGAGCAGCGCCGCCACGAAGGCCAGCACGACCAGTTGCACGGCGGTGATGACCCGCATCAGCACCCACAGGGTGCCCGCCAGCACCAGCAGCCGCCATCCGGCCTCCGCCGCGACCCGCATGCCCCACGGCACGGCCTGCGCCGGGTCGGGACGGGGACCGGCCGGGACGTCACGCGGGTAGAGGGGAGAGGAGCCCGCCACCCCGGCCGGCTCCTCGGGCTCCGGCTCCGGCGCGCCATGGGCGCGCTCCGCCTCGGCCCGGCGTTCCTCCCAGCGTTGTCCCATCTCGGCCAGCCGGGTGCCGGCCCGGCCGAGCCACCCTGGCACTCGCGACATGATCCGTCCTCTTCCCCCGACTGTCCCCACCACTCCCCCCTCCGGAGCGGTCCCGTCAGACCGTACATGGCCGAAGCCCCTCACCGAAGGACGGTGAGGGGCTCGGGGAAGTCGAGCGGGACGCTACGCGGCCGGGCTCAGTACCAGTGGTTGGCCTGCCAGAACGACCAGGCGCCACAGGGGCTGCCGTAACGGTCGTTCATGTAGTTCAGGCCCCACTTGATCTGGGTGGCCGGGTTGGTCTGCCAGTCGGACCCCACGGAGGACATCTTGGATCCGGGCAGCGCCTGGAAGAGGCCGTAGGCACCCGAGGAGGGGTTGACCGCCAGGTAGTTCCAGTCGGACTCGTGGTCCACGATGTTGCTGAAGCACTGGAACTGGTCGCCCGGCACCATCGCGGCAGCCATCGACTGGATCTCGGAGATGGAGTACGAGCTCTTGACCGCGAAGCTGGAGGCGTCCCGGGTGGCGGAACGGCTCGCCGCCTCCTCCGCCTCCTCGCGCTCCTTGGCTTCCTGGGCCGCCTTCTCGGCGGCTTCCTTCTTCGCGATCGCGGACTCCGCGGCGGCCTTGCGCGCGGCCTCCTCGGCTTCCTTCTTGGCGCTCGCGTCCGCCGCGATGGCCTGGACGTCGGCCTGCTGCGTCAGGGAAGCGGTCTGCACCTGCGCCTGCTGGCCCGCGGGGATGTCAGCGAGAAGCGTCAGGTCGGTTGCCGCCGCCTCGGCGTCATTGGGCTGCGCCACGCTGCCCGAGGCAACGCCGACAACGCTTCCGACAGCGGTGACCGCGGTGGCCGAGGCCACTGCGAATCCCCGGACCGAAATCCGGCTCACACGGTTTCCTTCCAGCATCGCCCGCTCGGTGACCCTGGCGGACGCAATCGTGCCCACTGACACTGGCCTCCCCAACTGCGGGTCACGGGAGACACGGGCCCGGTGGGCAACTCCCGCGAGGGGAGTGCCGCATGGTGCTCGGGCGGCATACGACGACGCTATGGAGTTAGGTGTGGTGCTCCTGTGGTGCCATACCGCTGGGGGTACAGATGTGTCGTATGCGGGGCCTGACAGGAGTGAGACTCTGCCGTAACCCGACACCGCAAGGCAATTCCGAGTTGCGTGTGAAAGCTCACATGCGGTTTGGCCCTGGGGATTTCGAGAAACGGTGACGCGCGAAGGCGCCGCCCGACTAGGCTCTTCGCCTTCGCCGAACGGCGCCAACTACCGCGTCCAGGGCCCGTGATGGGGCGCCGGGTCAGATCGCCCCCTCCTCCAGCATTTCGGTCACAAGTGCCGCGATCTGGGACCTCTCGGACCGTGTCAGGGTCACATGGGCGAAAAGGGGATGTCCCTTCAGTTTCTCGACGACGGCGACCACGCCGTCATATCGCCCGACCCGCAGATTGTCCCGCTGTGCCACATCATGGGTGAGAACGACCCGTGAATTGGCGCCGATCCTGGACAGAACGGTCAGCAGGACATTCCGCTCGAGCGACTGCGCCTCGTCCACGATCACGAACGCGTCGTGCAGCGAGCGTCCGCGGATATGGGTGAGCGGGAGCACCTCCAGCATCCCTCGCGCGGTGACCTCCTCGATGACCTCGCGGCTGGTGACCGCGGACAGCGTGTCGAAGACCGCCTGCGCCCAGGGGCTCATCTTCTCGGCCTCGGAACCCGGCAGATAACCGAGTTCCTGCCCGCCCACCGCGTACAGCGGGCGGAAGACCATGATCTTCTCGTGCTGACGGCGCTCCAGGACCGCCTCCAGGCCCGCGCACAGCGCCAGCGCCGACTTGCCGGTGCCGGCCCGGCCGCCCATCGAGACGATCCCGACGTCGGAGTCGAGCAGCAGGTCCAGCGCGATGCGCTGCTCCGCGCTGCGCCCCTTGATGCCGAACGCCTCCCGGTCGCCGCGCACCAGCCGGACGTTGCCCTCCGGCGTCACCCTGCCGAGCGCCTTTCCGCGCTCGGACTGAATGGTCAGGCCAGTATGGACGGGCAGCCCCACGGCTTCCGGGACATGGACGCGGCCTTCCTCGAAGAGGATGTCCACCTGCTCACCGGGCAGGGTCAGTTCGGACATTCCGGTCCAGCCGGAGGAGTCCGTGATGGCGAGTTCCGCCCGGTACTCCTCGGCGAGCAGACCCACCGAGGACGCCTTGATCCTCAGCGGGAGGTCCTTCGACACGACGGTGACATCGAACCCCTCGGCCTGGAGGTTCCGGGCGACCGCGAGGATACGGGAGTCGTTGTCCCCCAGGCGGTAGCCGGTCGGCAGCACACTGGGGTCCGAGTGGTTGAGCTCGACACGGAGGGTGCCGCCGAGGTCCCCGGTCGGGATGGGGGCGTCCAGACGGCCGTACCGCACGCGGTAGTCGTCGAGCAGACGCAGCGCCTGCCGCGCGAAGTAGCCGAGTTCGGGATGGTGCCGCTTCGCCTCCAGCTCCGTGACCACCACGACCGGCAGCACGACTTCGTGCTCGTCGAAGCGGTTCAAAGCGTTCGGGTCCGCCAGCAGGACGCTGGTGTCGAGAACATAGGTGCGCCGGTCGGGCTTGTGGCGCTTTGTGCTGGTCACCACGGAAGGACGTACCCCCTCGGATGAGGTCGGGGAGCGACGGAGACGGTCTGGACCGGTTGCCGGCCGCGATGCACGGGCCGGAAACCGGCCCCTCGCCGCTTCGTCCGTGCTGTGACCGCACGATCGGGCTGGTGCAAAGGGCCTCCCGGGCGGACGGCCCCGTGCCGTCCGCTGAGATCCGACACCCGTGGTTCGGGCGTCGACCTGGTTGCTTTATGCCCTCGAAAACGCGCCGCCATGCCAAGGCATATGACGGCGCGCCGGTGAACTCCGTGTGAAGCGCTCTACGCCCGAAGGGGCGGGACGGCTGCGTCAGCCGCCGTAGCGTCGATGGCGCGCCGCGTAGTCGCGCAGGGCGCGCAGGAAGTCGACCTTGCGGAAGGCCGGCCAGAAGACCTCGCAGAAGTAGTACTCCGAGTGAGCGGTCTGCCACAGCATGAAACCGGACAGCCGCTGCTCTCCGCTGGTGCGGATGACGAGGTCGGGGTCGGGCTGGTCACCGGTGTAGAGGTGGCGGCCGATCATGTCGACGTCCACGGCCTCGGCGATCTCCTCCACCGACCGGCCCTTGTCGGCGGCGTCCAGCAGCATCGAGCGGACGGCGTCGGCGATCTCCTGCCGGCCCCCGTAACCGATGGCGACGTTGACCAGTATCCCCTCGACGTGCGCCGTGGCCTCCTCGGCCTCCTTGAGCGCGCTCTGCATCGGGGAGGGCAGCAGGTCGGGGGTGCCGACGTGGTGGACCCGCCAGCGTCCGTCCGCGGTCAGGGACCGCACGACGTCCTCGATGATGCCGAGCAGCGGGACCAACTCGTCCTGCGGACGGTTGAAGTTGTCCGTCGACAGCAGCCAGAGGGTGACGACCTCCACGTCCGTCTCGGTGCACCAGCCGAGGAACTCCTCGATCTTCTCCGCACCGGCACGGTGGCCGTCGACGGGAGAGGAACCGGCGGCCTTCGCCCAGCGCCGGCTGCCGTCCACGATGACGCCGATGTGCTTGGGCACCTGGGCGTGGTCCAGGTGACCTTCCACCCGGCGTGCGTACAGCCTGACCAGCAGGCTGCGCAGCTTGTCGCGCAGGTTCACGTGATTGTCAGCCCCTCCGTACGGATCGGACAGGTGCGGCCGAGCGCGACCCCCTGTCCGCATGGCGGTCCCCGCGGGCGCAGCCTACTCCCGCGCCAAGGGAGCGCCCCCGAGGGGTGTTGAGGCAAAAAACGGGCCGGTCCGTGGGGGGGGAGACGGACCGGCCCGAGGGGGGGCTTCCACCATAACCCTTCGTAAGGGATGCCGCGTGCATCGGCGCGAGACAACTACTCTCCGGAATCGCCCGGCGACGCCCCGATGGCCGCGGAATGCCTGGTTCACAGCCTCTTCATGGCTGGTTCACGGGGGGCACACAGGACTTTTCGGGCGTCCCTCTCGCGGGGGACCCCCCGACGGGCGGCGACTTGACGCCTGGAAACGCTTCCAGGGCACCGCGCAGCCCCCTCCACCGCGCGGTACCGCCCGCGCAGCTTTGCTGACGCGAATTCCCTTGGTCTGAACTTACGTGATGAGTCAGGGGTGACGCGAGTGATCTGCGATAACAATGTGGAAAACCCTGGCCCTGCCTGCCGCCGTCCGTCCGCGCGGGCGGACGGGTTCCTCGCGGATCGTCTCGGCTCCGTGCCGAAGAGGACCGCGTCCGACCTCGTCGCGCCGTGGCGCCCGGCCCTGGCCGCGAAGAGCAAAGGGACCGCCTGGGGTGGGACCGGGACACGACGACCCGAGCGGCGGTTCCCGGCCAATCGGGCGACGGCCGTTACTCCGGTCGCCGACGTCGCCGCCACCGTCGTCGCCGACATGACCGCCTGCGCGAGGCGCAGGCGCGGGGGGTGTCGGTGGCCGGACCGCCGGGCGGCGTCCGCGCCGGCGGTTTCACCCGGGCGGACGTACGCGCCGCTCCCGGACGACCCATGGGGCCCGGAGCGGCGGAGGGGCTCCTGCCCCTGGCGCCGGCTGATCGCCCGCCTGATCGAGGAGACCGCCGGGCACCCGGGGCACACGGATGCCGTGCGGAAGCCGGAATCGGCGGGACGACGGGCCGACGGCCACCGCCCGGCCGCGTGACGCCCGCGGCTACGCGAGCAGGGGCCCGACCTCCTCGGCGGCGAAGCGGACGAAGCCCTCGGGATCGGGCTCGTCGCCGGTGGGCTGGAGGATCACCGTGTCGGCGCCGGCCTCGGCGAGCTGCTCGACGGCCTTGGCGACGGTCGCCGCGTCCCCGGCGACACCGAGGTCGGGGACGTCGGCGAGGCCCTCGGCGGTGAGCTCGGCACGCAGGCGGTCCGAGGCGCCGGGGCCGGTGGCGGCGAGGAGGTACACGACGACGCGGTGCGGGTCGGTGCGGCCGGCCGACGTCCGCCCCTTGTCGATGAGCCGGCGGGCCCGGCGTACGCCATCCGGGGAGGTTTCCGAGGTGAGGACGGTGCCGTCCGCCGCCGCGCCGGACAGTTGGAGGGTGCGCGGGCCGGTGGCGCCGGCGAGGACCTCGACCGGGCCCCGCGGCGGCCAGTCGAGGGCGACGTCGTCGAGCTGGACGTACCGCCCCTCGGTGGTGAGCCGCTCCCCTCGCAGCAGTGCCCGCAGGGCGTCGAGATGCTCACGCAGCAACGTCAGCGGGGAGCCCGCGCGGGCGCCGACCTGTCCCATCAGAACCTAGCCAGGGGACGCCCCGCTTTAGCGGGGTGGGGAATGGCTTCTCTGGGCTGCTCTGACTTCAACTGGGCACTCGGATCTGCACTGTTCACCTGAGCCCATCTTTCTGCCGCACTAGACCTGCGGCATGTGTATAGTAATCCTGTGACTGTGACCAGGAAGGTTCGCCAGTTCTCCGGCGGCGTGTATGACCTCGGGCTCCAC
>NZ_JBSFCI010000087.1:0-7859 GCF_053593375.1 Streptomyces sp. NPDC002309 | reverse complement strand
GGGGCGGCACCCGACCGGGTGCCGCCCCCTCGCGATGCCCTGCCCCGGCTCTCAGCCGCTCTGCTGGCCGAACGGGCGCCGTGCCAGGACGGCCGCCCAGCCGGTCGCCACGCGCCCCTTCACGGCCAGCCACCGCTCGTTGAGGTCCCAGAGCGCACGCACCGCCGAGCGTGGTGCGAGGACGGCGCGGACCCGGGTCCGCCTGCCCGCCCGGGAGCGCAGCGCCACCCGCACCTGGTGCACGTCGTCGGTCAATCCGGCCTCGGCGCGCGGTTCCCGTGCGAACAGCACCTGCTCCACGGCACCGGCCACGCGGTGCACCGAACGGGACGTCGGCTCGTCCAGATGGCCGAGCCGCACGATCCGCGCGGCCGCCTTGCGCGGGGTGAGCGCGTCGTCCGGTGCGATGCCGTAGTCCCAGGCGGTGTCCGTCAGTTCGCGCCAGACGGCCAGCACATGCCCGGCGGCCGCCTCGGCGGCGTACCGCCCGTCCGGCTCCACGGCGAGGGTGGTCACCGCGACGCCGTCGTCACCGCCCTTCCCACGGCGTCCGCGGCCGAGCCCACCCGGGGCGGGGGACCCGGTGTGCCGGGCCGAGGCCAGTCGCACCGACCGCCGTCTCAGCCGCCACAGCATGGGCAGCAGGGGCACGACGACCAGCGCCACGACCAGGAGCGTCCAGCCCGCCGTCCGGTACCAGGGCCGGCCCGCGTCGTCCGAGGCGCCCGGGTCCAGCGGCAGCGCACCGCCGCACAACTGACCCCGCTCGTCCTGCCGCACGCAGCTCTCGCTCGTGGACGGCTGGGCCGAGGGAGCCGAGTCCGCGGACTGCGCGGCCTCCGGCAGGTCGGGGACCGTGCTGGGCACCTCCGGCTGGGTGTACGTGGGCGTCGAGCCCCGGTTCGGCGTCGGCTCGAAGCGGGTCCAGCCCACGCCCTCGAAGTACAGCTCGGGCCACGCGTGGGCGTCCCGCAGGCCCACCGCCACCGAGCCGTCCGCCTGCGCCGTCCCGGGCGCGAAGCCCACGGCGACCCGGGCCGGTATGCCGAGCGTGCGGGCCATCGACGCCATGGCGAAGGAGAAGTGCACGCAGAAGCCCCGCTTGTCCCGCAGGAAGCGGGCGATCGCCTGGGAGCCGCTGCCGGCCTGCACCTCGGTGTCGTAGGTGAAACCGCCGGACACCGCGAAGTACTCCTGGAGCGCGACCGCCTGCTCGTAAGGGTTCTTCGCGTCGGCCGTGATCTCGCGGGCCGTGCGCGGGACGACACCCGGCAGGGACTCCGGCACCTGGGTGAACTCGCGCCGGAGCGCCGTGGGCGGGGCCGGCGCCGAGGCCAGCTGCTCCGCCGTCGGCTGCACGTCGAGGCTGGTCACCTCGTAGGTGGCGCCGCGGGTGGTCTGGCCGTGGTCACCCACGAGCGTCATGCCGACGGGCTCGTAGCGCCAGTTGCCGTCGACGTCGACCCCGCTCGGCGGATACGGCATCGGCAGCCAGTCCTGGGCGTAGGAGTCCGAGGCCGCGATACGGGTGCGGACCTCGGCGCGCCGGATGTCCGGGCCCAGGCCGACGGGCGTCGGGAGTTCGTCGGGCACCGCGACGATATTGCGCCGGGAGGGCTTCCACGTGGTGCCGTCGAAGTCGTCCAGGGACACGATCCGCAGATACGTGCTGGAGAGTTGGCGCGTGCTGGTGCGCAGGGTCAGGACCGTGCGGTCCTCCTCGACGTTCAGGCTGTCGCGCAGGGACACCAGCGGGTTCACCGCGGAGATCGTGCCGCCGCCTCCGCTGCCCGTGCCGACGCCCGTCCCGGCGGGGTCCAGCAGGCCGCCGTCCATGGTGGGCAGGGCCAGCGGTACGGCCAGGGCTATGCCCAGCGCCACCACGCCGATCCGCCGCCCCGCGCGCACCGGCGCCACCGGGCCGGCGGGCTCGCGGCCCGGGCCTCGCTGCGCGCCGCCGAACACCCGGCCCCACTGCGACAGCCGGTCGCGCCCCTCGGCGAGCAGCAGCATCAGATAGCCGGCCGCGGCGATCAGGAACCACACCCAGCCGCCGGCGCCGTCGGACAGTCCGGCGGCCACCGAGTACAGCGCGAGCAGCGGGAGTCCGGCCGGGGCGGCGCTGCGGAAGGTCGCCGCCAGTACGTCGACCGCGAGCCCGATCACCACGACACCGCCGACGAGCATCAGCTTGATGCCGACGGACAGCGGGGCCGGGATGGCGTATCGCCCGACGTCCTGGGTGCCCTGCCGGAGCAGGTCGGCGAAGTGCACGAAGGCGTCGGGGCCGGGGATCACCCCGATGACCGCGTACTCCGGGGCGAAGAGCAGGGTCAGCAGCATCAGCGTGACCAGTGCCTGGAGGGCCACCGTCAGCGGGCGCGCCAGCGGGACCCGCCGGGCCGCCGCGCCCACCCCCGTCTGGACCCCCAGCAGCACGGCCGCCTGCACGAACCACGAGACCTGGTCGACCAGCGGCAGCAGGGCGCACGACGCCATCAGCGTCGCCGCCGCGGCACACAGTGCCATCCGCGCCTGCCCGCTCATGACCACCCCTCCCCGGCGGCCGCGCCGCCCGCCGCCACGACACCGCTGCGCTCACGCTCCGCCTGGCGCCACAGGTCGTGCAGCGAGGCACCCCTCGGGACGCGCACGGCCGTCCATCCGGCCTCGCGCAGCATCCGCAGCCGGTCCTCGTTGCCGTTCGGCGGGCCGGGCGGGTCCGTCGCCTCCCGCACCCAGTCGGCGCTGTCCAGGACGAAGGCGACCGCGCCGCCGGTGCGCTGGCGCATCCGGGCGGCCACCGCGGCCTGCTTCTCGTCCAGGTCGCCGAAGAAGGCCACCAGCAGTCCCTCGTGCCCGCCGCGCAGCAGGTCGTAGGCCCGCGACAGACCCATGCCGTCGGAGTGGTCGATCACCGCGAGGGTGTCCATCATCAGGCCGGCCGCGTCCGCCGACTCCTGGCTCGCGCCCGCGAAGCCGTCCGCGCCGTCGCCGGGCACCGAGGTGCCGGTGTCGGTCGACAGCCGCACCGAGAAGCCCCGTTCGAGCATGTGCACCAGCACGGACGCGGCGCCGGAGACGGCCCACTCGAAGGCCGAGTCGGGACCCGCTCCCGCGAAGGCGACGCCCCGGGTGTCCAGCAGCACCGTGCAGCGGGAGCGCTGCGGCTGCTCCTCGCGGCGCACCATCAGCTCGCCGTGGCGGGCGGTGGAGCGCCAGTGCACCCGGCGCAGGTCGTCGCCGTGGCGGTACTCGCGCGGGATCACGTCGTCCTCGCCGGCCAGCGCCAGCGAGCGCAGCCGCCCGTCGCCGTACCCCTTCGCCTCGCCGGCCAGCCGTACCGCCGGCAGCGCCTCCACGCGCGGGATCACCGTCAGGGTGTCGTACGTCGAGAAGGACCGCGTCAGCTCGCACATGCCGAACGGGTCGGTCAGACGCAGCTGGAGCGGGCCCAGCGGATAGCGGCCGCGCAGGTCGGAGCGGACGCGGTAGGACACCTCGCGGCGGCCACCCGGCTCCACGCGGTCGAGCACGAAGCGGGGCCGCGGGCCGAGTACGTAGGGCACCCGGTCCTGGAGCATCAGCAGACCGGTCGGCAGCCGGGAGACGTTGTCCATCCGCAGATGGACCCGCGCCTCGGCACCGGCGGGCACGCGCGCGGGGGAGAGCCTGCGGCTGCCGGCGACCCGGTAGCGCGTGCGGTACAGCACGGTCGCGCACACCAGGGGCAGCGCGGCCAGCAGCAGCCCGACCCGGAGCAGGTCGCTCTGGCCCAGGACGTAGGAGCAGACGGCCGCGGCGACCCCGGCGGCGAGGAAGGAGCGGCCGCGCGTGGTCAGACCGGCCAGGGCCGTGCGCAGGCCGCCCTTGTCGCCTTGGCCGGCGTCGGCGGGAGCGGGCCCCGCCGGGGCGGTCATCACAGCCTCCGGGGCGGCTGCTGCCCGTACGCCTGTGCCCCGTGGCCCAGGCTGCCGAAGACGTTCTGCTGGGGGGCCGAGGGCACCGGTGTGCTCTGCAGGATCTCCTGGACCACCTGCTCCGCCGTGCGGCGGTTGAGCTGGGCCTGCGCGGTGGGCAGCAGACGGTGGGCCAGCACGGCCGCCGCGAGGGCCTGGACGTCGTCCGGCAGGGCGTAGTCCCGGCCGCTCAGGGCCGCCGAGGCCTTCGCGGCGCGCAGCAGGTGCAGCGTCGCGCGGGGCGAGGCGCCGAGTCTCAGATCGGGGTGGCTGCGGGTGGCGGCGACCAGGTCCACCGCGTACCGCCGGACGGTCTCGGCGACGTGGACGCCGCGCACCGCCTCTATCAGCTTCACGATCTCGTGCGCGTGCGCCACCGGCTGGAGGTCGTCCAGCGGGCTCACCCCGCCGTGCACGTCCAGCATCTGCAGCTCGGCCTCCGCGCTCGGGTAGCCGATGGAGACCCGGGCCATGAAGCGGTCCCGCTGGGCCTCGGGAAGCGGGTAGGTGCCCTCCATCTCGACCGGGTTCTGCGTGGCGACCACCATGAAGGGGCTGGGCAGCTCGTAGGTCTGCCCGTCGATGGTGACCTGGCGCTCCTCCATCGACTCCAGCAGCGCGGACTGGGTCTTCGGCGAGGCGCGGTTGATCTCGTCGCCGATCACGATCTGGGCGAAGATCGCGCCCGGCTTGAACTCGAAGTCCCTGCGCTGCTGGTCCCAGATGGACACCCCGGTGATGTCCGAGGGCAGCAGGTCGGGCGTGAACTGGATACGCCGCACCGAACAGTCGATGGACCGTGCCAGCGTCTTGGCCAGCATCGTCTTGCCCACACCGGGGACGTCCTCGATCAGAAGATGCCCCTCGGCGAGCAGTACGGTCAGCGAAAGCCGCACGACCTCGGGCTTGCCCTCGATCACTTCTTCCACCGCACTGCGGATCCGATCCGCGGTGGCAGTCAGATCAGTGAGGCTCGCTCGATCGTCATAGGTCGTCACCCGGCCCTCCTCGGCCCGTTCTTTGCCACGGGCCGACGCTCTGCGATGCGTACCCGGCCCACCCCGAAACACGGACACCACGCGTGAACAGCTCCGCGCGACGCCACACCCGCATTCTTGCCGCCGTTACCGATTCGTGTCACTCGACTGTGGACAACTGGCCGCGATATGTCGGGTCTTACAGCAATTTGTTCCGCCCTGGGCCCGGGAATCCCATGGAACGGGATCCCCGGGCGGCGGTCACGCCGGGTCGATCTCGCGCAGCCGCCCCGTCCGCACGTCGAACACGAAGCCCCGCACGTCGTCGGTGTGGAGCAGGAACGGCGAGCTGCGTACCCGCCGCATCGACTGCCGGACGTCCTGGTCGACGTCCGTGAAGGACTCCACCGCCCAGGCCGGGCGCTGGCCGACCTCCGCCTCCAGTTCGGTGCGGAAGTCCTCGGTGAGGGACTCCAGGCCGCAGCCGGTGTGGTGGACGAGGATCACGCTGCGGGTGCCCAGCTTGCGCTGGCTGATGGTGAGCGAGCGGATCACGTCGTCGGTGACGACGCCACCCGCGTTGCGGATGGTGTGGCAGTCGCCGAGCCGCAGGCCGAGCGCGGCGTGCAGGTCGATCCGGGCGTCCATGCAGGCCACCACGGCGACCTGGAGGACCGGGCGGGCGTCCATGCCCGGGTCGCTGAAGGCGGCCGCGTACCGCTCGTTCGCCTCGACGAGGCGGTCGGTGACAGTGCCGACGCCGGCTATGGCGTCCTCGGAGCCGGCGGGAACCGATGCAGAAGTCGTCATGGTGACGACGGTACTGGTCACCGGCGTTCGGGTCCTGTTGTGAGGCAGGACAAAGAACGTCATCCCGCCTCAATGTGAGCTAACCCACAAGCGTGGCGGGAATGCGCCCTTACGAGTGATCATCACCGGTTCGCGGGTTGATCCCCGACCGCCGCCGCGACGCGCAGGCCGGTTGATTGACCGCGACAGAGCGTGGACTAAAGTGACGCGAAGCGGGAGGCGAGGCTCTCCCCGCTGCAGCGAATCCCCGGATTCCGGCGTGGTTGCCGGAGATCCCCCACGTGCGCGGCGCGTACGTACGGCTCGGCCCCCACCCGCTCCCGGCCGGCTGACGCCTCGGCGCCGGCAGGCCTCCCCTTCACGAGCGGGCGGGGACCCGGCGGTACGTACCGCCCGCCGGACCTGAGAGGGCCACTTGAGCCAGAGTCGACACGTCCCGGTGATGCTCCAGCGGTGCCTGGACATGTTGGCACCCGCCCTGGAGCGGCCCGGAGCCGTGGTCGTCGACTGCACGCTCGGCCTCGGCGGTCACAGCGAGGCGCTGCTCGCCCGCTTCCCCGAGGCCCGCCTCGTCGCCCTGGACCGGGACAAGGAGGCACTGCGCCTGTCCGGCGAGCGGCTCGTGCCGTACGGCGAGCGCGCCTCCCTCGTGCACGCCGTGTACGACGAGCTGCCCGAGGTGCTGGACAGGCTCGGCATCGCGCGCGTGCAGGGCGTCCTGTTCGACCTGGGGGTCTCCTCCATGCAGCTCGACGAGGCGGACCGCGGCTTCGCCTACTCCCAGGACGCCCCGCTGGACATGCGCATGGACCAGTCGACCGGAGTCAGCGCCGCCGAGGTCCTCAACACCTACCCGGCCGGTGAGCTGGTGCGGATCCTGCGCGCGTACGGCGAGGAGAAGCAGGCCAAGCGCATCGTGTCCGCCGTCGTGCGCGAGCGCGACAAGGAGCCGTTCCGCAACAGCGCGCGGCTCGTGGAGCTGATCAGGGACGCGCTCCCGCAGGCCGCCAAGCGGACCGGCGGCAATCCGGCCAAGCGCACCTTCCAGGCCCTGCGCATCGAGGTCAACGGCGAGCTGTCCGTCCTGGAGCGGGCGATCCCGGCGGCGGTCAAGGCGCTGGACGTGGGCGGGCGGATCGCGGTGCTGTCGTACCACTCGCTGGAGGACCGGCTGGTCAAGCAGGTGTTCACCGCGGGCGCGACCAGCACCGCGCCGGCCGGACTGCCGGTGGTGCCGGAGCAGTACCAGCCCCGGCTCAAGCTGCTCACCCGTGGTGCCGAACTTCCCTCCGAGGAAGAGGTCGCCGAGAACCGCCGCGCGGCCCCGGCGCGACTGCGCGCGGCGCAGCGGATCAGGGAGGACGTCGAGTGAGGCAGCCGATCGGGCGGGCATCCGGCTCGGGGAACCGCGGCCGGCCACCCACCCCACCTCACCGCACGAGCGGGTCCGGCATCCGCGCCGGTGCCGCGTCGGCCGAGGTTCGCCCCGTCGCGACGCCCGGCACGCCGGGAGAACGCACCGGACGCCGCTCCGCGCGGGCAGACCTTGACCGACGCGGCACCAGGGGAGGGTGAGTGAGCAGGAAACCCGAACTGAGGGGAAGGGCGGCGCGACTCGCGCGGCTTCTGCCCACCGGACGGGGGCAGGCCGCGCGCACGCCCTTCGTCCTCCTCGTCGTCCTGCTGCTCGGCGGCGGACTCATCGGCCTGCTCGTGCTGAACTCGGCGCTCAGCGAAGGGTCGTTCCAGCTCGACGACATCCAGCGGGAGACCAAGAGCCTCACCGACGAGGAGCAGGCCCTCCAGCGCGACATCGACGCCTACTCCGCGCCCGACGCCCTTCAGCGGCGCGCCCGCGAACTCGGCATGGTCCCCGGCTCCGACCCCG
The DNA here is from genome assembly GCF_053593375.1 of Streptomyces sp. NPDC002309. Lineage (NCBI taxonomy): Bacteria > Bacillati > Actinomycetota > Actinomycetes > Kitasatosporales > Streptomycetaceae > Streptomyces > Streptomyces sp. NPDC002309. The sequence continues at coordinate 225 of NZ_JBSFCI010000087.1, read as the reverse complement.
CCTTCCTCGACCCCGACGGCACCGTCAAGGGCCTGCCGTCCGCCGTCGCCGCCGAACCGGCCTCCGCACGCCACCCCCTCGTCCTCGCCCCCGAGGCGATGGCCACCGGCCTCGCGTCCGCCGGGTCCGGCTCGCCCGCACCCGCGGCCACGCCCGCCCTCCCCACGGCCGCCGTGCCCCCCACCCCGGCGCCGGCCGACCCCCGGACGGCGGCCGCGGGCCGGG
>NZ_JBSFCI010000086.1:0-7894 GCF_053593375.1 Streptomyces sp. NPDC002309 | reverse complement strand
GTGGAAACGATGAACTCCTGAATGCGGGCAGCGCCCGTCACCATGACAGTCATCAACGTCCTCACCTCCTGCTTCTTCTCAACGAACCAACACCGAGCCCCCGGCAACGACACACAGCCGCACCTCGAACGAGCAGAACCATAGCCCCACCCCAGGGCAGGACACCACCGATTAAATTCGTGGCTCTACCTGGGCGCCCTCCGACCGCCGGCGGACCAGCGTCATGCTGAACCGTTCCGGGTTCGGTAGAGATCTCAGATGTTGGGTGTGACCTGGGGTTTCGTGGTGTTGAGGTAGTGATTTGCTTCGTACTCGACGGGCGGGATGTGCCCTATCTCACCGTGGAGTCGGCTGTGGTTGTACCAGTCGATCCACTCGGCGGTGGCCAGCTCGACCTGGGACAGCGTCCTCCAGGGCCGCTGCGGCTTGATCAGCTCGGTCTTGTAGAGCCCGATGGTCGACTCCATCAGGGCGTTGTCCAGGGCGTCCCCGACCGAGCCGACGCTCGCCGCGACGCCGGCGACGTCGAGATGTTCGGCCAGCTTGAACGAGGTGTATTGGGACCCGGCATCCGAATGAGGTATCAACTCACCGCGCACATAGGAATGTTGATCGCGATCGCGTTGTCATAGGGCCATTTCCAGCGCGTCCAGGACGAGCCGGGTCTCCTTCGTGGTGGCCGCCGACCAGCCGACGATGCGGCTCGAGAAGGTGTCCACGACGAAGGCGACGTAGACGACGCCGGTCCAGGTCGCCACGTGCGTGAAGTCCGCGACCCAGCAGCGGTTCGGTGCGTCGGCGACGAAGTCGCGGTCGACCAGGTCCGGACCCCGGGGCGCGGCCGGATCCGGGATCGTGGTGATCACCCTCTTACCGTGGACGGCGCCGGTGATGCCGAGTTCACGCATGAGGCGTTCAACGGTGTAGCGAGCCACGGGATGTCCCTGCCGGTTCTGCCATGACTCGATCCTCTCAAATGATCGAGTCCCAACTGAACCCGGAACGGTTCAGGAGGTGACCCGACCGGCGCTGTCGTAGGCGTACTGGGCGGTACGCCCGCCCCGGCGTCGACGCGGTTGCCCGGCACGTCGCCGAACGCGACCCCGCCGCCCGGCGGAAGGGCTGACGCCTCCAAGATCAACTATTGGCGGCTTCCAAGCTTACCTCGACGATGCCTCAGGTTGATCACAGCGGCCTACGGCACGTTTCCGACGCAGTCCCGACTCCTCGATACCGCTCGCGTTGCCCGGCCCCGTATCCGGCCAGGGCGAAGCGGCCGATCTCGACGCGGGCCATCGTCTCGGGGACGGCACGTGGGCAAGAGCCAATGACGGTACAGCCCCCTAGCGGGCCGCAGGGCTGGCGAACTGCCAGCTCCAGGTGCCGCCCCGGCAGGTCAGGGCCGTGCCGCCGTCGCTCACATACAGGACGTCCATCTGCTCGTCCCAGGCCATGCGCAGCAACTCGTCCTGGGAGTCGCCGCGCAGTAGCCGCTTCCACGGCGGGTCGGCCGGAGCCCCGGGGGTGTCCATGCTGATGGAGTGCACGCCGTGCAGGATCAGCGACACGGGCCCGAGCGGCCAGTACGGCGCCGACTCGGTCTCCACGTAGGCTGCGGAGAACGTCAACTCGATACGCAGGGAGCCGTCCGCGGGCAGCACCGACATGCGGTAGCCCTCCGACTCGACGTCTATCTCCCCGATGCCCGGAAGCTCCCAGCCGGTGATCTCCCGTCGGGGCGGGTCGGGCTCCGCGCCCAGGACCGGGGTACAGCCATCCCACATGGCGCAACCTTTCCTCTCTCAATCGATCAGTCGATCGGGGGTGTGGGGCGGCCCGTTCGGCCCGCCCCACACCCCCGAGTGTCACATCAGCTCATCTGCGACTGGGGGTTGCCCTTGGTCTGTGTCGAGTTGTGGTACTTCTGCAGCCACGAGGGCTGATCAGTCCAACGCGAGGAGGTGTATGCCTGGGTGGTGGACCAGACGTCCCAGCCGTATGCGGCGCAGTCGGTGTTGCCCGAGTGGAAGTTCCACAGGCTCAGCTCCGCACTGGTGATCAACGCGTCCGAGATGGGCGTGGTGTTCCAGTGGATGAACGACCGGGCCGTACGCGGCGTACCGTCAGGGTTCGTGGTGCCCGGATTGCCGAAGTCGAGTTCGGTGTCGGCGGACAAGTCCACCGTTTCGCCTTGCTGCACGTAGGTGTCGAAGGTGCTGGCCAGTGCCGATGTCACCGGATCCACCGTCACCGGGTACTTCGTCTTAGGGTCCGCGAGGAACTTCGCGTCCGGTGTGATGACGAGGTCGACGCCGCCCTTGGTCTTGACGACCTTCATGGCGACTCTGGCCCGGTGGGTGTGCTCACCGGACACCTTGTCGACGGTCGCGTCCCACATCACCGGGGCGGGCATCACGGCCCGCTTCTTGTTCTTCCTGTCGGTGAAGAGCAGGCTGCCGTCCTTCTGCTGCTTGACCTTCAGGCCCTTGGCTTTCAGCGGCAGCGTGTAGGTGGATAGCCGTGCCCCGCGACCGGGAAGGCAGCTTCGAGCCGAAGATTGTCAAAGCGGCAGAAGCGCTTGTCTGGCGTGGACGAGATGGTGATCTCGCTCTCCGCGAAGGGTCTGACGACCGGTGAGGTCCAGGCCCATCTGGCCGAGGTCTATGGCGCCGAAGTCTCCCGCCAGACCATCTCCACGATCACTGACATTGATACTCGTAGCGGGTTCCGGTGGTCGTGGCTCAGGGTCTGACTGACGTCCTGCTGGGCTGTCCTTCGATTGTTCTGTCCGGCCGCCGGGACCCGTTCTCCATGGCTCCGGCCAGGTGGAGCATGACCTGATAGGAGCTTGGCCACAGGCCTCTTCAATGTCCTGTCTGACCCACCCGGCCGAAGTCACCGCCGGCCCGGGAAGGCAGCCCACAGGATGACAGCGACGACCACGCCCACCGCAGAACTGGATGCGGTGTTCGGCGGTGTGGACTCCCATGGGGACACGATCCACGTCGCTGTCATCACCGACCGGGGTGGCCACGTCGCCGACGCCGAGTTCCCGACCACGGCAGCCGGATACGCTGCGGCGGTCGCGTTTCTGAACGCCCACGGCACAGTGACGGCCGTCGGGGTCGAGGGGACCTCATCCTACGGCCTCGGGTTCACCCGTGCCGCCCGCCAAGCGGGCCTCACCGTGATCGAGGTCAACCGGCCTGACAGGGCCGAGCGGCGCCGGATCGGCAAGTCCGATCCCATCGACGCCTACGCAGCCGCCCGCGCCGCGCTGTCCGGCCGGGCAACGGTCATACCCAAGGACGACACGGTCAGCGGCATACGCGCCCTCCACAACGCCGCCCGGTCGGCCGTCAAAGCACGCACCGCCACGCTGAACCAGATCACGCACATCCTCATCACCGCCCCGGACGACATCCGCGTCAAGTACACCGCCCTGCGCGGCAAGACACAGGTCGACGCCCTCTCCCGACTCCGTCCCACCGGCGACGGACCGCGCATCGCCCTCCTGACCGCCCTGAAGACCCTCGCCCGCCGCGTTCAGGCACTGACCACGGAACACGACGCCCTCACCGCCGCCCTGGACGCCGCCGCCACCGAGCACAACCCTGGCCTGCGCGCCGCGTTCGGTGTCGGTCCGGACACCGCGGCCCAGCTCGTAGTCACCGCCGGAGGAAGTCCCGACCGCCTGCGCACTGAGGCATCCTTCGCGGCGCTCTGCGGCGTCGCGCCAGTCCCCGCCTCCAGCGGCAGGACCAACCGTCACCGTCTCTCCCGGGGCGGAGACCGCGGAGCGAACGCCGCTCTCTACCGGATCGCTCTCGTCCGGATGTCCTGTGACGCCCGCACCCGCGAGTACGTCGCCCGGCAGACGGCCGCCGGACGCACGAAGAAGGAGATCATCCGTCTCCTCAAGCGGGCGATCGCCCGGGAGGTCTTCCGCTACCTCACCACACCGGTCACCGTCCCCGACGTCTCCGACCTCCGGCCCGCACGCCAGGCCAAGAACATCACCCTCACCACGGTCGCCAAGCACTTCGGTGTCTGGCCGGCGGCGATCTCCTGCATCGAACGCGGCACACGCCGCGACGACGCCCTCTCAGACGCCTACCGGGACTGGCTCAGCGCGGCCTGACTGTTTCAAGAGCGGACTCACTCATAGACGGTGGCGGCCTGAAGGGCTCTGGCCACGAAGGTCCAGTCCCCGCCCTCCGGGAGTTCCTTCCCGAAGTTTCGGTACCAGCCCGGCGAGTCATGCATCCACGCCGCGAGGGCCTCAAGGAAGTGATCGAGACTCTGGTTCTCCCATTCGTGCCCACGGCGGAGGTAGTCCTGGTGGAGTTCTCGGACGAAGGCGACCATCTCGTCGCGGCTGCGGACCTCGCTATCGGGAGTGAGTGACATGGAGTGAAGGTACATCGCACCGGCAAGCGCCTCCCCACGCTTGACGAGCAATAGGAGCATCAAGGCCCTGGAATCGATGGCAGAGTGGCGCACCCGCCCGCTCGACTCGGTCTACTCGGTCGTCTTCATCGACGCCGTGCACGTCAAGATCAGGGACGGCCATGTCGCCAACCGGCCCGTCTACGTGGCCGTCGCGGTCACCGCCGACGGCTACCGCGAAATCCTCGGCCTGTGGGCGGGCGACGGCGGCGAGGGTGCCACGTACTGGCAGACCGTTCTGAACTGGGGACGACGGCCGGGGACCAGGTTCTGCTGGCCCACCACGCGGCCCGCTGGACTTGGCGTGCCAGCGGCCGGGCCCATCGTGCCGCGCGGGGCCGAGCTCTCCCCTCCTACGACCGTGCCGCGCGGGATGGCCCCGGCCGGCCTGCCCGTGGGCGGCGTGACAGGGCGGCCGCCGACGATGCCGTGGCTGCTGCGGACAGCGCTGGGGCCACTCGGCATGCGCACGGGATTCGGCGTCGGGCCTTGGCCGGTTTGGGACGGCATCCGGCCCATGCCAGGGGCCCGCCCCTGGCATCGGCCGGGGTGTTGACCGGAGCACCGGCTCTGCTGCCGAACACCGGAGGAGCCATGCCGGTCTGCGGAGTCGCTCCGCCATGTACCCGTTCCGGGCCGGGCTGGCCGCTTGCCCCGACCGACGGAGACGGCAAACTCTGAGGCAGCGTGGCCACAGAGTCGACACCCATCCGAGTGGGCTGCTCCACTTCCATCGGCGTGTGGTGCGCGGGTGATGCCACCTCCGGGGACTGCCTCGGGTCCGGAGCACCAGCGGAACCCTCCCGGCCTTGCGCCGGGTGTGCGGAGGAGACGGTGCCGGAGACGGAGGCGCTCGTCACTGAACTGCCGGGGCGGGTCACGTCGTCCCTGGCGGGAACGGCAGCACGTCACAGCCCACGTACTTGGCGCGATCATGGTCATTTGTGGCTTGAACTTGACGTACGGATCAGCTGCCGGAGGCTGTTCAATGGCGCGATCTGGCTCCAAGGGGGGGCCCGAAATCCGGGAGTCTTCATGAGTTGGCACACCAAGCGCATCAGATGGGGCGCTTGCGCGGTGGGGGCGCTGACCGCCGCCGTCCTCGCAGTGAGCACCACCCCGGCCGCGGCGAGCGGAACCTACAGCGGCCGTGCTTATGTTTGGGGGAACGGCTACGACGTCTACGAACTTCCGGCCGACTGGGACGACGAGGGCGAGCTGGGCATGAGCACTCATGCGTCGTCCAACGTCACGTGCTTGTGGCAGAAGATCCTGTGGGCAGATGGGGAACTCGCCAATGCCTCGGACGTCGACGGCGTCTTCGGAAGCCAGACCAGGACGGCGACAATCGCTTGGCAGAAGGACGAGAACAAGCGTTATAACGCCGGTCTGCAGACCGACGGAGGGGTCGGTCCCGGAAGCTTCGGTTGGGCGAACTGGAAGCATCTCTTCTACCGGTCCGGCGACTCAGAGCCCGGCCAGCTTCTCAACCTGTACTACGACGGCACGCACCGCGACTTCGAAGTGAGGCGTGTCGCGAACGGCAATTACGAGTTCGTCGACGGTGACGGCATCTGGCGGGCTGCCGGTTACAACTCTCGGTCATGCCGCTGACGCCTGCCGTCTGAAGTGCGTCGAGGTCCGCTTCCCGTAAGGGGGGCGGGCCTCAGGGCGACTCTGCTGCGTATAGCGGCCTGAGGCGTGTTACAGCGCGCCTCACCGCTGCGCAGTCGCGCCGGACTCCCAGGCGAGGGCGAGGAAGCGCTCGATGCGGCCGAGGTCGAGCTCGACGGCCAGCGACACGGCGATCACGGCGTGGTCGACGTTGGCGGCGAGGATCTGCCCCTCGGACCGCTTGGAGGAGGTGGAACGCACGAAGGCGGTACGGCGAGGAAGAATCGTGCGTGCGTACCGCGGATCATCGCCCTCGGGATCGACGGCGACCCAGTCCCCCGTGCACACGACTTTCATCGGGTCACGGGGAACGACGAACTCGGTGTCGGCCCGGATGACACCGGCGGGGGTGGCGACGTCACACTGACCGCGGTCGACCCGCACGACCCGCCCGGGGACCAGACCCTGCGCGGCGTACGGAGCGAACTCCGCTTCCCAGCCCCCGTCCCAGCCGTAAACGGCGAGGAGGTGCTGAGCATCAGAAGGGGAAGACGTGTCGAGCGAAGCGTTGAACAAGGGGAACCCTTCGAAGGGTGGCCCCGGCGGCGCGCTCAGCGCGCGGAAGTCGAGTGGGTGTCAGCCGGAGACCACAGGGGTGGAAACGATGAACTCCTGAATGCGGGCAGCGCCCGTCACCATGACAGTCATCAACGTCCTCACCTCCTGCTTCTTCTCAACGAACCAACCACCGTGCCCTCGGCAACGACACACAGCCGCACCTCGAACGAGCAGAACCATAGCCCCACCCCAGGACGCGGCACCACCGATTAATTGCGCGGCATCAGCTGGGCAACCCTTCCAGTCGGCGGACCAGCGTCACGCCGCAAGTCGTACAGCATCCTGAGCGAAGACCTGGGTCCTGCAGACCTCACTCAACGACCGGCCGCCTGTAGCTCACGGCAATCCGAGCGCGCGTTCTTGAACGCGGCCCGGGGAACTTGACTGGTCACGGGCCTGCGTGGACGGCTCGCACCTCCACGCGAGAGGGGATGCGGACACCGGTCCGTCGCCGGTCGACTGGCGCAAGACGGGCAGCAAACACCACCTGATCTGCGACGGGCGCGGTACGCCGCTCAAGGTCATCACCACCGCGGCCAACGTCAACGACGTCACTCAGACACTCCCCCTGGTCGACGGCATCCCGCCCGTCGCCGGACGACGCGGCCGTTCTCGCAAGCGTCCCGAAGCACTGCTCGGCGACAAGGGCCTCACGTAAATCGGCATTTGCCGGTGCCGGTTGCCCATTGCGGTCAAGCCGGGCCTTCCTCCAGGCCGTCTACGTCGGCTCGATCAGGTCCCATCGGGCGTCGGACAGGTCGCTGGGGTACGGCTTGCGCTCGCTCACGGCGTAACGCGATCACGGGCGAGGCGGAGGGATCGGTTCCGCTGTTCATAGAGCGATTCCGCGGCAACATCAGACGGACTTCCGGGCACGGAAGCGAACGAGACGAGATGTTGGAGCGTCCGTCCGCCCATGGGATGGAAGCCTGCAAAGCAGCACAGGGCTGAGGGCCGCATATAGGGCTTGGCCCGCATGCTCTCTCAAAGACCCTTGCAGTCACTTGGCACGTCCTGCCGAGCAGCATGTCTCGGTCGCCACCACGGCGTGCTGCCGGCACCGTCGTGACGCGGGGCGGCGATCACCGGCTCTTCCTTCTGTCCTTCTCCTCTTCGTACTCTTCGTCTTCTTCGTATTCCTCCTCTTCGTCCTCGTCCCGCTCCTCGTCCCGCTCCTCGTCCCGCTCCTCGTCCTCGCCTTCGTCTTCGCCTT
>NZ_JBSFCI010000085.1:0-8260 GCF_053593375.1 Streptomyces sp. NPDC002309 | reverse complement strand
GGGGCGGAGAGCCTGTCGGCTCTTAAGTTGGCCTGGCGGCCAACTACGGGCCTGACGGCCCGTAAAGTGACATGTCGTCATGCCTGGCGGCATGACTGTGTGTTGGCTGAGTTGGCCCTGACGGGCCAACGGGGAAAGAGGCGGGCCCCGCTGTCGCATGTTCAGGTGTCACGCCTGGCGGCATGACGGTGGGGTGCCGGACTGGTTCGGTCCCTGCCCTGCCGGGCAGGTTCGGGCACAGGTGCGGTCTCGGCGCCTGCGGCGCCGTGATGTCGTAAGGATTTTTTAGACAGTTATCCGGTTCCTCTCCCCCACCCGCAGTCCTGGCGGGTGGGCTTTGGCCCTGACGGGCCAACAGAACGGAGCCGCGAGGCACGCCTGCCGGCGTGTCCGATTTCTTGTAGCGCCCCCGCTGCCGCGGGGGGGGGGCGTCTTCGCCGGTTTTGGAGTGCGTTGTCAGTCCCGGCATGTATGTTCCGGAAGCTGTTGGCCCGTCTGGAATGAGCCCCGAATACCACTGGTGGGGCGTGGAGGGGTGATGAGCTGTGCCTGTCAGCCAACATGTTGCCGCTCGGAGGATCATTACCGCTGCTCTGCGGGCCGGAGCGGCGTGGATCAACCGGGTTGAGGAGCCTCGTGCGTGGCGGGAGTTGTCTCGTATGCACGGGGTGCTCCTGTCGAGTCTGCCGGTGGGGGCAGGCCCTTCTACTCCTGCCGAGATGATCGATTTACTGCCGGTGCGCTTGCGGGAGTGGGTGCCATTGGCGTGGGACGAGCTTCCTTCTGTAATGGGGGATTTGGTTGTCCTGACGGACAACGGCGAGCTGACCGAGGAGGCCTTCGAAGCGGGGATGAACTATCTGGAGGCTCTGTACGGGGACGACGGATACTTCGATCTCGGTGGGACGTGGCTTCCGGCGTGGGTTCGGCAGACGGCGGAGCAAACGGAGCGGGCTGCTTTCCGGCACATCCGCTCTGATGGACAGGCTGGCTATGTGGCCGCGCGGACCATGCTGACCGAGGTGCCGTACGGCACGGAGCTCGCGTTGGTCGAGGCGTACTCGCGTCGTGGTGCGGCACGGATGGACGTGTATCGGCCTGTTCCCTCGGACCGGGTGTGGGCGGGGGCGTCGTCGTGGTTCTGGCCATGCCCGCAGTGCCGGTATCCGATGGTGCTGCGGAGTGGGCAGTTGCGGTGTGAGTATCCGCCGCATCAGAGCCGGTTCGGCCTCGTCCCGGGCAGCGGGAAGCGGGGTGGACCGCCAGTACTGACCGGTGGGCGGAACCGGTTGACGACGGCTGCGGAGCCGGCGGAGGGCCTGTTGTGCCTGGACTGGGGGGTGTGGCGGTACATCACCTGTCCTGGGCTGAGTGAGGTGGGCCTGATGCAGTGGCTCGAGAAGCAGCAGGAGGTGCGGGTCGAGCGCTGGGAGAACCTGGATGAGTGGGATGTCGGGGTGTACCTGGCGGACGGGCACCGCTGGAGGGTGGACGTCAAGGACCATCAGGACGCGCAGACGATCATCGACAGGCCGCCTGCTGGGGAGACGGTGGTCGTGCCCAACTACCGGCGTAGCCAGGTCAGTCAGCTGCAGTCCGGGCTCGATGCTCTGCGGACTGCTGACGGGCAGCGCTACAGCGTGTTCACGGTCAGCCGTTTCAGGGCGGCTGTGACCCGGCGGTTGAAGGGGATGGGTGCATGACGTCGCCGAAGAATGCGAAGTACTCCATCAGCGTGCCGCTGACGTTGCGGGCGGTGATCCTGCTAGCTGCGCGAGTGTTCCCCAACCGGGCGCTGGAGGATCAGGCGGCGTGGCGGCAGGTAGTGGATTTGACCGATGCGCACTTCCTGGCCACGGGGCAGATGCATCTGTGGGACGGCTGGTCTTCTCTGGCCCTGCCCGATCAGGTGCGGATCACGCGGATGCTGCGGCAGCGGCCGGCGGTCCTTGCCTCTCGTTCGGTGTTTGTCACGGAGACGGCAGCGATCCTGGACAGTGGTGAGACGGTCGAGTTCGCCCCGGCCGACGGGGAGAAGCAGGTGCTGATCCTCCCTGTGGGCGATGAGGAAGCCCTCATCGATGCCTTGTTGGACGAGCTTGAGGAGAACGCGGCCAAGGGGCAGGTGCTGCCCAAGCCTGCGCCGCCCGGCTCCTACGTCAGCGACTTACGGATCAGGGATCCGCTCAGTCCCTCTGGCCGGGTGGTGGACGTCTTCTACGACCTCGACTACCAAGGGCCCCCTGCTCCCAGCGTGGTGCAGGAGCTGGGCGACGCCCCCGTCGCGGACGAGGTGATGATCCCTTTCGCCGACCTGGACGAGATCGCGGGCCGACTCGATGAGCTGCGCGGGCAGGACTACCGGCGCAAGGCGGTCGCGGATATCCGGCGGCACGCCTGCGGCCGTGACGGCATGGGCGTGGGCGAGGTCCTGCGCGTCCAGGCCGGGCCACTGCGGGTCTTCCACGCCCCCACCGGAATGGGCAAGAACGTCCTCAGTGAACTCGTCGCGGTGTGGTGCGCCCGGCAGGGCTTGGTGATCTCGCTGGTAGTTCCGCAGAGCGCGCAGGTCCTGGCCACGGTGTACCGGCTGCGGCAGGATCTGGCCGATCTGGAGGTCTCCGCGCAGGTCACGCCGGTCGTCTCTCCCGCCTCCATGATGGATCTGGCCGAGCAGACAGCCGGCAATCCGCAGGACAATGCGGACTTCAGGACCTGGGTGTACCGGGAGATGTCTTACAGCTGCCCCCTGACCGGGCATGCCACCACCTCCTCCGAAGCGGTGGACGCGTGGAGGCCGGGTAAGGAGCCGTGCGACCAGCTCAAGCCCAACGGGCCGAAGGCGGACAAGGCCCTGGCCTGCCCGTGGCGCGGCGGCTGTGGGAAGTTCCGCCACCACCGGGCCACGGTGTCGGCGGACATCCTCGTCACCAACCATGCCAACTTCCTCACCGGGCACATCCACGCGCCCGTTACGGCTCGGCCTGCCCCGGGGCGGCGGATGACCACCGAGCAGCTGCTGCTGCACCGCAGTCATCTGATCATCATCGACGAGGCCGATGCCTTGCAGGCGCGGGCTTTCGACCAGGCGGCCCGTCAGGTGCTGCTGGCCCAGGACGGTGCGGAGCGCACCCCGGTACGCGAGCTCGACAGCCAGTTCCGGCGGCACTGCCACCGGCTGCCGATGAGCCTTGAGCAGTACCTGCGGCCGCTGATCAACCACCTGGTGTGGCTGGCCGAGTCCTACGTGTCCCATCTCGTCGGCGGGGTCATTCATCCCGACCGGGAGCGGCGCAGCATGGTGGTGCCGCGCCGCTGGGATGGGATGTTCGCCTCCCGGATCTTTGGGCTGGAGGCTGGGGAGCGGCCCACGGAGCGGCAGATGCAGGCGGTCAACCAGCTCTACAAGCGGGAGGGGCCGCTGGAGTTCGTCGATGAGGTCGAGGGGCTGGTCGAGCTGAGGGAGCCTTTGTCCTCGGTCACGGATCTGGCCGGTGGGTCGGACCGTCTCACCCACGCCACCTTGAAACGGATCGGGGAAGCGTTTTCGGCGATCACCGGTGAGACGGACGAGAAGCGGCTGTCCTCGCTGGCACTGCTGGCGGCCCGGCGTGCGTATCTGGAGGAGATGCGCAGCATCCTGCATCGCATCGTCGGTGTCGCTGCACCGTTGCAGGGAGCGGGGATCTCCGCCGGCAACGACTTGGTGGACGCGCTGGCCTCGCACGTGCCGTGGCGGGCTGCCCCTTACGGTCCTTTGGGGCGTGCACTGTTCGCGTTCTCCGAGACGTTCGATCCTGGCGACCGGCACCAGACGGCGCTGCGGCTGAAGTCCTATGTCGGGGATCCGCACGCTCACCTGGCCTACCTGGGAGAGGTGACCGCGCTCGCCCATACCGGCACCCGCCGGGCGGTGATCGGGATGTCCGCGACGGCGTTCATGCCGTATGCGCCGCGTCATCACCTCCTGCCGGAGCCGGCCTGGTACGTGCCGGACGACGTCAATGGAAGCCTCACCGTCGAGCTGCAGGCTGGCCAGGACAACGGGGCGGGCATCGTGGTGTCCGGCACCGACGGGGTGAACCGGGAGCGTGCCTATACGGCCATGGGGCGCAGCGTCGGTCAGGACCTTCCCGCGCAGCTCGACGCGGTGGCTGCCGACCCTGCCACTGCGCACCGTGCGTATGCGCTGCTCGCGCCGACCGCCTACGACGCTGGTCCCGCGCTCGCCCGCGGCATGGTCGAGGTGGGGGTCGCGGCGTCGGAGATCTGTGTGGCGGTGCGGCCGCAGGAGATGGCTTCGTTGGAACGGATGCCGCCCGGTTGGGTGCCCATCCCCAGCAACCGGCTCGAGCAGTTCCCCCACGGCGTGGGTCATGGCCGGTGCCGGTATCTGATCGCTCCCATGGCACGGGTCGAGCGTGGCCTGAACATCGTCGACCGTGACGGGCGCTCCTTGCTGCATGTGGCCTGTCTGGTCAACCGGCCCATTCCGGTGATGGAGGACCCGCCGGTGCTGCTGTCCCTGGTCAACTCTCTCGCCTACCGGCGGCGGCGGCCCGGTCCGGAGCCCGCGGTGGAGCTGGAGCGGCTGCGGATCGTGGCGGGGCAGATCTTCGATGACATCCGCAGCGGGCAGGGCTACTTCAAGTCGATGGGCGAGGACGTAAAGCTCGCCGTGGTCGCGGAGATCCTTACCCGGCTGATCCAGCTGGGCGGGCGCACCCGGCGCGGCGGGGATCACGGGCGGCTGCGGCTGCTGGACGCCGCCTTCACTCAGACCGCTGCCGACTCCACGCTGCCCGCCCTCCTTGAGCAGTTGCGCGGGAAGTGGCAGGACAAGGGCCACATGCCGCTGATCGAGGCCGTCTACCGCACCACCATGACCGATGCCCTGCTGGGGCTGGCGGAGTACTCCCCCACCGCATACGAGGAAGAGGAGTTGGGCGAATGGTGAGTGATGACCGCGGCCGCCTGTTCACCCTGTCCTTCGCGCTGGATGACCGGCTGTTGGGCACGGTGTACGTCTATCCCCAGGACGAGGCGTTCGCGCCGGCGTGGCGGCGGCTGCCGAAGCCGCGGGGCAGGGACGCCGTGCAGCCGATCGCGTCCCTGCAGACGGCGGCGCGTGCCGTGACCGGGGAGCGGCTGGTGTTCACCAACCCTGACCGGCCCGCCAGGACGGGCCGGTGGGCCGGGCGGAGCGTGATTGTCACGCCCGGGGCGCTGGACGGGGCCGTGGTGCGGACTCTGATGCGGGAGTGGGAGACGCGGTTGGAGGGGCATGACGGCCGTGACACCCTCGCGGCCCTGCTGGAGCTGTCCGACGACGGGCCCCAGCCGCTCAGTTCTCTGCTGCACCGCGACGCCATGGGGCGGATCACCGGTCCCCGCTGGGCGTTCAGGGTGGCGGGGTGGCGGCTGGCGAGCATGCTGGCCGTCCGGCCGCTCCCGCTCGACGAGTCGCTGCCCGCACTGCGGTTCCACCTCGACAGCGAGGGCGACCTGCTGGCGTGGCAGGCCCCGCTGGTCCACGAGCGGACGTGGATCGACGAGGAGAGCGGCAAACGCCGGCGTATCGCCGGCTACGCCATGGAGCGCATCCACATCGAGGTCGAACCCTCCCCGGGCGGGAAGACGCTCATCGCGCATCTGTCGGCGCGTATCTCGCGCGTCGCCACTCATTACAAGGGCATCCGCAACGTCCTGCTGTGCCATCCCGTCAACCCTGACATCATCCTCAAGGCCCCGATCACCACCCGGTGGGAGAAGGGTCCGGACGGATTCATGCAGCCCGCGGCCGTCCTCTACCGCGGGGCGACGGCACAGATCGTCGAGGCCTGCGGTGTCGGCCGCCTGCCCCAGCCACCCCTGACGGGGCTGGACGAGCTGACAGAGGTGCGTGGAGTGCACCGCACGGGCAAGCACCCGATCGACAAGGGCGCGGGGGCGATGTTCCACGCCCGGCTCGAGGAGCACGCCGGGCAGGTTCTTGGTCAGGAGCCTGTGGTGTACTCCGGGACATCTATCAAGATCACCAAGCCGGGCGGGAGCCTGTCTCCCTACGTGCCGGCCGGCAAGATGGCCGACGCCATGGCTGGCGCCCGCCTCGATACGGTGCGCACCGTAGTGCTGTACGAGTCGGCGCCGTGGCGCGCGCGGGTGATGGGGCAGCTGGCCCGAGACTATGTTCGGCCCGAACTGGCTGATTTGCCCGACGAGCAGCCGGTGGTCTTGGCGCCCGGGTATGAGCTGGTGGCGGTGCGGCTGCCCGAGCTGGTCTGCCACGGCGGCCACGACCGCAGCCTGATCCTGAACACTCTGCCCTGGTTCAAGCCTGGTGCCGGGCGGGCGCTGGTCACGGCCCTGTGTGAGACGCGCTATCGAAGCGAGCAGGAGAAGGAAGCGGGGGTGACGGATGCCAAGCACGCGCTCAAAGGGCTTTTCGCCGAGCGTGGCATCCCCTCGCAGTTCATCACCATGGACTCCGACCCGGGTGACCCGTACCGGCTCAACACGCCCGAGAAGGTCGCGCGGTCCAGGGCCCGCAATGCGGGTCTGCCGAAGCCGGACGTCGCCTACAAGGACGATCATGCGGTGCAGATCGCGCTCGGCAGCCTGCACTCCGACTCCGGCATCATCGACAACCGTCTGGCCGCCACCGCCTTCCACCGCAACGCCAAGGACACCGCCCTGGACCGGGAGGCCGTGGTGGTGGGGCTGTGGACGCGCCACCACCGCTTCGACGAGCGTCCCGGCCGTCCCCGTAAGCCGGCCGTGCTGGCCATCACGCTGGTCGCCATGCGGATTCCGCTCGGTGAGGACGCCTACTGGCCCACACTCATGTACAGCGACCAGGGCTGGCTCCCCCTGGCCCGGGCACGGGCCTTGCACCATGCCGGTCCCATCGGTAAGAGAGGGCATCACCTGCGGGAGGACCGCGGGGGCCCGGAGAACGTGCGCACCTATGTGGACCGGGCGTTGGCCGCTCTCAGCAACCGGTTTCCGATCATCGTCTTCGCCGAGGAGCGTGAGCGGATCTGGCCCGGTCTGTGCAACGACCGGCTCGGGGACGGCACTGTTCCCGGGCAAAGCCTGATCGCCCAGGGGTGGGATGTGGCGGTCGTACGGGTCGGCAATGGGCAGGGCACACCCCAGCCGTCACGGCGCACCGGTGGCGGGGGCAAGCTGCCGACCAACCCGTTGCAGCCGGTCATGCCGGAGAAAATCCTCTACCGTCACGATCACGGGGATGTGGTGTCCTGGCTGTTTTCCGGGCAGTCCCGCCAGCACGCCGGCGGCCAGCGCACCGGTACCCAGTACACGCGCCGCACCCTGCCCGGCGGGCAACTGGCGCAGATGGGTGCTCCTTTCCATGCCATGACCCGCACCGAGTACGTGGTCGCCCGCCGTGGTGGCTGGCGTGAGGAGCAACTGGTCGGCCTTGCCGCGCGGGTCTCGGAGCAGGCGGCGATGTGGGACGGGCGGACCAACCTTCCTGCGCCGCTGCATCTGGCCAAGAGCGCTGATGAGAAGCATCCCGGCTTCGTCGATCAGGAAGGGTTGGGCGGGTAGAGCGTAGGGCGTGGGCGTCGCGGGCTGCTGGAGCCCCTCACGGCGGTGCGGGGCTAGCTCGCGTCTCCAGGGCCTGCGGACCGGCCTGTCGACGCCGCCCTACCGCTCGGCTTCCGCCAGTGCGAGCAGCCGCCCGGCCCTTCCGCCCTGAGCAGCTTGATCGCCTTCTGCTCCACGCGGTAGGCATCCACGTCCGTGGCAAACTCGATCTGAGCGAACGGCACCCAGCCGTGGCTCTGGAACCGGACAACGCGGTCCTCGCGGGTCCGCAGTCCAGTGATCCCGATCTTCACGGCGCCGTACTCGGCGTGGGAGAGGACGTACAGGCGGGCCGGGGCGCCCGGGTCCAGCCCCTAACGCACGCAGTGCTGGCAGCACTCGCCCCTGTTCCGGACGTTGTTCAGCCTGGGGGCTGAGATCTTCTGGCACCGCTACGGAGTGGTGGCCTGTCGTGTCGCCGCTCCTGTGGAGGTCGTGGATGCCGTCGGTCGTGGGCTGCCGGAACAGCGCGAGCTCGTCGCTCGCCGTCGTGGACGAGCTGAGGGAGGAGGCCGACCGGATCCAGGCCGAACTGGCCCTGGCCGAGCGGTCAGCGGCGGAAGAACGCGTAGACCCGGTCCCACGGCGGGAAATCCCCGGCCGTCGCCCGCCACTTGATCCCGTTGTCCACGAGATGGCGGATCGC
>NZ_JBSFCI010000084.1:0-10262 GCF_053593375.1 Streptomyces sp. NPDC002309 | reverse complement strand
CCAGACCATCGGGCCACGGACCGGCTGCGTTCCGGCATGGCGAGCGGTGCACGTTCGTCCGTACCAGGCTGAGCACTTTCATGCGTACGCCGACACCAGGTCGTACTGCTCGCCCTCCGGTGTCGGACGCGGGTCAGGTGCTCACGCACCGGCTGCGAACACCGGGGCCGCCGCCGGCTGACCGGGCGGGTGTCTCCCATGACAACCAGCCATTCGAGGACTGCCTGGAGACGGGACATCAGCTGGAGGCGAGGCCACGGACCACCATCGCGTCCTCGTCTCGTTCGACCCGCACCGGCCAGACCGCACCTGGAACGCCGGCCACCCAGGCCGAGCACAGGTCGGCCGCCACCTCGACCTGTCCGGGATGAACCCCGGCCAGCCTGGACACATGCTCCTTGACCGCGATCCGGATGGTCCGTTCAGGTAGCGGCAGGTCGGATGGGAGCCGATAGATTCGTGAGGCCGTGCCGGGGAGGGTGTCGAACCGGCGGACCACGTCGAGGCGGATGCGGTCAAGGTCGCCCGCCGTGGCCGCTGCGGCATTCCCGCCCAGGTGGGGCATGTGGAGAAGTGGCAGCTGGCTCTGGACATGATCGCCGACCCGGTCGTGGGCCATCGGCGTTCCCCTGGTCGTCGCGGATGCCGGAACGGGGATGCCGCCGCCTTCCGTTACGGGCTGCAAGAACGCAACCTGCCCTACGCGGTGGGGATCTCTGGCCGCCACACCGCCCACCCGGCTGATGCCCGGCCCGTTCAGCCCGCCTGTGTGGGCACCGGACGGCCGCCGAGAATGCAGTACCCCGAGCCTGCGCAGACCGTGAAGTAGCTGGTCATGACCGCGGGACAGGCAGTGACACGGCCGGTGTCCTGGCGGGAGGGCTCCCGACCGGGCAAGGATCGAAACGGGCTCAAGCGCATGTATGACGACCGCGTCCCTCTACGCCACGTTGCGCCAGGCGGCACCGCCGCAACTCCCCCGTTTCGCCGACTATTCCGTCGAGGCCCGGCAACCACACGATGACGAAAGGAGACTTCTCGAGATCACCGACGGCACGCCGGTGCTGCCGCACTCAGCTCGCTCGCAACCAGAACTCACATCCGCTGGAGCCCACTGTGGCCATCTACCGCCGGGACCGGTACCGCTTCCGGGCTTCGATCACGGACTGGCCTTCGGCCACTCGCACGATGCACCAGCACTACGTCCTGGCAACATCAAGCAACACCGACAGCCGACCGGGCACATCAGGGCAGTGCAGTCCCCGGTCGGGTTCGCTGGACGGAACGGGCGTCAGGTCGTGACCACGCGCAGTCCCTTCGGTGCCGTGACCTTCACGGCACCGTCGGCCGACAGAGCGACGTCCAGTCGCCCCCCGCCGACCTGCAGCCCGGTGACGGTAAGGGGTGCATCGGCGAAAGTGGGTGCGACCGTGACTGTTCCTCCAGGTACATCCGCGTCCAGGCCGAGACCCGCCCGCAGCACCACGACCGAGGACGCGGCCGCCCAGGCCTGAGGCCGACAGGATGCCGGGTAGGGGGCGGGGTAGGGATCCGCAGCACTGCCGTGGCCGGCGAACAGTTCTGGGAGTCGGGCGTCGAAGGCCTCCGACGCGGTCAGCAGCCCCCTCGCCAGCGAGGCCGCAGCGTCCGGGAAGCCTGCCCTGACCAGTCCGAGGACGGCGATCGCGGTGTCGTGCGGCCAGATCGAACCCAGGTGGTACGCATAGGGGTTGTAACCCGCCGACTCGCTGCTCAGCGTGCGTAGTCCATGGCCCGAGTCGAGGTCCGGCGCACTCAGCCGCGCCGCCAGCAGGGCGCTTTCCTCCCGGTTCAGCAGGCCTGTGCCGAGCAGGTGGCCAAAGCCCGAAGTCACCGAGGCGACCGGCGTGCCGTGACGGTCCAGGGCGACCGCCGGGTACGGGCCGCGCTCGTCCTCGACCCAGAAGTGCCGTCTGAACCGATCTGCCAGTCGCTCCGCCCACTCCTCCCAGGCGTCCGCGCCGGGACGCCCGAACGCCCGCAGCAGCTCCGCTCCGCCCCGCGCCGCCTCGTAGGCGTAGGCCTGCACCTCGCACAGGGCGATCGGCGGTTCGGCGCGGCGGCCGTCGGGGTGGAGTATGGCGTCGTCGGAGTCCTTCCAGCCCTGGTTGGCCAGTCCGTGCCCTGTGTGGTCCGCGTACTTGAGGAACCCCTCGGCACTCGCGTCGCCGTGGTCACGCATCCAGGACAGGGCGGCCTCGGCATGGGGAAGCAGGTGCTCGACTTCGTCGGGGGCCATGCCCCAGCGCCAGGCGTCGTGCAGCAGGGTGATCCACAGGGGTGTGGCGTCCACCGTGCCGTAGTAGACGGGGGGCAGCACGAAGGATTCGGTGAACTGCTGTGTGGTGCGTCGTACTTCGTGGAGTATCTTGCCCGGCTGTTCCTCGGTGGCGGGGTCGACTGCCCGGCCCTGACGTCGGGCGAGCGTGCGCAGGGTACCGGCGGCCAGTTCCGTGCCCAGCGGCAGCAACATGCGCGCCGCCCAGATGGCGTCCCGCCCGAAGAGGGTCAGGTACCAGGGGGCGCCCGCGGCCAGGAACTGGTCGGCAGGGCGTTCGCGACCGGTCTGGGGATCGGTCAGACGCAGCCGCTCCAGGTCGGCGACCGACTGCTCCAGCCAGCGGTCGAAGCGGTGGTCCGCGCTGCGCACCAGGGGAGTGCTCCAGGGCACGTGGTGCGCGGGCGCGGACGGGAAATGGTCACCGTCCTCGTGCGCGGCCGTGCAGGACAGACGGGCGTTCCACGACTGGCCGGGGGCCAGTTCGACGTCGTACGACAACCGCCCCGCCTGCGCGTCCAGTTCATCTGGCGCCGGGGTGGCGACGAGCCGGACGGCGCACTGGTCGCGGACCCAGACCAGTGTGCCCGCCACCGACCGGGCGGGAACGTCGCGCAGGGTTCGGCCGGCTTTCACCCGGTCCATCGGAGCGAGGTCGGTGGACGCCTGGATCGAGAGCCGGAAGCGGACGTCTCGTGTTCCGGCGTTGCTGACCTCGAGGATCTCCTCCAGGTGGCCGGAGGAGACAGCGCGGCGCCGGTGCAGGCCGACCACCGGATCGGCCGTCACCTCACCGACCCCCCGGAGGACGGCTCGGAAGTGTGCCCGGTCGGCACCGCGCAGTCCGCCGGCGACCGGGGCGAGTTCGATGCCCTCGACCGTGACGGTCAGTCGGGACAGGGCCCTCATGTCGCCGTGGTAGTAGCCGTCTGCGCCGTCTCGAAGCTGTCCGTCCGGACGAGAGATCACGAACGTCGGCGCGCACAGGGTGACGACGGCGTCCTGCAGGAAGGGCTGCAGTCCCTCAGGTGCCGAACCGGCTTCCACGACCGAGTCGTTGGTGTCATGGGTCTTGACAGTAGCGTCCAACAGAGCAGAACCTCTCCTCATTCGATCGTTCCAAAGACACTAACCACAAGCTCACACCGGTTTCAATGGTCTTTGTAACGATCAAATCCAGACCCGCCAGTGCTGTACACGTACGCCCGATCGACGGAGATCACGATGCCCCGCTCCCCTCGCAGTTCCCCGGCCAAGGGCGGTCCCGTGACGCTGGCCGTGGTCGCCGCCCGGGCCGGGGTCTCCCAGCAGACGGTGTCCAACGCGCTGAATTCGCCGGATCGTCTGCGTCCCGAGACCCTGGAAAGGGTCCGCCGTGCGATCGACGAGACGGGCTACCGGCCCAGCAGAGCCGCCCAGACGCTTCGCACCCGTTCCAGCAAGCTCATCGCCTACGGGGTCCGGCCGTGCCCGCCCGGCAACACGGCACCTGTCCTGGACCGCTTCCTGCACTCACTGTCCGAGGCTGCCGACGAGGCCGGGTACCGCATCCTGCTTTTCGCCGCACCGCCAGGTCAGGCGAGCGTGCAGGGTCACGAGGAACTGCTCGACGAGCACAACGTCGACGGCTTCGTCCTCAGTGACACCGACGAGCGAGGCGACCCACGTCAAGCCTGGCTGGCCGAGCGGGGAGTGCCGTTCGTCGGCTTCGGCCGGATGTGGTCGAAGCGTCAGGTCGGCGACTGGGTCGACGTGGACGGTGCCCACGGCACCGACGCCGCGGTGGAACACCTGATCGCACGCGGGCATCGCAAGATCGCATTTCTCGGCTGGCCGCGCGGCTCCGGGGTCGGGGACGACCGCGCCGAAGGCTGGCAGCGGGCCATGCGGAGGCACAACCTGCCGACCCGAGGCCGCAGGGCGCAGAGTACCGACGACGTCGAGGCGGCGCGCGCCGCAGTCACACCGCTCCTGGACGCCGGGGCCACCGCCGTGGTGGCTGCCAGCGACACACTCGCGCTCGGCTGCTACTACGCGGTGCGCGAGCGCGGGGCCGCGCCGGGCCAGGACGTCGCCGTGGTCGGTTTCGACGACTCCCCCATGGCCGCCGTCCTCTCTCCCGGACTGACGACACTCGCCCAGCCGCTCGAGGCGGTCGGCCGGGAGTGCATGCGGCTGCTGCTGGCACGGATGTCCGACCCGGCCGCACCGCCGGAGCGGCTGCTGCTGAAGCCATCTCTCGTCGTCCGCGACAGCACACCCGCACTGGACGTCTGAGCATCCGCTTCGCCCGCCAGTCCCTCCACGACGATTCCACCTTCTCCCCCACACACGGGCACGCCTTCCGGGCCCGGACCGAGCCGCACATACCCAACCGATCCACGGAGGAATTCATGGTCACCCGTCCGTCCGCAACGCCCTCGCCCGCCATACGACCGGGAGAAGCAGGAAGGCCTCGCTCCACCCGAGCGCTTCAGTGCTCGGCGTCGCTCGTCGCCGCCGGCCTCCTCCTCACCGCCTGTGGCTCGTCCGACGGCGGCGCCCCGGGGCAGGCCCCAGGGAGCACGTCCTTCGAGGGCCGCGGGCCCATCACGTACGTGGCGGGCAAGGACACCTCCGGCACCGTCCAGCCGGTTCTCGACCGCTGGAACAAGCTGCACCCGAAGGAGAAGGTCACGTTCATCCAGCTGCCGACGGACGCGGACTCGCAGCGGCAGCAGATGATCCAGAACGCGGAGACCAAGTCCGACGCCTACACGGTGCTCTCCCTGGACGTCGTGTGGACCTCCGAGTTCGCCGCCCACCAGTGGATCGACAAGCTGCCCGAGAAGCAGTACCCGTTGCAGGACATGCTCGAGCCGGTGGTGGAGACCGCCAAGTACCGCGGCGGTCTGTACGCGGTCCCAGCCGCTTCGGACGGCGGCATGCTCTACTACCGCACGGATCTGCTGGAGAAGGCCGGCGTCGGTGAGCCCCCGACGACCTGGGCGCAGATGAAGTCCGCCTGCGCGAAGGTGAAGAAACTGCCCGAGGCGAAGAAGATGTCCTGCTACGCCGGGCAGTTCCAGAAGTACGAAGGTCTCACGGTCAACTTCTCCGAGGCGGTGAACTCGGCGGGCGGCGTGGTCACAGACGCGAACGGCAAGCCCGACGTCGACACTCCCGAGGCGAAGAAGGGGCTGGACTTCCTCGTCGACTCCGTCAAGGACGGCACGATCCCGAAGGAGGCGGTCACCTACCAGGAGGAGGATGGCCGTCAGGCGTTCCAGTCCGGAAAGCTGATCTTCCTGCGTAACTGGCCCTACGTGTACTCCCTGGCGCAGAAGAGCGAAGTGGCGGGCAAATACGCGGTGGCGCCGCTGCCCGGTCTCGACGGACCCGGCTCGTCCAGCCTCGGCGGTCACAACCTGGCACTGTCGGCCTTCGCCAAGAACAAGGCCACCGCCGTCGACTTCATGAAGTTCTTCACCAACGAGCAGAACGCGGGCGTCTTCCTCAAGGAGGCCTCCCTCGCCCCGCCGTACGCCTCTCTGTACGACGACCCGGCGCTGACCAAGCAGTATCCGTACCTGCCCATCCTGAAGGCGTCCATCGAGCGGGCCGCACCCCGTCCGCGGGTCGTGCAGTACGGCGATGTGACCTCGTCGATCCAGCAGGCGGCTTACGCCGCGCTGACCGGCAGCAAGAGCAGCGCGCAGGCACTCAAGGACCTGCAGGCGGACCTGCAGAAGTCCGCGGAACAGTGAGACCGGGCGCATGACCGACACCGGTACGGGGCCCGGCACGGCCGCACGACAGCGCGGCAGTGGAGCCGGCTCCCACCACGAGCAGCCCCCCGGGCCGGCGGCACGCCGGCCCGGAGGGGCCCGGGCGACCGCCGACTCCGGGCGCATGGCGGCGCTGCTGGTCTCCCCGACACTGCTGGTCCTGGCGATCGTCGTCCTGTATCCGACCGTCATGGCACTGCGCCAATCGCTGTACGGAGCGAAGGGTCTGGACCCGGCGACCGGCTTTGTCAGCGACACCGAGCCTTTCGTGGGGCTGCGCAACTACGCCGACATCCTCGGCGCGTCCGGCGAGCGGTTCTGGAACGCCTTCTGGAACACGACGTCGTTCACCGTCGTCACCGTGGCGCTGGAGACGCTGATCGGTGTGGCGATGGCCCTGATCATGCACCGGGCGTTCCGGGGCCGCGCCCTGGTGCGGGCCAGCATCCTGATCCCGTGGGCGGTGCCGACCGCGATCTCCGGCCTGCTGTGGCGGTGGATCTTCAACAGCAACGGCGCCGCCAACGCTTTGATCGGCCACCAAATCCTGTGGACGACGGAGGGCTTTCACGCAAAGGCCGCGGTCGTCGTCGCCGAGGTGTGGAAGACCGCGCCGTTCATCGGGCTGCTCGTCCTTGCCGGCCTTCAGGTGATCGGCAAGGAGATCTACGAGGCTGCCCGGATCGACGGGGCGAGCGCGGTGGGGCGGTTCTGGCACATCACATTGCCGCTGGTGAAACCGGCGTTGCTGGTGGCGGTGCTGTTCCGCTGCCTGGACGCCTTGCGGATGTTCGACCTGCCCTACATCCTCATCGGAGCGCAGAAGAGTTCGGTGGAGACCCTCTCGATGCTTGCGCAGAACGAAGCCTCTAACGTGCGCTTCGGCCCCGCGGCCGCCTACTCCGTCATCCTCTTCCTCTACGTCTTCCTCATCGCGCTCGGCTTCGTGCGCCTGTTGGGGGCGGATGTGGTCGGCGAGGGCGACACCAACCGACGTGGCGGAAGACGGCGCAAGCGTCTTTGTGAAGCGCGCAAGGCGGTGACGACATCATGACGAAGTCGATGAAATGGCGTGCCTGGCTGCCGTATGTGGGAGTGGCCGTCGTGGTGGCCTATTGCCTGGCCCCGTTCTACTGGATGGTCGTCTCGAGTCTGCGGCGTTCGTCCGACATCTTCGAGATCTCCCTGTTTCCCTCTCCGGTGTCGTTCGCCAACTATCGTGCGGTGTTCGACCCGTCCCAAGGGTTCGGGCGCGCCCTGCTCAACAGCCTGGTCGTCGCCTGCGTCACGACAGCACTGGCGCTGCTGCTGGCCACGTTCACCGCGTACGCGATGGCCCGGCTGGAGTTCCGGTTCAAGCGGCTCGTGCTCACACTGATCATCGCCACGTCGATGTTCCCGGTGGTGTCGATCGTGGTTCCGCTGCTGAAGCTGTTTACCGACATCGGCTGGATCAACACGTACCAGGCGATGATCGTCCCGAGCATGTCGTTCGCCCTGCCGTTGGCGGTGTGGAATCTGACGACCTTCTTCCGCCAGATGCCCGACGAGTTGGAGCACGCCGCCATGGTGGACGGCTGCACCCGCGGGCAGGCATTTCGCAAGGTCATCGTTCCGCTCGCCGCGCCCGGCCTCTTCACCACGGCCATCATCACCTTCATCACCGCGTGGAACGAGTTCCTCATCGCCCTGTCGATGACCAACCGGCCCGACATGCAGACCGCACCGGTCATCATCTCCAAATTCACCGGCGCCACGACGTACGAGACCCCCTTCGGAAGTCAGATGGCGGCGGGCGTCCTGGTCACGATTCCGCTGGTGGTCATGGTTCTCATATTTCAGCGGCGCATAGTCGCCGGACTCACCGCCGGCGCCGCGAAGTAGATCGAGCGCCCGGTCGCCCCCTCTCCCTCGTCCTCCCCTGCTTCCTGTCCCCGAAGGAGCATCGCAGCAGTATGTCTTCCACCAGCAAGCCGTGGTGGCGCAGCGCCGTCATCTACCAGGTCTACATACGCAGCTTCGCCGACGGGAACGGCGACGGGGTCGGTGACATCGCCGGCATCCGCTCCCGCCTTCCCTACCTCAAGTCCCTCGGTGTGGACGCCATCTGGATCAATCCGTGGTACAAGTCGCCGATGGCCGACCATGGTTACGACGTGGCGGACTTTCGTGAGATCGACCCGTTGTTCGGCACCGTGGCCGAGGCGGAGGAGCTCATCGAGGAGGCGCATCGATACGGCATCCGGGTCATCCCCGACATCGTTCCCAATCACACCTCCGACCAGCACGTCTGGTTCCAGGCGGCCCTGGCGGCCGGTCCCGGCGGTCCGGAGCGCGAGCGCTACGTCTTCCGGCCCGGCCGCGGACCCGACGGCGCGGAACCGCCCAACGACTGGATGTCGGTGTTCGGCGGCTCCGCGTGGACCCGCCTGCCCGACGGCGAGTGGTATCTGCACCTGTTCGCACCGCAGCAGCCCGACCTGAACTGGCAACACCTCGAAGTTCAGGCGGAATTCGAGGACATTCTGCGGTTCTGGTTCAGCCGGGGCGTGGACGGTTTCCGTATCGACGTCGCCCACGGCCTGGTCAAGCACCCCGATCTGCCGGACCTCACAAGCCAGGGGGATCCGGAGGACGCCGGTCACCCGCACTGGGACCGCGACGAGGTGCACGACATCTTCCGCGCGTGGCGCCGTGTCGCCGACGAATACCCCGGAGAACGGACCTTCGTCGCCGAGGCCTGGCCCGCGACCCCCGAACGGCTCGCCGCCTACGTCCGCGAGGACGGGCTGCACACCGCATTCAACTTCCATTTTCTGATGACGAGCTGGGATTCCAAGGACCTCCGGTCGGTCATCGACGACTCACTCGCGGTACTGGGCACGGTCGGCGCACCGGCCACCTGGGTGCTCTCCAACCATGACGTCGTACGCCACCCCAGCCGCTACGGCCGCGGCACCGTCAAGCGATGGGTCGCCAACGAGCCCTACCGCCCCCATGGTGATCTGAACCTCGAACTGGGCACCCGTCGGGCCCGTGCCGCCACCCTGCTGATGCTCGCGCTGCCGGGCGGCGCCTACGTCTACCAGGGCGAGGAACTCGGCCTGCCCGAGGTCGAGGACCTTCCCGAAAATGCTCTCCAGGACCCCATCTGGGAGCGCTCCGGCCGCACCGAGCGCGGGCGAGACGGATGCCGGGTGCCCATTCCCTGGTCCGGGAGCAGCGCACCCTACGGCTTCAGCCCCGGCGACGCCTCGGCAGACCCCTGGCTGCCTCAGCCCGCGGACTGGGCAGAGCGCAGCGTGGGGGCACAGAGCGGTGACGAGACATCGATGCTCGAGTTGTATCGCACGGCCCTGAGCCTGCGGCGCGAGCACCCCGCGCTGGGCGACGGCACGCTGACGTGGCTGGACACCCCCGATGGTGTCCTCGCCTTCAGCCGCGCTCCCGGCTTCGTGTGTGCGATCAATCTCTCGGCCGAGCCCTACCGGCTTCCCGCCCGTACTTCGGTGCTACTGGCCAGCGGAGCCGTCGAAGACGGTCTGCTGGCACCGGATCAGGCGGTCTGGCTCACGGCGTAGCGGCATCTCGCCGGGCAGCTTGTGGCCGCGGCGGGTGCAGGTCTTCGCTTGGCTCCTCCAGCCGGCAGTGGAGAGGCCGACTGGAGGAGTCGGTTTTCAGCGGTGCCGGCCGGGCCTACGTCGACGGCTGCACAGGAGGAGGCATCCGGCGAGGAGGAGAAGCATTCCGGCAGCGGCCGGCCACAGTTCGGCGCCCGTAGCGGCGAGGCCGTTCCGGCTTCCCTGAGGCGCCGCATCTGCCGTGCTGCCGGGGGAAGTCGGCCGTCCATCGACCGGAGTCTCCTGAGGACGTGGGGCCTCGGCCGCCGGATCTGCCACCGCACCGCTGGCGCTGCCGGGAGCGCCCGAGTGTGCGGACCCGCTGCCGTTCGCGAGGGCCGTGCTCTGCACAGCTCCTATGTCGACAGGGCGATCGGCGACAACACTTGCTGCCTCGTACGGTCACGCCGTGAGGTCGGCCGGCTCCGAGGAGGTTCACCCCGGTGACGCCGTTGCGCCCAGCGGTGACACGATCCTGAGTAGGCCCCCCGCGCGGGGGGCCTACTCAGGATCGTGTCACCGCACTATGGTGGCCGGCGGGCCCCCCGCGGAGGAGGG
>NZ_JBSFCI010000083.1:0-10714 GCF_053593375.1 Streptomyces sp. NPDC002309 | reverse complement strand
AACAAGCAGCGCGCCAAGCGCCACGACGTCGGCAAGACCGTCAAGCGCGCCGAGTCGATCAAGAAACACCAAGCCCACCGAGGTTAAACGCCAAGGTTAGACTCCCGGGGGAGAACGGCCGCTGGTGAGAACTGCCTCTACACCCGGGCGGATGCGCTCTTCGAGCTGACCGACGGGTGCTGTGCTTGGACGGCCCGGTGATGTCGCTGGTCGAGTTGACGCTCACAGTTGAGCACCGCCGTGGGCACGGGGCGATGTACGACGTGGTCAACCACGGCTGGCCGGAGCCCCGCCGCCTGCGCAGACTGGTGGCCTGCACGCCGCTGCCGCGTGCCACCGACCGGCGGATCGTGCTCGCGGTGGACGTGAGCAACTGGATTCGTCCCGACGCCCCTACCAGCCCGGAGTTGCTGTTCTGCCACGTCCACGGGCGGGGCCGCAGCGCGGATCAGTTCATTCCCTGCTGGTCCTACTCCTTCGCGTCCGCGCTGGAGACGGGACGCACGTCCTGGACGGCGGTTCTGGACGCGATCCGGCTGGGGCCGTGCGACGATGCCACCGCGGTGACCGCCGCCCAGCTGCGCGAGGTGGGCACCCGGCTGGTGCAGGCCGGGCAATGGCGGCCGGGTGACGCGGACATCCTCGTCGTGATGGACACCGGCCACGATGTCACCCGCCTCACCTACGTCCTGGCCGATCTGCCCCTCGAGCTGGTCGGCCGGCTCCGCTCGGACCGCGTCATGCTCCGGGACGCCGGCCCACGGTGCTCCACCCCGCGCGGCGGACAGCCCAGCAAGCACGGCGGAGTCCTGGCCTCCTCCAAGCCGACGTCCTGGCACACCCCTGACCAGGCCACAGCGTGCGGGACCACCCGCTTACGGCACGGCCGAAGCCCTCGCCTGGGACCGGATGCACCGCCGCCTGCAGGCTCGTGGCCCCTGGCTCGATAACTGTGGTGAACTCCTCCTGATCCATGGCACGTTGATTCGGCTGAAGGTTGAGTACCTGCCCGGTGACCGCGACCCGAAGCCGGTATGGCTGTGGTCCTCCCGCACCGGGATGACCGGCGAGGATGTCGACCTGCGCCGCCAGGCGTTCCTCCGCAGATTCGATCTTGAACACACCTTCCGGCTGTTCAAACGGACCCCGGGCTGGACCGACCCCAAAAGCCGCGATCCGCACACGGCCGACCTGTGGACCTGGCTGATCATTACCGCACACACCCAACTCCGCCTTGCCCGGGTCGAATGCCTGGGCGCCATGCTGATGTCATTGCCCCTGTCGGCACGACCGAGGGCAGCTCGGCCAGCTCTGTGGCCGGGTCTCGGACCTCGTCAGTCAAGTGAAGCGTCAGCAGCATGAGCGCCTCGCCTCCGCGCGAAGCGCCCTCTGGTTCTGCTTGCCGCGCCCGGTGAAGGCTGTGGTGCCGACCTTGTCCGCCTCCGTCACAGATGACCGCAGCAGCTCGCACAACCTTGGTCCATTTCTGCTCGAGATCGTCGCCATCGTCGTCAAAATGAACATGTGGACTCGCATCAAGCTCGCAGAGGGCGCGATGCCAGGCCCGGCGGAATGCGAATGAGCGGCCGCAGCGTAAGCGGTGTCGAGCCGGGCTGCCCGACACGACACCGTTCCCAGCCCGAAGGCGTCCTGGGCGTCGGTGCCCGTGAGAGGTCGACTTGTCGGCCCGGACGGGTTCTGAAACCGGGTGACCTGCGGGTTACCGCGGTGACGCCCCATCGGCCGCGGCGCGCGAGGGCATCGGCTGAGCCTGCGAGGACCGAGAGTCCATAGCAGGGTGGAAGGAGGCGACGGTGGCCGGGATCGGTGGCCGGAACCTGTGTCCGCACACCGACCACGGGAGTCGCGATGGTGTACGACAACCTGGTCATCGTGCTCGTGGTGGCTGCAGGTGTCCCGTTCCTGCTCGCCTTGGTGCCCCGGGCTCCGCTCCCGGGCCCGGTCCTGGAGATCCTGGCCGGTATCGTGCTCGGGCCTTCGGTACTGAATGTGGTGCGGCCGGACGCCACCGTTCAGACGTTGTCCGTCATCGGACTGAGCTTCCTGCTCTTCCTCGCCGGCCTGGAGATCGACTTCCAGCAGTTGCGGGGGCCACTGGCCAGGCTCGTCGCCGTCGGTCTGGTGGCCTCGATCGCGCTGGCCGGCATCGTCGGCTGGGGACTGGACATCGCCGGCTTGGTCGAGAGCCCTCTGCTGATCGGCACCGCACTCGTGGCCACGTCCTTGGGGCTGCTGGCCCCGATCCTGAAGGACGCCGACGCGATGGCCCGACCGGTCGGCCAACTGACCTTCTGTGGCGCGTCCGCCGGCGAGATCAGCGCCGTGGTGCTGCTGTCGCTGTTCTTCTCCGAGCATGCGTCGAGCACAGGTTCCAGGGTCCTTCTGCTGGTCTGCCTCGCCTGTCTGACGGCGCTCGTCGTGGTGACGTCGAAACGCGCGGGGCGTTCTCTGTGGTTGTCCCGGACACTGGTGAGTCTCGCGGACACGAGCGCCCAGATTCGCGTCCGCCTCACGATGGTTCTGATCGTCGGGCTGTCCGCAGTCGCGATGCATCTGGGATTCGAGGCCGTTCTGGGCGCCTTCGTTGCCGGTGCCGTACTGCGACTGGTCGCGCCTGACGCAGACCGTAAGCATCCGCTTTTCCACGTGAAACTCCAGGGCATCGGCTACGGATTTCTCGTTCCCGTCTTCTTTGTCACCAGCGGTGTCCAGTTCGACCTCGGAGCACTGTTCGCGGACGCCGGGACAGTCCTGCGGGTGCCGATGTTCCTTGCCGCGCTCCTCCTCGTGCGCGGACTGCCCGCACTGATCTACCGCAGGGCCGGTCTCTCCCGCACGGAGGTGATGGCCAGTGGGCTCCTGCAGGCCACGTCCCTGCCCGTGATCGTGGTGGCGATGACGATCGGACTGAAGCTGGACGCGATCCAACCGGCCGACGCGGCGGCGCTGGTGGCGGCGGGGCTCCTGTCCGTGATCGTGTTCCCCCTGATGGCACTGCCTCTGCTGAACCGCTCACGGGAACCCTTGGAGGCGAGACCGCGGGGAAGGCCTGAGTGACAGCCTCAGCCCTCGGAAGGACGCGGTGCACGCACGTGCGCCCGTTGCTTCAGCTCTTCCTGGCCGACCTCCGTCAGCATGTGCTGACCCGGCGCACTCACCATGGTCACGAGAAAGCTGGTCGGTGCGTCCGAGCCGGCGTTGCGTCCTGGTGTGGATCACGTCACCGCACGGTTCCCAGAACGTCTCACCGGCATTGATCACGCGCTCCGGCTCGCCGATCCCCCTTCGGGAAGAAGGGGGCGGAGTGACTTCCTGCAGCAACTTGACCTCTGGCGGGCAGCGAGATCTCGGCTACTGCCACGATCCGCGATCATGCGAAGGGCACG
Organism: Streptomyces sp. NPDC002309; assembly: GCF_053593375.1. Taxonomy (NCBI): domain Bacteria; kingdom Bacillati; phylum Actinomycetota; class Actinomycetes; order Kitasatosporales; family Streptomycetaceae; genus Streptomyces; species Streptomyces sp. NPDC002309. The sequence continues at coordinate 7,307 of NZ_JBSFCI010000083.1, read as the reverse complement.
GGGCCGGGAATGTGGGGGTGTGGGCTGCTGTTGTTGCATGCAGGGTGTGGCATGCACTCGCCATCCCGATGCTGGGTGAAAGGAAGGTCTCATGGCACGCAACGCCACCCGTCCCGTCGTGACGCTGAAGTCGACGGCCGGGACCGGAGTGACCTATGTGACGCGTAAGAACCGGGGGAATGACCCCGACCGGCTCGTCCTGCGCAAGTACGACCCGGTGGCAGGGGGGCATGTCCTCTTCCGTGAGGAGCGCTGAGCGGCCCGAGATCACGGAGCCGTCTCTTCCGGGGGACAACCCGGGGCGTTCCCGCCGCGGGTCGGACAAGCACAGGAGGTGCAGAGTCATGAAGGTGCGTAAGTCCCTGCGATCACTGAAGTCCAAGCCAGGCGCGCAGGTAGTACGCCGCCGCGGTGTGACGTTCGTGATCAACAAGAAGGACCCGCGCTTCAAGGCACGCCAAGGCTGACGTCGCCCTGTTCCGGCCTGTGGGCCCGTCCCCGCACCAGCGGGGGTCGGGCCCATGATCCTGAGCGGGCCCGGCGCACCGCACAGACCTGCCCACCGTGGCGGCCTGTATCAGCCACCGTGCGCCCGTCGCGAATGCCAGGTCACTCTTGATCCGCCGCCAGAGGGTCAGCGTTCGGGGCCTGGCTCACTTTCCGTGTACCGGTCACGGTGAGTCATACGGCGTAGCTCAATGGCTGTGGTTGTGGTGAGCTTCGGTGGCGAGAAAGTCTCGCGCCCGACGTGACCCGTCGCGAATGTGGTGCTGGTCCGGAGCTTGATCGTTCGGCAGGTCGAGCGCTCTCGCCAGATCAACGATGGGTTGCAGCGCGTCGGGATAGTCGAGTTCGGCTGCACCTTGCTCATAGATCAGCTTCGCTCCGCGCAGGGGATCGAGTTGGCACGCCACGATCTGGCTGGCCCACCACTGGACCGCAGTCCATCGTGCCTTGGCGAGATCTTCCGAAGCCAGCGGCACCACACCCAACTCTTCCAGTACAAGGGTGAACAGCTCGCGGGCCTGGGGATACTCACCACGCGCGAGGCCGGCCAGCAGGGGAAGCGAGGGAGCCTCGATGTCGGCCAGCAGTGCGTCCAGGCCCACCTGGACCAGGTAAGCGTCCGAGGGGCGATGCCAGGGTTCCGTGACCAAGTCTGCGGCGGCCATCCGGATCAAGCTGATCGCTACAACTGCGTCCACGCTGTCGCCTTCTCATCATCATCCGTAGAGGTAGTTGTCTCACCGAGAGTCGGGTGGTTGATCAGGTGGGCCGGCAATACGGGCACGTCCGTGGTGGAGAGCAACAGCAGGTCCTCGGGACAGGGCGGCATCTCTTTCACGACGCCGCACTGTCGACCACATCAAGGTCGGCCCTGGTCATTTTCAGGTGGTGATTGCCACCGGGATCACCGAGGACGGCGGCCGCGAGGTGCTGGGCGTGATGGTCGGCGATAGCGAGACCGAGGTGTTCTACGCCCATTCGCAGCGGGCACGCCTGGCGGAGCTGCGGTTGACGGCGACCGAGGAGCGGCTCGCCTGCGACCTCAGCCGTGGGCTCGTCGAGCAGAGCGTCGCCGACCTGGCTGCACTGTCCCGCGAGCACGCGCTGCGGGAGCGGCTCACGGAGCTGTTCATGGCTGCCCTGGCCGCCTAGGGGAGGCAAGCCGACGCCCTGGCCGCATTCGAGAGGACCAGACGCGCCCCTGTGCGACAGCCTGAGGTCCAGCCCCTTTCCCCGGCTGCAGCGCGCCCACTACGTCGTACTCAACCACGGGCTGCCCTCCCCCCAGGCGGCGGAAGACACCGCGCGACCGGCCGCGCCACCCGTCCCGGCCCAGCTCCTCGCCGCCGTCCCCGGCATCGTCGGGCGGGCACGGCAGCGCGACCTGTTCGTCCGGACGGCCCTCACGCCCGAACGGCCGCCTGGGACCCCGCTCGTGTGCATGGTCGAAGGCATCGCCGGCGTCGGCAAGACAGCACTCGCACTGCGCCTCGCCCACGACGCGGCGGAGCGCTACCCGGACGGCCAGTCCTACGCCGATCTCGGCGGCTACGGCGCAGCCCCCCGCCCCCTGCTGGAGGTCCTGGCATCGTTCCTCGCGGCCCTGGGCGTGGGCCCCCGGGACATCCCGCCAGACGAGCACTGCCGCGCAACGCTCTTCCGTACCCTCCTGTCGGGCCGACGCGCGCTCCTCCTGATGGACAACGCGCTGCCCTGAGCAGCTGCGCCCCCTGCTTCCCGGCACGGACGGCTGCCTGACCATCGTGACCTGCCGCAACCAGCTGCCCGCGCTGCTGCCCGCTGACGGCGCGGCGGTGCCTCGCTCGCTCGGCCCGCTGACCGACGACGAGTCCGTGGAGTTGCTGGCGCGGCGGATCGGCCGTTCACGGGTCGAGTGGGCTTCCGAGGCCACCGCCGCGATCGCAGACGCCTGCTGCGGCCTGCCCCTGGCCCTGTGCGTGGTTGCCGGCAGAGCGGCGTACAGCGCCCTGCTGTGCCCGTTGAGCTTGATCGCGGAGGAGCTCTCCTCGGCCACGACCAGGCTCAGCGCGCTGGTCGGCGGGGACCCGTCGTTCGACGTGCGGACCGCCCTGTCGTAGTCCTACCAGGCGCTCGAGGCCGCGAGCGCGGCCGCCCTGAAGGCTCTCGCCATGCACTCGGGGCGCGTCATGGCAGCAATCGCGGCAGAGCTCGCCGACGTGACCGGGGCCGAGGCGCGGCGCCTGCTCGCACGGCTCGCGGAAGCCAACCTGCTCTCCGAGGAGGCGCCTGGCCTCTACACCCTCACAGGCCTCGTACGCGACTACGCAGCCGAGCTGCCTCGCGGCACCCCACCGACGACGCCCCCCCCCACGGCTGTCCCCGCTGCCGGCTCCCGCGGACAGCAAATGCCCTGCCGCACGAGCTGTGCCGCGGCGAGCTCGGTCGGCTACCGACGCAGCGCACGCGGTTGAGCCGGCCGTCTCGACCGGGGCGAGGCCAGTCGCTGCGCCATCGGCCTCAAACAGCTTGTCCGCACCCCCCATGCGAAGAAGGGCCAAAGTGCCCAGCAGCTGGGAGACGGCTGGGCGCCCAGGGGCCACGCGCCGCACCGCGCCGCCGGGACGCGGCACTGTCGACTCGGTCGGCACGTCCTACCACCCGGCCGGCCCACTTCAGGGAGGCAATTCGTCGCCACGTGTCAACGGACACCCGGCGAGGGACTCCCCCCGCCTAAGGAGTGGACCCGCCAGTACGGGGGAGGCAGCTAGACCAGCCCGCACCCAAGATCCCACGGAGGGCGGACCTGTTCGGCCATCCGTGCAGGCGCCGCTTCCACACGCCTCTACTGCCGCATCGATGCCCAGGCCACCCACCTGCCACAGCCCCGGAAGCGAACTAGCATTCAGAATCGTCAGAGCGCAGTCAGTGGGCCGCCCCGACCGAGCTCCCGCTTACTTCCTGGCGGACAGCAAGACGACCTGTTCTTCCCGCGGCCCAAGGGGGGCCAGTCCCGGCAGCCGCTGGTGACGGGGCGGAGGCCGAGTGCGGAACGGGCCCCGTGCAGTGCGCCGGCAGGCCCTCGGCATGCCGGCGGCGCAGTAGGGACGGGCAGGCGCGGGGCATCGAGGGGCGGGGGCCAGCGCCGCGGCGGTGCGTAGGCGGCGGTGCCTGTCAAGAGCGGGCCCCACGCCTGTATTGAGAGAAGTGGAGTCAGCTTCGGTATGAGGACGCCCGACACAATCCCGAACGAAGTAGAAGTAGTGCAGCTGCTCGTGTCGCCGGTGCACCGGTACGCGGGACGCCCGGCCGAGGGGCCGTTAGCGGACCCGGTCGGCGGGCTGGTGGAGCGCGTCGAGGTGCGCCGGCTCCTCGGAATCGTCGGCGACCGCTACTTCGCCAAGCCAGCCCACCGGGACGCATCGGTGACCATCATGGCCGAAGAGAGCCTGCCCCTGGAGATCAACCCGGAGGTCGACCTGCGGCAGACCCGGCGCAACATCCTCCTCCGCGGCGTGGACATCGACTCCTACGTCGGCTGGACGATCGAGCTAGGAGGAAACGGAGAGGGCCCCGTCGTGCTCAGCGTAAACCGTGCTGCACGGCCTTGCTCCTGGTTGGACACCGTCGTCGGACCCGGCGCGCATCGTGCGCTGCGGGGGAAGGGCGGTGTGCGGTGCACGCCGCTGTCCGACGGCGTGATCCGTCTCGGCAGCGCGGGGTTCCGCGTCGTGGAAGGACCCGCCAACCGCTAGCTCGGGAGGCGCGCTACGCCTCCCCTGAGCGAACCGACAGCGAGGCGGCACCGCTCACGTGGAGCCAGGCAGCGCGCCTCGCGCGCAGCACGCGCAGTACGACCTGGCCGCACCGTTGGCAGCGCGCAACGAGGCCCGAAGCCCGCCCGTATGTGCAGCAGGGCCAGCGGCCCGGTGCAGCCGCAGAGCGCGCACCGGCTCGTCGCGGCCGTCACGTCGACGGTGAACAACTCGGCGAGGGGCCTGCCAGAGCGTTCCCGTCGATGTGTCCGTCGGCGTCGCCAGTCGTGCCCTGTTTGTGAGCACTTCTTTGCGTTCTGGCGCAGATCTTGGGGAACGGTCGCAGAGGGTGACGGGACGTTCGATTGCAACAGAAGGCTACGAGCCCGGGCCTGTCAGCGTTCCCGCATTCTGGTCCACCACCAGCCGAAGATCGCCCACTCGATGTTGTTGGGCTCGGGCAGGGTACGGCGCTCGAATTCTTCATCGATGCGCGTGATCAGTCGACCCAAGTCCCGTTTGGCCCCGGGAGGAAGGTGCAGCATCGCCCACTCCAGGTCATCACGGGCATCTTCCACCTCTATACCGGGCGAATAGCGCTACGAGCTCGCCGATGAACGACTCGGGCACGCGCTGGACGAGCTGCGCACCGCCGTGGTGGCCGTCGAGGCGGACAAGACCTGCCCGGACGCGGAGACGAAGGGCTGCTGCTGAGATGACTGCGGAGATATCCATCGGCATGGGCCCGTCCCTGGCCCGCCGGGATGCGCTGGCGAAGCGCATACGACTGCTGGTCGCGGTCACGATCGCCTACAACGTCGTCGAGGCGATCGTCGCGATCACCGCCGGGACGCTCGCCTCCTCCACCGCGCTGATCGGCTTCGGCCTGGACTCCGTCATCGAGGTGTCCTCCGCCGCCGCAGTGGCCTGGCAGTTCTCCGCCCGCGATCACGCCGTGCGCGAGGCGCGGGAGAAGACCACCCTGCGGCTCATCTCGGTCTCCTTCTTCGTGCTCGCCGCGTACATCGGCGTCGATGCTGTCCGGGCGCTGACCGGCACCGGGGAGGCTGAACGTTCCATCCCCGGCATCGTCATCGCCGCGCTGTCCCTGGCCGTGATGCCGTTCCTGTCCGCCGCCCAGCGCAAGGCCGGCCGCGAACTCGGCTCCGCCAGTGCGGTCGCCGACTCCAAGCAGACCTTGCTGTGCACCTACCTCTCCGCCGTGCTGCTGGTCGGCCTGGTCCTCAACGCCATCCTCGGCTGGTCCTGGGCCGACCCCATCGCAGCCCTCGTCATCGCTGCCATCGCGGTCAAGGAAGGTCGCGACGCCTGGCAGGGCAAAGGCTGTTGCGCGACACCGGCCGCAGCTGCGCCGATGCCAGCGGCCGGAGCAGACGCTTGTGGCTGCCGTCCCGGGTGCGACTGCTGCAAATAATCGGCCAGCCCAGTGCTGTCGTAACTTGTGAACAGACATTTTGATCCTGTTGACATGACCCACCACGACGCCGGAGTTCCAGAGGAGGGTGAGGCCGGCGGTGACGGCGTCGAGGTCCTGCAGGAGGTGCTGAGCGAAGTGACGGAGGCTGGGCAGCTCGGTGGTGACGCTGGCAGCTTCGATCCATTCGGGGAGTCGGTCGCCTTGAAGGTTGGTGAGCATGTGGGCGAAGGAGCGCACATGCTCGGCGAGCGCTGTCAGTTCGGGGCGGTTGGCCAAGACGGCTTTGAGCTGGATCCGGTCGGTTTCAAGTAGAGCGTCGGGGTGCGTGAGGATCCAACGCGTAACGGCGCGGGCTGATGGCGGCCGGGGGCCGACTGGTTGAGGCTTGCCGCGAAGAGGCCTGCTGACGTAGTCGCGGACGCTGGCGTATCCGCGTGGATAGCCCTGTTCCTTGATCTCCTCCCACAGTTTCCAGGCGTTGGTGCAGCCTTCCTGCCAGCGCTGATCGAGGTAAGGCTTGCAGTCGTCGAGCCTGGTCACACGGCTTTGCCACTGACCGGTGAACATCTCCTCCGGGGTGGTGGCGCGGGAGAAGCGCAAGATCGTGTTGAGGGTCATGCCGAGCTGCCGGGCAGCGGCGGAAAGAAGGTGCCCGGGCGCAAGCGGCACATCGTGACCGACACGCTCGGTCTGCTCCTGGTCGTCGCGGTCACCGCCGCGAACACCGGCGACCGGGACGCCGCGACGGACCTGCTACGGCGGCTGCGCCGCCTGCACCGCGACATCACCCTCGTCTGGGCCGACGGCGGCTACACCGGCTCCCTCGTCGACCTCAAGGCCGAGTTCGCCTACCCGTTGCCCATGTACGTGATCGCCGACCTCATGGGCATCGAAGAGGCGAAGCTGCCGCGGCTGAAGGTGCTGTTCGAGGAGTTCTTCTCGACCCAGACACCGCCGCCCGAAGTCATCGCCACACTCACCGAACTCGCCACGATCGTGGCCGACACGGTTGCCCGCAAACGACACGAGCCGGGTGATGACCTCGCCAGCGCCCTGATCGCTGCGTCCGACGGCGGCGATCGTCTGACCGACGAGGAGATCGTCTCCACCCTGCAACTCATGGTCGCAGCGGGTCACGAGACCACCATCTCTCTCATAGCCAACGCCGTGGTCAACCTCTCGGCCCACCACGACCAGCGCGCCTTGGTGCTGTCCGGCGCGGTCGACTGATCCGCGGTGGTGGAGGAGACGCTGCGCTACTCGACGCCCACGTCGCATGTACTCATCCGCTTCGCCACCGAGGACGTGCCAGTGGGGGACAGGATTCTTCCCGCCGGCGAAGCGCTCATCGTGTCCTACGGCGCGATCGGCCGCGACGAGAGGGCTCATGGTGCGACAGCCGATGAGTTCGACATCACCCGAACCAGGCACATCTCGTTCTGGCACGGGCCGCATGTGTGTCCGGGAGCCGCGTTGTCCCGGCTGGAGGCGGGCGTCGCTCTACCCGCCCTCTACGAGCGCTTCCCCGCCCTCGACCTCTCGGTGCCCGCCGGCCACCATAGTGCGGTGACACGATCCTGAGTAGGCCGCCCCCCCCGGGGGGGGGCGGACGGAGGGGGGGACCCGGG
>NZ_JBSFCI010000082.1:0-10743 GCF_053593375.1 Streptomyces sp. NPDC002309 | reverse complement strand
GTTACAGCCCTGTTCTCATGACCGCGGCCAGCTGCGATCACCCGATCGAAACTCCGAGTTGAACTCGACCGGCGCCAGCACGTACAACCGCGGCAACAGGGTCTCCTGGATCTCGGTTGGCTTCGCAACCCCGAGCTACCAAGAAGTTCGACGCACATCCCTCAAGAGCGAGGCACAAGACCTACAGATCTTCATTATCGCTGAGCGCGCTAACGCCCTGCTCAAGGTCATCTTCAAGGCCCTGCGCCTGGTCAGCCTCAACCCCGCGGCCCTCACCCTGCTCCAACTTGAACACGGCTGCACTTCCTGAACGAAGATCACGAACCGTCACGAGACGTCACCGTGAGGGGTTCATTGCGTCCCTTCCTCGCGGCGGCGATGCTCGTAAACCGACGGTAGGGCCCACACAGATGACATGGGCAAGTAGTTGAATCTGTACCCTCCGAGGTAGGGGGCATAGTTGGTGAACTCCATGGCAAAGTTTTCAGCCTGGGCCTGATAGGGATTATCCAATCCCTCGCCGTATTTGGCGACCGACTGATCCCACTCTCCCCCAGGCTTCTCGAAGTTCGGCAAGTACTGCGACTGGGCCTCGTGACGCAGTTCGTGGGCGAGGGTCCTTCGGAACTCGAGATATGAAGCGTGTGATCGATCTTGATTGAAGGTGATCTTGTTCTCCCAATGCGCCGCCCGAGCATTCGGTGGCGTTTTGCCGAGTTCATACTTCACACCGTCAAAGTTGAATTTGTTTCCCAGGCGCGCCTGCGAACCTTTCGCAACCTCGCGTACGCGTGGAGAGGTTTGCAGATTTGAGAGGACGCCTTTCATCATGGTGGTGTTAGCGATGCTGTTCCCGACGAAAGAGCTGATGAAGCCAACAGCCGTATGGGCCAAGCCATCCCAGTTCCCTTCAGGCAATGCCGCCACGGAAAAGCCCAGGCTGACGCCTGTCATGATCATACCCATGACAAAAGTTGCCAACTGCTGCCCTGCGTGGCCGCCGATGAGGCCGCCGAGCGCCGAGGCGCCCCAGAGGACCGAACCGCCGATGAGACCCGTGAGGGCACCGAAGCAGCCTCCGACGACAGCGCCTTTAAGCCCGCCGTCGATCGCGCCGGAGACGGCGCCGCTCGCCAGGCCGCCGAGCATGCCAGCGAGGGCGATGTTCCCGCCAGTTGCCACAAAGACGGCTGCACCGATGAGACCGCCCGCCAGACCGCCGAAGACGGCTCCCCAGAGTGAGAGCCCGGAGGGATCAACGTAAGCCATGGGGTTATTGGCGCCGTATGCGTACAGATTGTGAAGCTGAGGGTTGGCAATTCCTGCCTCTGGGTGCATCAGGAGGAGGGGGTCGGGGCTGACAAAACGTCCGATCTCGGGTGCATAGTAGCGGGCGCCGAAGAAGTACAGACCTGAGACATCGTCGAGGAGACGACCGCCGAATCCTCGTGGCTCGCCCGGCCCGAGGGCGACGGTCATTTCCCCGAAGGGGTGATAAGTGCGTCGTCCGACCGGCGTGCTTGCGGTGTCCGTGATCAATGTGAGATGGCCAAGATCGTTTGAGTGGAGATACAGTCGGCCGAAGGGGTCTTCCCTGGCGATGGGGGTCCGGTCGTCGTGAATGTAGCGGCGGACGGTGCCGTCGTCGTCTTCCTCGTAGAGGCCGGCTAGAAAAAGGGTGCGACGGCTTGTGCCGGCCGCCGTGGAGGTCCGCCACACACGATCACCGGAGACGCTGTATGCATACTTCACCGTGCGGCCGGTGTCCTCGGTCACGGTGGTGAGCTTGCCCAGCGCGTTAAAGGTGAGTGCGCGTCCGGGCATCTGCACAATGTTTCCGTTCGCATCATGCTTGAATTCCCGCTCTGGGGTGCCGTTCATGACGAAGCCCGCGATGAGGTTCGAGCCCGCTGGCTCGTACCAGGCATCGGAGCCTGGTTGTGCTGGATAGCGGATGACGTTTGAGGCTTGGTCGTAGGCATAGTCGCGGGTATACGGAGGGACGCCGCCCTCAGGCGAGCCGCCTACGACGCGGAGCAGACGGTAGCGGCCATCGAGTTGGAACTCCCGTGGATGGGGGGCACCTGGTCCACTTGAGCGATTGTCGGCAAGCCGCAGCAGGTTGCCGACGTTGTCGCGGTGATAGGTGAGGTCTTCGAACTTCGTTTCGTCGGGGGCGAGCACGCGCAGGCGCCGCAGGAACGCCGTCCGCGTGTCGTAGTCGAGGATGGTGCGTACTCCGTTGCCGTAGCGGCAGGAAGTCCGCCGTCCCCGCGGGTCGTAGCGGATGTCTTCCAGGTAGCCGGGTACCCGCCGCAGCCTGCCGGCTTGGTCGTATTCGTACCGCACCTCACTGCCGTCCGGGTAGCGGATCCTTTCGATGGCGTCGGCGGCGTTGTAGGTGTGCTTGAGACTCCAGCTGCGTCCCGCCTCGCGCAGTGTGCGCCGCGTGACGCGGCCGCGGGCGTCGTAGTCGAAGTCCCACGATCCCGTCTCGTCATGGGCTGAGCTGAGTCTGCCGGTGCTGTTCAGACGGCCGGGGTCGTCGTAGGCCATTGTTTGGAGGACCGTACCGTTCACCAGGACTTTGGTGGGCCGCTCCAGCGAATCGTAGGCTCGTTCGATCACGTCGCCCTCGCCATCGACGACTCGGATGAGCTGACCTGCTGCGTTCCAATAGAAGCGGCGTGTTCCGGCGTCGCGGTGCTTGAACTCGAGCCGGTTGCCAGCCAGGTCGAAGGTTTGGCGGAGGAGCGCCGTGCCGTCAGGCCCCCGAACGGCGGTCAATCGTCCCATTTCATCGTAGTCATAGCCGTGCGTGGTGATCAGACCATCGTGGATCTCCGTGACCCCAGTGATCCTCCCCCAGCCGTCGTGGCGGTGAATGCGCGGCGTGTCGAAGAAGCCGCGGGCGCGCATGGCAGGGTCGGTGTCATTCGCGTCGTAGTGCACGGTCCGGAATGCGTCGAAGACAGTGCGGTCGTGATGGCCGTCCGCGTAGCGGACTTCAGTGATTCGCCCAAGGGCGTCGTAGCGGCACCGCGACTTTACGGTAGTGGAGGAGGTGCCGAGGGTCATGCTGGCGGAGTAGGTAGCCTTGCCCTCTTCAGCCAGCCACCCTCGTGCATTGAAGGCGCGCTGTGGGGAGACCGCTACAGTGCTCGCATCGACGCGCGCCCTCGACTGCAGAGTGTCACCAGTGCCGGTGTAGGCCATACGACGGTGTGATACTGCTCCGTTTCCCACTCGCTTACGCAGGTCCACGCTGGGAGGTGTGGCCTCCAGGTGGTATTCCGCGGTCTCGCTTGGATCGTCCGGGGTATCGCCTGGAAGGGCGACGGCGACAACTCGGCCCAGGGGGTCGAAGCCGAACTGGGTCAGGGCATTGTTCGGGTCTTGCGCCCGCCGTGGTTGAAGGGCGGCATCGTCCCAGGCGAAGGTGCTTGTGTGGCCGCCGGCGTTCGTGCACGAGGTGGGGAACTGGCCATCGACGTCGTAGGCGATGGTGGTTCGCGCGCCGAGCGAGGTTCGGCTCTCGATCACACTGCCCCGGGAGTTGTAGGCCAGTCGCAAAGTGTCGGTCCAGACCACCCCGTCTTCCTCCCGATACCCCAGGTCCGTGGGGGCGTAGCCCTGCGGCTCGTAGTGAGCGAGGAAGCGTTCTCGGGGGAGCACCCGGATGCTGTTCCGCGTCATGTTGCCCCTGGTTGCCCGTCCCAAGGGAAGACCAGTGAAGGGGGCGCCGTCGTAGTACATGCGCACTTCACGGACAATGCCCCCGTCAGGACGGGACTCCAGCACCCGGGCCGGAACCGATAGCGCGTGGCCGTCGATGAGCCGCGCGTACTCGATGTCAATGATCTTAGCCAGGGAGGTTGGCCCGTTGGCTTGTAGTTCCTGCCGTGTGATGTTGCCTGCCTCGTCGTAGGTGAAGTGATGTGAATCGACCAAGACGCCCTCATCGCCTCCGTGCACCTCTGCCGCGCTAGATGTCCGGTGGACGACCACTACTGGATCGCCGTCTGCGCCTCGCGCTGCCACTTGGGCGTCCCAGGTGTTCACAGACCGTCGAAGAACAGTGCCCGTGCCAGCCTCTCGCTGAACGGTCTCAAGGAGGCATCCCTGTCGGGCGAGGGCCAGAGCGCGACCGTTACCTGCCAGGCCGTGGGCTTGGGTCTGGTCGAACCGCGTAGTGGTCAGCAGACCGGGTGTACTGTCATCCCCGACTTCTTCGACGTCGACTTCGCCGAAGCCGGCAAAGCGTCGCTCTCGTCCGTCGTACATCCCGTCGTGGTAGCGGATACGGGTCTGAGTCTTCCCGCCCTTCCCCAGATCGTGCTGGCTCACTTCCGACACCACCTGCACGGGGAAGGGCAGGAAGGTAGTCCAGGGTCGGCCCTCGCTCCGGTCGAGAACGGCGAACTGAGTCGAGGTCTTGTATATGATCTCGGTCCGGCACCCCAGTCCGTTGTCGATACCGGTCAGCAAGTACGGTTTCTGCTCGCCACACAGGTCCAGAGCGATGTCCCTACGGGCGTGGTCGTGGCTGGATGGGTAGGACCAGAGAACACCGGTCACGCCGCTGCCAAACAGATCAGCAAGCCGGACATCAGCCCCCGCTGGGGTAGGGGTGTGCTGGATTCGGAGGGGACTGGAGAAGCCTTTGCCGAGCCGGTTGAACCACACCGTGACTGTCGCGGGCCCGACGTAGACCAGGTCGGCGACGCCATCACCATTGACGTCGGCGAGGAAGACTCGTTTGGGGTCGAAATCGCGGTCGAACGCCGGTGGGGACGCCATAACACGACGCTTCCCCCAGCGGGGGCGCTTCCCCCAGTGATCCAGCCCTTCATACGGCCAATACCACACGGCGCCGGAGCGGACGAGGACCATGTCGGAGAGGCCATCCCCGGTCATATCGGCCAGCTGAACGCCCGGATCGGCGAAGAAGACATCAGGGAAGACTTCAGAGTCGTGGTTCCGCGGGATGTACCTCGGCTCCGACCACGTCTTGCCGTCCTCGTTCAGGAACACGACGAACCTGCTGGCCTCGGTTCGCAGCAGGTCCACAACCCCGTCGCCGTTGAGATCGACCTGCCGCGTGTTGGAGTCCTTCAAATCGAACACCGGGGCCGGGTCATAGCGATGGAAGCGGCCCCATCCGCCTCCGGGACGTTTGGGATACCAACCGGAATGGGTGCCGTCGCCCACCAGCAGGTCGACGCAGCCATCGCCGTCCATGTCAGCGAAAGTGACACGTGCAGTGGAGAGCTGGACGTCGCTCGGAGCGTCCTGGAACGTCCGGGGCAGATCCCAGGAACCGTCCCCGCGATTGCGCCAATAGCGTGCCCGCAGACCGTCCAGCTGCACCACGTCGGCCAGGCCGTCGCCGGTCACATCGAGCAACTCGGTGCCGTCCGTCCCAAGCGGGGGCGGCTGACGGAGAGGGTCAGCGGCGAACGTCCGGAGCCTCGGGATCGATGGCAGGGCACTGTAGGAGAATGACAGCGGCGGCTGAGAGGCCGTCTCCTCTCGCCCTCCCCATGTTCGATGGCCGGTGAGTGTGATGCGGTCGAGAAGAGAGAACGGGACCTCCTTCGGAGTGGTGTAGGCCAGGTCGTAGCTGCGCATGAGCGTGGCGGGCGAGAGCCGCTCACAGTGGAGCTCGATGCGGTGACAGCGCAGGCGGGTCTCGATCGGGAACCCATGCCGTGCGGTGTGCCAGCTGTCTGGGCGAGGCTCGTACTCCAACGCGACTCGGTAGATGGAGTACCGCACCTCCGCCAGGTACAGATTGTTGGAGTCACGGATGTAGCGATACGTGATGCGGTTGCCGTTGAGGTCTTCTTCCTCCTCGAGAGCCCAAGCCAGCACGCGTGCAGGATCGTCCGAGTCGACGATGCACGAGTCCATGGACAAACCAAAGCGCTTCGTCGCGCCCTGCCGGTCCTGCACCTGCCAGCCGCCAGCGTCGGTATGCCGGATCCGGGCGAACAGCCGGTCCACCTTGGGCCGGTACGACCCGTCAGACAGCCGGGTCAGCTCGCCATGCTCATCGAACACGATCGGGTCGCTGTCGTCGTATCGGAGGAACCCCACTTCTCCGTTGCGTCGGATCTGGGGGAGTGTCAGGGACCAGCCCAGACCGAAGGCGCCATTGGAACTGCCGGAGTTGTAGGCCAGCGCAAGATGTGGCGCGAAGCCGGCCACGCCGGGGGGCAGCTGCAGGTCGAGCGCGTAACTCCCCGTCCCGCGGTTGTAGTCGGCTACAAAAGCCCCGCCAAGGCCCCGGACATCGGCCCCGCCCTTGGGAAGCGTGACGGCTTGGGGGGAGGTTGCGCTCTCGCGAGGCATCAGGGGCTCCGCAGCGAGAGCCCCAAGAATGAGGCACTGTCGTCGTTCCACGTATACAGCCCAACACGGCCAGGCCGTGTGAGCGAGGAGTCCCGCCCGGCCAGGACCTGCTCGCCGTCCAGACATGCGACGAACGCATCACCCACCGCGCTCACGGCCAACTCCCAAGTGATGTCTTCGATATATCCATCGTCCAGCTCAACCGCGGCGATGTCGAGGTCGGTGAATTTTCCGGCGATCTTCTTGCCTATGCGCCGGTAGTGATTTCCCGCGTCCATCAGGAAGAAGTAGAAGTTGTCCCGGTCCTGGTAGCGGAACACGACCCCGATGCCGCCCCCGACTGCTGACTCCATCTGGCACCGGAGCACGACATCACTGAGCAGTGGCCATCCGCTACTGGACTTGTGTATCAGATACGTCCCAGGCTTGATGGGACCCTGGTCGGTGCCGGCGGAGCCGTGGATGAGTGATGTCTGCCGGATTGCCGCGGCGGCCTGGTCGAATGACCAGTTCGAAGGGCCTCCGATGATGGCCTTCGGATCGTCGACGACTTCGAAGTTGGCAAGTGGACTTGTCGACAGGTCCAGATCGAATGCGGATTGTCCGCGTGGGGTGTAAGTGTACTCGGCAAAGAGGTGCACATTGTTCACCTTGTCCCAGGAAAAGCCTGCGTCGAAGAGCTCCTGGTTGGCCGCTCGGTCGATCTGCATATTCCACCGACTGGAAAGCGGTACGCCGCGGAGCACATTGAGTGGCTCGTCCTCGTCCTCGTCGCCGGTGCAGATCATGCCGTCAGTATCGGTGGACTGGCTGGCAGACACCTCGGCATCCACCGCCTCGATCTTCGTCACCAGGCCGCTCACCGGAGGCTCCGGATGCACGTCGATGACCATGTAGAGGTCCCGAAGTACAGGGTTGACGTGATGGCGAGGGAAGAATCCCGAGCGTAGCTCGAATCCGACCTCGCCAGTGTTCTGAAGTGCAAAGAACTCATCGGGAAAATGTTCCCTCACACCCAGGCCAATGCTGTACTCGCAAGATTCGCTTGCGGCTATTTCGGCACGCACGAGATCTCGCACGCTCTCGTTGTAGTAGGTGTCGAAGTACAGCAACATGTAAACGTTGGTAATGGTCCGGTAATCCAGATCGTTCGACGACGGGGGGAAGTCAAGAATCCAACCGGAGGCGACCCCACTGTTCTCGAAGGTCGACAGTACCTGTTCCTCGTCAATCACGAAGGCAACACCGTCGTTGCGCATGTCGAAGCGGGACAGGACCATGGTCTCCGGCTTCTGGAGGCGAATACGGCGCTGGCCCTCGCGGCCCCGATCGTAGGACACTCCCGAGTTCGTGAGCGTCCCACAGGCGCCTTGCGGCCCGATGAGACCCTCGACCACCACTTCGACGCGGCGCAACTTTCGCTGGAACGACCCCGGACACCATTGATCGAAATCCTCCAGGGACGTCTCGAAATCGATTCGCCCTGTGCGCTGAAACCCTTGGTAGAACTGGAACGGATACCGATCGGCCAGCGAGACCACCACCTTGGCAGGGACACGCTTCTCCGTCTCCACCAAACGGTCGTAGCTAAACTGATCAACATCGGCGAGCAGGAAATCACCAGCCAACAGTCCATGCAACGCGCTGCTGGCGTAGTCGAATCGAATTCGATTAACCTCAGTGTCATACTCGAACTCGAAGGCCCGCTCCATGAGGAACGCGGCTCGCATTGCTGAATCAAGATAGCGCCTGGACAGGCTATGCTGGGCACGCGCCAAGTTCTCCCATAGCTCGGGCGTGAACTCGCGTGAGTCAAAGAATTCCAGCTGGGCGCGCGCTTGTTGAACCCGAAGTTGCGCCAATTCGACTTGGGACTTGGCCACATTGACCATTCTCTCGGCGGCGGCAACCTCCCCATCGACAATTCTCTCCGCCGCTCGGAGTTCGGTGAGCTTGCGGTTCATGCTCCGCAGCTCAGAGTCCATACTGAGCTCGCTCCTAGCTCGGGACAGAGCAGCCACGACACCTGCAGCGCTGGCGGTGCCATTGACCGCACCAGGCACATTACCGATGATCTCCCACACTTCAGGATGGACTTCCACTTCCAGTCCGTGATTCCCCTGCACCCAGGCGGTGACCCGATCCAGGTAGGCTGCCTTCTTGCCCGTCCGGACGTAGTCCACCCACTGATCCCCGGCAAGGCGGATGCGTTCGCCAGCCAGCTTCTGATTGAGACGTGCGACATTGACCTGCGCACGTGCGGCCTTCAGCTTCTCGTGTTCCACGGACTTGGCCGACCTTTGAGCATCCACATTCTGCTCGAGTTGCACTCGGGTCAACTCTTCCTTCTCCGCCGTGCTCTTGAAATTCACATAAGCCCGCTCCGCCTGGATTGCCTGACTGGCAAAGTAGCGCGCCGAGTTCTGCAGGTAGCGCCAGTCGTGAATAGGGATGATATTCTCTTCGATGCCGAGATAGTTCATTCCTCGAAGGATTTGAGAAAGCTGACTCAAGGCCTCCAGGATGATGACCCTTCGACTGTAATCAATGTCGTTGAAATTTAGGCGATCGGATGCCTGTAGAAATCTCAACGTCTCGTCCTTGAGTGGCGTGAATCCACCCTCATAAAGAGGACCGTCGAGTGCGAACGATCCATCAGTACGAATAAAAACGATGTGCTCGTACATAACACGCGCAGCCGCATCGCTATGCTGCCGATACAACTCGTCAGCCCACGCGAGGTAAGTTCGGGCAAGTCGAGTCCACAGCATCGGCCGTTCAATCTCGTGGTTGAGGTACCTATAGTCGCGGACCTCGAGATAGTATCTCGCGGCCCGCTCATAATCCCCGAGCGCGAAGTAGGTGTCGCCCAAAGCAAGGGGCAGGATGAAACGGCGGACATGGGGTAGGTACGAGACGAACTGAGGAAGCAATTCCACAGGGACTCGTAGAAAGTCGAGTGAAGTTGCATCGACACGTGGCTCCAGGATGTTCTCTATCAGCTCGCCGCCCCCCGTAGTGAGACTAACTGTGATAAAGAATGAGCCCGCTGCCACCCGGATGGTATCGGCCGGCTTGGCGACCCGCTCGCTGGGGACTTCGGTGAAAGTCCCGCCGGGTTCACAGATGAGAAAGGGGAGGCCCTCTGCCCCGGCAGGACGCGTGACGGCCGTACCAGAGTTGAAGCCTTGAGTGATGCTCAAGTCTAGGCTTCGAGGGAGACGGTTGGCGGCCGCGGCGAAGTGAACCAAGGCACCGTCGCCGTCCTGGCCGTTCAGGGCATGGACCACACCCATATTGTGATCCATGGCGGCAACCGCCGAACGATCGCCCAACTCCTCCAAACCGTCCCTGAGTTGACGGAAGACGCCTTGAGCCTGATCAAGGTCCCCATTTCTCATGGCCATCACACCGGCTATCGCACTTACCCGGATCTGATCGTTCAAGCTGTCAGCAAGATGGATCGCTTCATTCATCAAACTGTGAGCTGTTTCCACTTCTCCAACATGCGCGAAGAACGCTGCCGCTGTCGCCCGCTCCTTCGCAAGACCTGTAGTTCCCGTGTAGTGCTCGGTGAGTTCGACTAGTTCCGACGGCGGACCACTGGGCAAGGGAATTGGTGCACTCTCAACGATAGGGCGATAACGATGAATCGCCGCGGACACCTCTGCCAGTTGATCAACGTCCAGGTCAGGTAGTTCGCCGTCCCCGATGCCTGCAGCATAGAGCGGGACAAAGAACGGAGAGTAGAGAAACTGCGGAAACAGCGCCCAGGCGGCCAAGTACCTGTCGAGAGCCGTCTGGTATTTCCCGCTGTTGTACGCGTCGTTCCCGGCAAGGAGTAGAAATTGAACCTTCTGCTCAAGTGGAACCTCGGGCTCAAGTGGGACCTCGGAGTCAAGCCCGATCTTGCCCCATTCAGCCGCCGGTTTCAGGAACTTACCCTTGACCGACTTCCCGATCTTGCCCCACTTTGCTGCCTTGGATACGAACTTGGTCGAGTAGCGCTCTGAAGCGTAGTTCCGAGCCATAAGGCACCTACCATGATCGCCCACACTCATGCTAAGCCTCCCGCGGCCACCGTGCTAGTTGGTCTCGATCCGTCAGCCGTAACGGCGTTCTCATCAGGTGATCAGCTCGCCCCGATCCGTCCCGCTGGTTGGCGGAATGGGTCTTCCAGCCGGGTTGCCGAGCGGATCGCAGAGGCAGTTGTCGTTCCGATCTTGAGGGATGTGCGTCGACGGGAGTCTCGATCGGGTGATCGCAGCTGGCCGCGGGCATGAGAACAGGGCCCCTTGGTAGCTCGGGGTAGCGAAGCCAACCGAGATCCAGGAGACCCTGTTGCCGCGGTTACGTGCTGGCGCCGGTGGAGTTCAACTCGGCTAAAAT
>NZ_JBSFCI010000081.1:0-11211 GCF_053593375.1 Streptomyces sp. NPDC002309 | reverse complement strand
TCGTCGCCGGCCCGGCGACGACTCGGAGCCCCGGGTGCCTGGAGCCCCGGGTGCCTGGAGCCCCGGGTGCCTGGAGCCCCGGGTGCCTGGAGCCCCGGGTGCCTGGAGCCCCCGGTGCGCCTGTGCCTGGTGCCCGGGCACCAGGAGCGGTCACTCCGGGAGCGGTACCCCGAGCACCGGCAGCAGGCGTGACGGCCCCCTTCGCAGCAACCACGGTGGCAGCAGCGACAGGGGGTCCACGTACGTCCCGCCTCTTCGCAGGCCCCAGTGGAGGCACGGCGTGCCGCAGTGGGAACCGGACGCCTCCGTCGCGCCGATCACCTCACCCGCGGCGACCTCCTCGCCCTCGCGTACGGAGGCGTGGACCGGCTGGTAGGTCGTGCGCAGGGGCGGGTCGCCGGTTCCTGTGAGGTCCAGGGAGACCACCCCCTTTCCGGCCACCCTGCCCGCGTAGAAGACCCGGCCCGGCGCGACGGCCCGAACCGGCGTTCCCGGCGGGGCCTGGAGGTCCACCCCGCGGTGGCCGCTGCTGTAGCGGGTCGCCGGAGGTTCCCAGCCCCGCAGGATCGGCGGGCGGACCCCCACGGGCCAGCTGCGACCGATCACCGGAACAGAGGCGTTCAGATCCGGAACGGGTGCCTCTGGAGCGCCCGGGGCCGGTCCCCCCGCAGTGCCCGGGGCCGGTCCCCCCGAAGCGTCGGGGGTCGGCCCCGGTGAAGCGTCCGCAACCGGTGCCTCTGAAGCGTCCGGGGTCGATATCCCCGAAGCGTCCGTAACCGGTGCCTCTGGAGTGCCAGGCCCGGGTGCCTCCGAAGCGTCCGGAGCCAGTGACCCCGGAGTCCGCGGCACCGGTACCCCCGAATCGGCGGGTGCCGGAGCCATGGAACCGGCAGCCGTGGCCGGCGGCGGGGCCGCCGCGTCGGCCGGCGCCGCAGCCGTCAGGACCAGCAAGAAGACCCAGATCGCTCGTGCGCGTCGCTTCGTTCGCATGGGACGAACCGTCCCGCATCGACCACCGTCGGCACCCCGGCCTGTGGAGTACTGCCGGGTTGTGGACAGCGGCGTCACCCGGGGGGTCGGCGGTCCCGTACACTTCTGATGGCGATCCGGGTCACCGGGTCGACTTCGCACGCCCCGATACCAGGCCGGAAACGGTCGTATCAGCGCCCCTCGGTCCCTTGTGGCACGGCGCATGCGGGCGTCAGGCGCGGGAGCCGTCCGGCCTCCGCGGCACAACCGAGCAACATGAGGAGAACGGCCATGGCCGTCGTCACGATGCGGGAGCTGCTGGAAAGCGGCGTCCACTTCGGTCACCAGACCCGTCGTTGGAACCCGAAGATGAAGCGCTTCATCTTCACGGAGCGCAACGGCATCTACATCATCGACCTGCTCCAGTCGCTGTCGTACATCGACCGCGCCTACGAGTTCGTCAAGGAGACCGTCGCCCACGGCGGCACGGTCATGTTCGTCGGCACGAAGAAGCAGGCGCAGGAGGCCATCGCCGAGCAGGCGACCCGCGTCGGTATGCCCTTCGTCAACCAGCGCTGGCTGGGCGGCATGCTCACCAACTTCTCGACCGTCTACAAGCGTCTGCAGCGCCTCAAGGAGCTCGAGCAGATCGACTTCGAGGACGTCGCCGCCTCCGGTCTGACCAAGAAGGAGCTTCTCGTGCTCTCGCGCGAGAAGGCCAAGCTGGAGAAGACCCTCGGTGGTATCCGCGAGATGCAGAAGGTGCCCAGCGCCGTCTGGATCGTGGACACCAAGAAGGAGCACATCGCGGTCGGCGAGGCCCGGAAGCTGAACATCCCGGTCGTCGCCATCCTCGACACCAACTGTGACCCGGACGAGGTCGACTACAAGATCCCGGGCAACGACGACGCGATCCGCTCCGTCACCCTGCTCACCCGCGTGATCGCCGACGCCGTCGCCGAGGGCCTGATCGCCCGCTCCGGTGGTGCCGGTGAGGGCAAGGGCGAGAAGGCCGCGGGCGAGCCGCTGGCCGAGTGGGAGCGCGACCTGCTCGAGGGCGAGAAGAAGGCCGACTCCGAGGAAGAGGCTCCGGCTGCCGAGGCCGCCCCCGAGGCGCCGGCCGCCGAGGTCGCCCCCGAGGCGCCGGCCGCCGAGGTCGCCCCCGAGGCTCCCGCCGCCGAGGCTCCGGCCGCGGACGCCGAGCAGGCCTGACCCGTCGGTGTGACGGCGGGAGCGGTGACACGCAGTCCGCTCCCGCCGTTCACCCGTAGGTCACGGGTACGTCCAGGGTCTGGATCTACAAGTGGACCGTAGAACCCGCAGCACCCGCAGGCGTATGAACCCGTAGATCTTCGATCTTCCAGACTTCGAGAAAGATTCACAGACTCATGGCGAACTACACCGCCGCCGACGTCAAGAAGCTCCGTGAGCTCACCGGCGCCGGCATGATGGACTGCAAGAAGGCCCTGGACGAGGCCGACGGCAGCGTCGACAAGGCTGTCGAGGCGCTGCGCATCAAGGGCCAGAAGGGCGTCGCCAAGCGTGAGGGCCGCTCCGCCGAGAACGGCGCCGTGGTCTCCATCATCGCCGACGACAACTCCACCGGCGTCCTCGTCGAGCTGAAGTGCGAGACGGACTTCGTCGCCAAGGGCGAGAAGTTCCAGGCCGTCGCCCGCGCCCTCGCCGAGCACGTCGCCAAGACCTCCCCGGCCGACCTGGAGGCCCTGCTCGCCTCCGAGATCGAGGCCGGCAAGACCGTCCAGGCGTACGTGGACGAGGCCAACGCCAACCTCGGCGAGAAGATCGTCCTCGACCGCTTCGCGCAGTTCTCCGACGGCTTCGTGGTCGCGTACATGCACCGCACGATGCCCGACCTGCCGCCGCAGATCGGTGTCCTCGTCGAGCTGGACAAGCCGAACGCCGAGGTCGCCAAGGGTATCGCCCAGCACATCGCCGCCTTCGCGCCGAAGTTCCTCTCCAAGGAGGACGTCCCGGCCGAGGTCGTCGAGACCGAGCGTCGCATCGCCGAGGAGACCACCCGCGCCGAGGGCAAGCCCGAGGCCGCGATCGCCAAGATCGTCGAGGGTCGCGTGAACGGCTTCTTCAAGGACGCCACGCTGCTCGGCCAGCCGTACGCGCTGGACAACAAGAAGTCGGTCCAGAAGGTCCTGGACGAGGCCGGTGTCACCCTGAAGCGCTTCACGCGCATCAAGGTCGGCATCTGAGTCCGTACCGCGATCGACGCGCGGCCCAGGGCTGAATGCCGCTAGGGTCGACCGCAGTCGTCCACGTCGCCACGCGTGGGCCGGCGCGCCGGCGCCCGCGACGGACGACAGCAGATCTGACGAGGAGGCCATTGCCGTGTAGGGGAGAGAAACCCACCACCGGCAATGGCCTTCTTCGTATGTGCAACCCGTAAAAGAGGCGAGAACCCCATGACCAGCAAGGCCCAGAAGAGCGACGACGGCAAAGTACGCGGCCGGTTTCTGCTGAAGCTGTCCGGAGAGGCCTTCTCCGGTGGTGGGGGCCTGGGCGTCGACCCGGACGTGGTGCACGCCATGGCGCGCGAGATCGCGGCCGTCGTCCGGGACGGCGCGCAGATCGCCATCGTGATCGGCGGCGGCAACTTCTTCCGCGGCGCCGAGCTCCAGCAGCGCGGCATGGACCGTGCCCGCTCGGACTACATGGGCATGCTCGGCACCGTGATGAACTGCCTCGCCCTCCAGGACTTCCTGGAGAAGGAGGGCATCCAGTGCCGGGTGCAGACGGCCATCACCATGGGGCAGGTCGCCGAGCCGTACATCCCGCTGCGCGCCGTGCGGCACCTGGAGAAGGGCCGCGTGGTCATCTTCGGCGCCGGTATGGGCATGCCGTACTTCTCCACCGACACCACCGCCGCCCAGCGTGCCCTGGAGATCGACGCCGAGGCCCTGCTGATGGGCAAGAACGGTGTGGACGGGGTCTACGACTCCGACCCGAAGACCAACCCGGACGCGGTCAAGTTCGACTCGCTGGGCTACGGCGAGGTCATCACCCGCGACCTCAAGGTGGCCGACGCGACCGCCATCACGCTGTGCCGCGACAACAAGCTGCCGATCGTGGTCTTCGAGCTGCTGACCGAGGGCAATATCGCCCGCGCGGTCAAGGGTGAGAAGATCGGCACGCTGGTCGGTGAGCAGGGCAGCCGGGGCTGACCCGCTTTCCGCCACACCGTCCGCCGCGACGCCACCTGTCCGGGGGACGGAGCGGACGGACCCTGGCCGGGGGATGGACAATGTCCTACCGGTCGGGAACCGTGCAGGAAGAAGACGCGACGCAGCCGGCCGCCGCCGCCAAGGAACCGCAGCCGGGCCTACTCAAGACACGCAGGAGCAAGTGGTGATCGAAGAGAGCCTCCTCGAAGCCGAGGAGAAGATGGAGAAGGCCGTCGTGGTCGCCAAGGAGGACTTCGCCGCGATCCGCACGGGCCGTGCGCACCCGGCGATGTTCAACAAGATCGTGGCCGACTACTACGGCGCGCCGACGCCGATCAACCAGCTGGCTTCGTTCTCCGTGCCGGAGCCGCGGATGGCGGTCGTCACGCCGTTCGACAAGAGCGCGCTGCGCAACATCGAGCAGGCGATCCGGGACTCCGACCTGGGCGTCAACCCCAGCAACGACGGCAACATCATCCGGGTGGTGTTCCCCGAGCTGACGGAGGAGCGCCGACGCGACTACATCAAGGTCGCCAAGGGCAAGGCCGAGGACGCCAAGGTGTCCATCCGCTCCGTCCGCCGCAAGACCAAGGACGCCATCGACAAGCTCGTCAAGGACGGCGAGGTCGGCGAGGACGAGGGCCGTCGTGCCGAGAAGGAGCTCGATGACACCACGGCGAAGTACGTCGCCCAGGTGGACGAGCTGCTCAAGCACAAGGAAGCCGAGCTGCTCGAAGTCTGATGAACGACTCTCCCTGGGGGGCGCCGCCCCACGCCGGGTACTGGGGGCCGTCCGACCGGGGGCCTGTCCAGGGGGCCGCCCCGGCGGGTCCCACGTACGATGCGCTTGACGCGCAGCAGACTCGCCCCATGCCCATCGTGCCCGACGTATCCGCACACGGCGGAGGCCAGGATGACGACCGGGGGGCCGCTCGGCTGGGCGGCCCCTTGTTCCGCGACGAGAGCCCGTCGGCGCCGCCCTTCGGCACGGTGCCGCAGAATCCGGAGCCCATGCCCGACGCCCCTCAGCCGGCACCCGCACCGCAGAAGAAGAGTGCGGGCCGTGACCTGGGCGCGGCGATAGGGGTCGGCGCCGGACTCGGTGCGGTGATCGTCGCGTCCCTGTTCATCGTCAAGGCGGTGTTCGTCGGGGTCGTCGCGGTGGCCGTCGTGGTGGGGCTGTGGGAGCTGACCAAGCGGCTGGACGAGCGCAAGGGCATCCACGCGCCGCTGGTGCCGCTCGCGGTCGGCGGTGCCGCCATGGTCGTCGCCGGTTATGTACGAGGTGCCGAGGGCGCCTGGGTGGCGATGGCGCTCACCGCGCTCGCGGTACTGGTCTGGCGGATGACGGAACCGCCGGAGGGCTATCTCAAGGACGTCACGGCCGGGGTCTTCGCGGCCTTCTACGTGCCGTTCCTCGCGACGTTCGTCGCGATGATGCTGACCGCGCAGGACGGTCCGCAGCGGGTCTTCATGTTCCTGCTGCTCACCGTGGTCAGCGACACCGGCGCCTACGCGGTCGGCTGGCGCTTCGGACGGCACAAGCTCGCCCCGCGCATCAGCCCCGGCAAGACCCGTGAGGGCCTGCTCGGCGCGGTCGGCTTCGCGATGGCCGCCGGCGCGCTGTGCATGCAGTTCCTGATCGACGACGGCACGTGGTGGCAGGGCCTGCTCCTGGGCCTCGCGGTCGCCGCCAGCGCCACGCTGGGTGACCTCGGCGAGTCGATGATCAAGCGCGACCTCGGCATCAAGGACATGGGCACGCTGCTGCCGGGGCATGGCGGGATCATGGACCGGCTGGACTCGCTGCTGCCGACAGCGCCCGTGGTGTGGCTGCTGCTGGTGCTGTTCGTGGGCTCCGGCTGAGCCGTTCCCCGCGTCGAGGAGCCCCTGCCCGGTGACGGGCGGGGGCTCCGGTCGTTCCACGGCGCCCGCCTCGCCCGTGCGCCGGGCGCGCTGATCCCTCCGACCTGCGGAGTGCTGTGAGGCTGAGGTGACGGCAGACCCCGACGGCCCCGCCACGATCGGCGCGCGAGAGGCACCCCCTCGTCGCCCACCCGGCGAGCCCCGTCGTGGCTGCCCGCGACCCCGGCAACGCGTGAGCGTGTCCCGACCGCACGCGGACGGAAGCGGTGCTGGCAACCGGGGCGGACACCTATCGGGCCGGACGCCGACCGGCCGGCGGGCCCGATCCGCCACCTCACGCGGCTCTTCGCACCCTGATCGACGACCGGAATTCCAGGTCCGAGCGACGGTCAACCCCAGGGTGACGCTTCATCGTTCGAGGCATCACACATCCTGCTGAAAAGCCGACGACACAGCCAACACCGCGCACGCACAGCCCCCCCTTGATCAAGCTGGTGTCATCTGCGAAGGAGACGCCACCGTGCGAATTTCTGACATTCAGCGCTGTGAGGTCCGGCCCGGACGGCTCGTCGAGTGGACGTTCAGCAAGGCGACCGTCGAGGCCGCGGCCGCGCTGCCGTCGGATCCGCGGCCGCCGGCATACATCCAGGAGTCGCACATCAGAACCGCGCGATCGGTGCGCGAGGACGGACTGTTCGTACCGACCTGGCTGGGCGCGGCCTTCGACCTGCCGGGCCGAGTCGACCTCGACGCCCTGGAACGGGCGTTGCGCGGCTGGACGCTGCGTCACGAGACGCTGCGCAGCGGCTTCCGATGGGCCGACGACGACATGCAGCGGTTCACGCTCCCCGAGAAGGAGGTGGCGCTGCACCGCGAGGTCGTCGGCGACTTCACCGACGCGCAGGCCCTGATCCGCTACCTGCAGAACCGATTCGATGGGGCGGCGGACGCCCTCGGCTGGCCGAACTTCATCTACGCGGCGGTCGTCCGCGACGAATCGACCAGCGTGTACCTGGCCTTCGACCACACCAATGTGGACGCCTACTCCCTCCAGCGCATCCCCGACGAGATCCACGAGCTGTACGTCGCGGACGTCATGGGGCGTCCCGGCATCGGCACGACTGCCGGGAGCTACGTGGACTTCTGCCGGCTGGAGCGCGCGAACGCGGACGGGATCGACGACACCCACACGATCGTCGCGCGCTGGCGGGAGTTCATCGGGCGATGCGGCGGAAGGCTGCCGGAGTTCCCCGTCGACCTCGGCGTGCGGCCCGGTAAAGCCCTGCCCGTCCAGCAACTCATGTGCGAGCCGCTGGTCGACGCGGACGCCGCCGCCGCGTTCGAGACGTACTGCCGACCCTACGGCGGCAGCCTGGTGGGGATTCTGGCCGCCACCAGTCTGATCGTCCACGAACTCGGCGGGCAGCCGGTCTACCGCACGGTCGTGCCGTTCCACACCCGGCTGAAGTCCGCGTGGTCGGACTCCGTGGGCTGGTACGTCGGTGGGGCCCCCATCGAGGTGCCCGCGGCCCGGGACTTCGACGGGGCACTGGAGACGGTCCGCGCCGAGCTGCGGGCCAACCGGTCGCTGGCGCGCATTCCCCTGGCCCGCGTACTGCGGTTGCTCGGCACGGACTTCCGGCCGACGTCACCGGACATGTACTCGATCGTCTCGTATGTCGACGCCCGTCTCATTCCCGGCTCGGCCCGCTGGACCGAGAGGAGGGCGTACGGACTGATCCGCGTGTCCTACGGGGACCAGGTGTGCGCCTGGGTCAACCGGCTGCACGAGGGGTTGTGGTTCGCCTGCCGCCACCCGGACACCGATGTCGCCCACAAGAACATGCGGCGGTACGTCGAAGGACTGCGGGACCTGATCGTCTCCGTGCCCAGGCGCGACCACATGGGAGTTGAGGATTCGGCACTCATCTGAAGCAACTGCGCCTCCGTTCCTGTGCGTTGCCTCGGGCGCCACGGTGTATCCGGCGCCTTTCCACCATGCGTGACGGCACCCGCGGAACCGCAATTCAACTTCTTATAAGGCCAATTCGCCCATGTGGTGCCGTTGTCCGCCAATGCTCCCAGAAGGGATGTCCGGTGTGGAAAGCCCCGCATGATTACTGATAGCGTTCAATCAGTCACGTTAGGCAATCAGCCTCGATGTACGAGCGAAGAGCCGAGGGTTCCATGCGCAAGCTTCAGCAGGTCGTGATCGCAGCAGTGGCGGCAGCGGGCGGGCTGTCCGCCGTCGGTGCCGGCACCGCTGTCGCCGACACGGCGGACGGTGGGCAGAGGGTGTACGACCTCTACCGCCCCTACCAGGAGTGCAGCCCGCAGACGGTGGTCGAGAACGATGTCCCGATCGGCGTGCTCGGTATCGCCGGCACCATGGACACGACCTGTGGCCAGTTCAACAACGACTTCACCGGCTGACTTCCGCGCCGTCACCCTGCCCGGCGCGCCCGTCGTCCGAGCGGACCGGGCATCCCAACGAAGGAAAGCGCATCACATGTCCAGCAGCAAGAAGATCGCGGCTGCCTTGGCGCTCGCCGGCGGCCTCGTGGTGATCTGCACCGGTGTCACCCATGCGGCGTGGGAAGGGAGGGGCCCGGGTTCCTGCAACCGTGACCTCCTGGGCAACCTCAGTTGCAGCCAGCACATCGAGGGCGTGGTCCCCGAGGACGGTGTCATCCCGCACCAGGAGACCTGTACGCCGGTGCAGCCCCTGACGTTGCCCGCCGCCTGGGGTAACGGAACGACGCAGATCGGGCCGAAGGTGACCTGCTCTCCCACGACGACGGGGGCGGCGGACGAGGCCGACGCCACTCTGGAGACGGCCGGACTGCTGAGTTGAGACCGGGTGACCCCGCCGACGCGACACCCTGGGTCTAGATCCTGAGATGTGACTAACGGTGTGTATATCCTCACACTTGGTAGTCAAGCCAGGCGGTCGCGCCTGGACACGAAAGGGTCATATTATGCGTAAGTTTCAGCGTGCCGCGGTCGTAGCCGTGGCGGTTGCGGGTCTGTCCGTCCTCGGTGCCGGTGTCGGCTTCGCCGGTGAGGGTGAGAACTCGGTGCCCGTCTCCGCCGTCGCCAGCTCGTCGGCCACCGCCCTTGCCGTCGGGGGCGGTTACTACGCTCAGCCGCAGGCCGAGCAGAAGGTCGCGCCGGCGGTGCAGCCCCAGGCCGCGCCCGCGGTGCAGCCCCAGTCCGCGCCGGCGGTGCAGCCCCAGGTCGCTCCCGCGATGCAGCCGCAGGCCGCGCCGGCCGAGCAGTACCAGGCCGCGCCCGAGCAGGACTACGGCCAGCACGGCGAGGGTCAGCACACCGAAGGCGAGTAACGGGCTTTCCGAGGGCTGGTCCACTCGGTTGCCGCACACGCGTCGACCTTCTGACGAAGCCGATGCACATCGCACCACCGCTACGGCCTCGCCCGGTGACAACTCGGCCCGCTCCACAATGCGCTGAGTGACACCCGTGGCGAAGGCAGCCCGGACGCAAAGCTGTTCATCAGGGTATGCGTCCGGGCTGCGGCGCTTTCGCCGTCTGGTACATCCGACACCACGACCAGACGCAGCTTGATCATTTTCCCTTCTCGGCCCGGGCGCAACCGGTCAATCGGCCCCAGCGCCCGGGCCTGCGTCGTAAAGGAATGCAGCACATGTTCACTCCGCGGAAGCTCGCCACCGTCTCGGCGATCGTCGGAAGTCTCGCCGCGATCTCCGTCGGCGCCGGATACGCACACGCAGACGGGCGCGCAGACGACTGCGACAGCACTACGGACGCCGTCTGCATCCGCAAGAGCGAGACCCATGTCGAGAAGAACGGCGAGCACATCATCAAGCAGCAGCAGGCGTGCACGACGGTCGACCGGCCCAACGTGGTGTTCCGGGAGCACCAACTGCTCGGCGACAAGCCCGAGGCGGCCGACACCGGAGCGGTTGTGGACTGCTCCAACACGGCGAAGATCCCGGAGGGTTCGAGGCCGCGTTTCAATTTCTGAGAGACATCGGCCTGATGCCGGACTGGGATTCATCCCGGCCCGGCATTTCTTCTTGTGTACCGAGGGATCGTCGACCGCGGGCCTGTCGGCGGACGCGGAAAGGCCCGTTGTCCCGGACGTCCGGGACAACGGGCCAGGAGACCGCCGCTACAGGCCGACCTCGTTGTTGCAGCCCATCGTCGAGCCCAGTGACGTCTGCTGCGCACCCGGGTTGCCCTCGCCGTTGAGCAGGTTGCCGCCCAGGCCGTTGCCGACGCCGACCTGGCCCAGGACGTCGACGTTGAGGTCGTGCGACCCGCAGGAGGTGGTCTGGGTGACGCTGTAGGCGTCCTTTCCGTTCCCGCCCTGGCCGGCGTGGGCGGTACCCGTGGCGAGGAGCCCCATGGTCCCGAACGCGGCGACGAGGACGGCGGCGGTGCTGAGCTTGTGCATGGCATCTCCGGAGGAGTGAGAGAGCGGACGATCAATGTCCGTTGCGAAGGCTGACGAGAAGTGACAGAAGGAACGGGGGGTACCGCTCGGGGCGCGGGAGGTTCCGGCTCCCCGGCGTGACTGCGGGCGCACGCACGTGGTCCCGGCGCCCTGCCCTGTGGCCGGGTGCCGGGACCATCGAGTGACTGACGACTTGGCGCCGGCCAGAACCTCAGAAGGCGCTGTTGTTGCAGCCCATCGTCGAACCGATGTGGGTGGACTGGGCGCCCGGGTTGCCCTCGCCGTTGAGCCCGTTGCCCAGCAGGCCGTTGAGCAGGCCGACCTGGCCGAGCAGGTCAAGGTTCAGGTCGTGCGACTTGCACTGCGAGCTCTGCGTGATGTTGAACTTGTCGCCGCCCTTGCCCTGGTCGGCGTGGGCGGTGCCGCCCACGAGTCCGATGCTGCCGATCGCAGCGACCAGGACGGCAACCTTGCGAAGCTTGCGCATGTCATCTCCGGTGAAGTGAGTGGGTGCGATCTGTGGAAGATCGACTTTCTACAGTTACGGGAGATTAATGCGAAATACGGCAAAGCCGGGCGCCGACGCGCCGATTCCGTGATCCTGCGGTAATAGCACCCGAAAGCCGTATCGCACCGGAAAAGGGGTCAGGCGTCGACCGTGCCCGGCACCCGCGGCGCCACAGCCCACGTCAAGGTGGGAAACGGCGAGAGGGGGGGGATAACCCACGAAGAGAGAAAGAGCGC
>NZ_JBSFCI010000080.1:0-12177 GCF_053593375.1 Streptomyces sp. NPDC002309 | reverse complement strand
GCCCGCACCCGGACGCCCCTCGGCGTCCGGGTGCGGGCCCGGCCGTGCCTCAGTTCCGGGGCGGTGCCGACTTCTCCACCTGCGCCTGGATCTGCTCCGGCGTCAGGTAGGAGTTCGTGTACTCGAAGTCCTTCAGCTTCGCCGCGCGGCGGGCCTGGAGACCGGTCCGGACGAAGTCGTCGCCGGCGACCGCGTTGAGCAGCCAGTTGGTCATGACGCGGGTCTTGGCGACGTTGGTGCGCAGCGCCGACCAGTGGTAGCCGCGGGCGACGGCCTGGGCCGGCAGGCCGCGCAACTCGATGCCGAGAGGCTTGGAGACCGCGTCACGGCCGCCGAGATCGACGACCAGGCCGAGGTCCTTGTGGACGTAGGGCCGCATCGGCTGGTTCCGCAGCGTCGCGATCACGTTGTCGGCGACCTTCCTGCCCTGCCGCATCGCGTGCTGCGCCGTCGGAGGGCAGACCGCCCCCTCTTCGCCCTTGGCCTCGTCGGGCACCGCGGCGGCGTCGCCCAGCGCGAACACGCCGTCGTGACCCGGCAGGTTCATCGCGCTGGTGACCGCGAGCCGCCCCCGCACCGTCTCCGCGCCCAGCGTCGCGATGAGCGGGCTCGCGACGACACCCGCGGTCCAGATCAGTGTGCGGGTGGGCACCACCCGGCCGTCGGTGAAGGTCACCTCGTGCGGGCCCGCCTTCGCGACGGACACCCCGAGCGAGATCTCGACCCCGCGCCGCCGCAGCACCTCCTGCGCGCTGCGGCCCAGCTTCTCGCCCAGCTCGGGCATCAGCCGGGGCGCGATGTCGATCAGGTGCCATCGGATCAGCCGTGGGTCGAGGCGGGGGTAGCGCTTGACCGCGTTGGTCGTCAGCAGCTGCAGACAGGCCGCCGTCTCGGTGCCCGCGTAACCGCCTCCCACGACCACGAACTGCAGCCGTGAGGTGCGCTCGGCCGGATCATGGCTGGCGTCGGCGAGGTCCAGCTGCGAGATGACGTGGTCGCGGATGTACGCGGCCTCCGCCAGCGTCTTCATCCCGAAGGCGTTGTCGACGAGACCCGGGATGTGGAACGTGCGCGTGACGCTGCCCGGAGCCAGCACGACGTAGTCGTAGTGCTCGTTGACGATCTCGTCGGTGATCGTGCGGATGACGCAGACCTTGGCCTTGAGGTCCACGCCGATCGCCCCGCCCGGGATGATGCGGGTGCGGTACTTGCTGCTGCGGCGCAGGGACACCGCGATCGACTGGGGCGTGAGCACGCCGGAGGCGACCTGGGGGAGCAGCGGCAGATAGAGCTGATAGGCGAACGGCGTCACCAGGGTGACCGAGGCCTCCTCGGGGGCGAGACGGCGCTCCAGGCGCCGCACGCAGTCCACCCCCGCGAAGCCCGCGCCCACCACCAGGATCCTGGGTCGTGTCACGATGTCCATCCCTTCAGCGGTTCCGGGCGGTCCGCCTCGACGCCGTGCGCGTGCCCCGGGACCGCGATGTCGCCCCTCATCGATCCCACCGTGCCCGGGGCCACCGCGCCAGCCGGGCGCGGCAGGCAGACGAACGGTCGGATCACCTCGGGCGTACGCGTCCCGCCCCCGGTCTCAGACATGCCGCTCCGAGGGCGTCTGCCCGTCGATCAGCGCCAGCGCCTCCTCGAAGCTCCCGGACACCGGCACGGTGATGCTGACCCCGGTGAGGTCCAGGACCCGGCGTACGGGAGGTGTGGGGGAGAGGATGTGCACGCTGCCGCCGGTGGCGCGGGTCTCCTGGTGGACACGCAGGACGATGTTCATGCCCGACGAGTCCATGAACGGCACCTCGGACACGTCCAGGACGAAGTGGTGCCGGCCGTGATGCAACTGGTTCGCCAGGTGATGCTGGAACTGCATCGCGGTGTCGACGTCCAGATGGCCTTCGACCCGGACCAGGGCGACATCCTCCCGCGGGAGAGTGACCTCGACGGACAGCGGGCTCTGGGCAATTGTCACGAGTACCTCCAACAAGGCTGACGGCCGGGGCTGGTCGCCATGTCGATCGACGCCAGGCGCGCGTACCCCCCTGCCGGCTACTCATGCGGTCCGCGGACCGCCGAATGCCCTCGGGGACCGGGGGTAGGGGGAGCAGTGGAGCACAGGTGCGAAGGAGGAGGAGTCATCGGCGTGACCATCCACAGAATCTGGTCGTACGCGGCGGACACCGGCCATGTCGCGGAGCGGGACCTCACGGGGTTCACCGTCGACGCCGCCGACGGCACGCTCGGGCACGTGGACCGGCTGGCGGACCCGCACGGCATGCGGCATCTGGTGGTCGACACGGGCGTCTGGGTGTTCGGCAGGAGTGTGCTGGTTCCGGTGGGCCTGGTGACGGGCATCGACACCGGCCGCCGTCTGATATCGCTGTCCTGCACCCGGGCGGAGGTCAAGGAGGCCCCGCGCTTCCGCACCGACAGCGAGACCCTGGACCCGCGGTACCTGACGACCGTGGGTGACTACTACGGCAACCTGCCGCCGCGCGAACCGACCACGACCTGACCGAAGGCCCCCGCAGCGGGCGCAGAGCCCGGGGAAGACGACACCGCATGGACAAGACCGACGCCGCAGTCGCCGCCCGCGCCGGCCGCGGTACGCCCGGCGGCGCATCTGCCGGGGCCCGGGTGCGCAGCGCCGCCGAGGCACGGGCGTATGCCCTGTCGGTGGTCCTCGACCAGTGGAACTCGGCCTCCCGCACGGCACATGAGCGGGACCTGATCGATCTGCGGCTGGTCGTCTCGGAGCTGGTCGGCAACGCCATCCGGCACGGTGGCGGGCTGGCCGGCTTCGAGGCGGTGCCCACCGAGGAGGGCGTGCGTCTCGCCGTCCACGACCACAGCGCCGCCGTCCCGGACGCGGCCTTCGGCTCGGGGGATCTGCCGAGCGGGCACCACGGCAGCGGCTACGGCTGGCCACTGATCATCCGCCTGGCCCGGGACATCGCCGTCCAGCTCCGTCCGGGGGGTGGCAAGACCATCGGTGTGCTGGTGCCCCTGAGGGCGGCGTAGACCCGTTCGCCCCGGGGACCCGGAGCCCCTGGTTCACCAGGGCAGGAACACGTGGATGTCCTTGCCCCGCTCGTCGCTGACCACGCTGACCTGGTCGCACAACGTCTGGATCAGATGCCATCCGATGCCGCCACCGCCGGTGTCCGGATGGAAGGGCCGGGGGGCCGGGGCCGTGCGGCTGGTGTCGTGCAGGGTGATGTGCACCCCGTCGTAGGTACGCCTGATCCGCAGGTCGAAGGGCCCCGGAGCGTACTGCACGGCGTTCGCGGCCAGCTCCGTGACGACCAGCAGGATGTCGTGCCAGGACTCCGAGGTGGCGGGTGGCGAGGAGCGGGCCAGATCACGGAGGAAGCCCTCCGCGGCCAGACGCGCCCCGGTCACGTCCCGCGGCTCACCCGGGAAGCCGGCCGCCCGGCTGGGGATTCCCTGGCCGGCCAGTGCTGCGTACCAACGCGGCTCGGTTGACATGTCGCCTTTCCAGCCTTTCGGTCGCAAGGCTGCACTCGTGTCTCTCACATCGCACTGTTGTCTCTCACATCGCACTGTGCGGGTTCCCGTACGCGTGGGGCCTACGCGTCCCACCGCCCGGGAGCACCCGATCCGCCGTGTGCGGGCCCCTGGCCGGCGGACAGCGCCGGTTCGCCTCCCGCGGTGGGAAGGCGTCCGGCGGGGGGCAAGGGAGGTGTCCGCGCCGGGGAAGGGCTCCCGCGAAGAGGCCTGGCCGTGGGCGGACGGTGGCCGGGCCGATGGTCCAACTCGCCGGACAGCGGGGCGAGACGGCGGGCGCTCGGGGGCCGCGGAACGGGCGGCATCACCTGTCCTCGGTGTGCGTGCCACCCGCCCCCGCTGCCCCCGACGGCGGATTCACCCGGGGCTCCGGAGGCAGGCTCACCGGAACACGCTGTCCGAGTCGTCCCAGCCGGCCGGCTCCTCCGGCGTCGCGAACCGGGACTGGCGCGAGCGTGCCTGGTACATGGCGTCGATCTCCGCGGCGTAGTGCCTCACGATCGCGTCCCGGCGCAGCTTCATCGACGGCGTGAGGAACCCGTTCGACACGGCGAACGGTTCCGGCAGCACCCGGAAGACCCTGATCGACTCCGGCGGGGAGACCGCGCTGTTGGCCGCGGCGACCGCCCGTCCGACCTCCTCGCGCAGCGCGTTCTCCTCACGTGCCTCCCGGACCGATGTGTCGCCCTGCAGGGTCAACGACCGCCGCCAGTGGGGCAGGAAGTCGGGATCCAGGGTGATCAGCGCACCCACGCAGGGCCGGTCGTCGCCCACGACGACAGCATGGTGGATGAGCGGATGCATCCGCAGCCGCTGCTCCAGCGCCGTCGGGGCGACACTCTTGCCGCTGCTGGTGACGATCACGTCCTTCTTGCGGCCGGTGATCGTCAGATAGCCCTCGGAGTCCAGCCGTCCCAGGTCCCCGGTGGCCAGCCAGCCGGCCCACAGCGCGGCCCGTGTCGCCCCCTCCTCGTTGAGGTAGCCCTGGAACACCGACGGTCCGCGCACCAGGATCTCGCCGTCCTCGGCGAGGTGGATCTCCACTCCCGGCAGCGGCTTGCCGACCGTCCCCGACTTCTCCCCGCCCAGCGGCTGCATGGTGACGCCGCCACTGGTCTCGGTGAGGCCGTAGCCGTCGTGGACGTAGATGCCGATGCCCTCGAAGAACAGCGTCAGTTCGCGCTGGAGCGACGAGCCGCCCGAGGAGCCCCGGCAGACCCGGCCGCCCAGCGTGGCCCGCAGCCTGCGGTACACCGTCCGCTCGTACAGGGCGTGCTGCATCCGCAGTTCGAGCCCGGGCCCCGCCCCCCGGCCGAGCCGCTGCCGCTCGGTGGCCGCCGCGAAGGCCCGCGCGGTCTCCGCGGCGCGCTCGAACAGGGCACCGCGCCCCGCCTCATGGGACGCGCGCAGGAACATCTTGTAGATCTTCTCGTAGACGGACGGCACCGCGTAGAAGTACGTCGGGCGGAAGGACTGCAGCGCCGACGCCAGAGACTCCGCCCCGGCGTCCGGCTCGTGTGCCATCAGGAGCCCGCCCCGGATGCACATGCCCTGGATCATCAGGCCGTACGCATGGGAGAAGGGCAGGAAGGCGAGCACCCGGGGCTGCTCGCCGGGCGGCGCCCCCGTGTGGCCCCACCCCGCGAGCAGGGTGTCGCACGGACTCGCGAGCCCCCGGTGGCTCAGCGCGCAGCCCAGGGGGCGGCCCGAGGTGCCCGAGGTGTAGGCGATCACCGCGGTGGAGTCCGGCAGCACGATACGGCGCAGCGAGTCGATCGTGAGCGCCGGCAGGACCTCGCCGCGGGCCGTCAGGTCCGCCATGGCGCCGGCGTCCAACTGCCATACGTGCCGCAGGCGTGGCAGCCGTGCGCAGGCGGGGCCGATGGTCATGACGCCCTGCTCGTCCTCGACGACCACGGCCACGCAGTTCGCGTCCCGCAGGATCCACTCGACCTGTTCGCGCGAGGCCGTCGGGTAGATCGGCACCACCTCCGCGCCCACCGCCCAGACGGCATGGCTCAGAACGGTCCACTCGTACCGGGTGCGAGCCATGATCGCCACACGGTGCCCCGGCGAGATGCCGGACGCGACCAGCCCCTTGGCGATGTCGACGACCTCGTCGCGCAGCTCGATCGCCGTGACTTCCTCCCACTCGGCCGAGGGGCCGCGGCGGCGCGCGATCAACGGCAGGGTCGGGTCGGCCGCCGCCGTCTCGAAGATGCTGTCGGCGAGTCCGCCGGTCAGGGGCGGGACGGTGCGGGGAGCGAGAGCGAAGTCGCGCATGCGCTGCTCCTGACGTGTACGGGCTGTGACCTCGCCGACGAGAACTGTTATCGACGGTGGTCGAATGTAGCCCAGGTCGGACCGTTTGGTGCCGGGATCCCGGAACTGTTCTTCCGTCTTGATGATCTCGACGGCTCCGGGGCACTCGTACGGCACGGGCCGCACCGATCCCGCGCCTGACCGGGCCGTTGCACGGGGCCGGCACGGGGTGATGACGTGCCGTGTGGGCGCTCCGCCGACGCGGAAGGCGAGCCGGGCGACCTGTCCCGCAACACGCGTCGGCGACCGGCGTCACTCCGGGCCCGCGGCGTCCCCCTGGGTGTGCCGCGCGCACTCCAGGACGACGTCCCGCAGGCTGCCCCGGCGCCTCAGCAACTCGCGCTGCACCCGCGCCCCGTTGCCCCGCCGCAGCAGCTCGGCGCAGGACTCCTCCGCCCGGTCCAGGTCCCCGCTGTCCGCGAGTGCCTCGCCCACGTGCTCCAGCAGCGCCCGCACCACCGTCTCGGCGGGCGCGGGCCGCATCGCCTCCGGATGCAGCAGCTCCCCGGCCAGCCCGGAGCGGGCGGCCTGCCAGGCGGCGAGGCGCAGCACGCTCACGCTGTGCTCGGCCGGGGCCCGGCCCGCCCGCCACTCGCGCGCGGCCGTCTCGACCAGCCCGCGGGCGAGGGTCGCGACCAGGACGGCCGTGTCCGCGTGCAGGCAGACGTCCGCGACCCGGATCTCGACCGTGGGGTACTTCCGGGACAGCCGGACGTCGAAATAGAGCATCCCCTCGTCCAGGAGCGCCCCGGTGGCCATCATGTCCGCGACCCGCCGGTGATAGCCCTTCGCCGAGCCGAACAGCTCGGTGGGCCCGGCCGACGGCCAGCGCTGCCACACCCTGCTGCGGTAGCTGCTGTAACCGGTGTCCCTGCCCTGCCAGAAGGGCGAGTTGGCGCTGAGCGCCGCCGGCACCGAGAGCCACGGCCGTACCCGGTCGACGACCGCGACGCCCTCCTCGTCGGATTCCACGGACACATGGACATGGCAGCCGAGGACGAGCTGTTCCTGCGTGGCGATCCCGAACTGCTCCGCCATCCACTGGTAGCGGTGGTGCGCGCCGACCGCGGGCTTGACCGGCAGCGGCGATGTGCCCAGCGCGGCCACCGAGCAGCCGATGTCCCCGGCGTTGCGCGCCGCCTCCCGGCGACCGCGGACGATCTCCGCCCTCAGCTCCGCCATGCGCGTCTGCGGATGCGTGTTGAACTCCAGCATCTGCTCATGGAGTTCCTTCTCGAAGGCGAAGCCCTCGACACGGTCGTGCGCGGCGCGCGCCAGCACGGCGGCCGACCGCGCCCGCGGTTCCCCGCTCTCCGGGTCCACCAGGAGGAGTTCCTCCTCCACTCCCACGGTGCGCACGTCATATGGCCCTTCGACGACCGACCGGGACGGCGGGGACCCGCCGTACGTCTCCGAATGCCCGCGCGGGGCCGCGCGGACACCCGCGGCCCGCCGTCAGGCCGGGCGCAGCCAGACCGTGGCCAGGGGCGGCAGGGTCAGCCGGATGCTCGCGGGACGGCCGTGCGATTCCTGCGCCTCCGCCTTGACCGGGTCGGGACGGGTGACGTCGCCGCCGCCGTACCGCGCCGCGTCGGTGTTGAGGACCTCCTGCCAGGCGGGGATGTCGCCGGGGACGCCGATCCGGTAGTCGTGACGGACGGCCGGGGAGAAGTGGGAGATCGCCAACAGGGGGTCGCCCTGCTCGTCGTAGCGCAGGAAGGCGAAGACGTTGTCGTCGGCCGCGTCGCACTCCACCCACTCGAAGCCGCCCGGGTCGGTGTCGCGCTGCCAGAGCGCCGGCGTGTCCAGGTAGCGGGCGTTGAGATCGCGGACCAGGTCCTGGACCCCCCGGTGATCGCCCGCGGCGCAGTGGCCGGGGTCGAGCAGCCACCACTCCGGGCCGTGCTCGACCGACCACTCGCCGCCCTGCGCGAACTCCTGGCCCATGAAGAGCAGTTGCTTGCCGGGGTGGGCCCACATGAAGCCGAGGTAGGCGCGGTGGCCGGCTCGGCGCTGCCACCAGTCGCCGGGCATCTTGCTGACCAGCGCCCGCTTGCCGTGGACGACCTCGTCGTGCGAGATGGGCAGCACGTAGTTCTCGCTGTAGGCGTAGATCATCGAGAAGGTCATCTCGTGGTGGTGGTACTTGCGGTGGACCGGCTCCTTGCTCATGTACTCGAGGGAGTCGTGCATCCAGCCCATGTTCCACTTCAGCCCGAAGCCCAGGCCGCCGCTGTCGGTCGGCCGGGTCACCCCGCCCCACGCGGTGGACTCCTCGGCGATCGTCACGACACCGGGGTTGCGCCGGTAGACGGTGGCGTTCATCTCCTGGAGGAACGCCACCGCGTCCAGGTCCTCGCGGCCGCCGTGGACGTTCGGCGTCCACTGGCCGGAGTCGCGCGAGTAGTCGAGGTAGAGCATGGAGGCGACGGCGTCCACGCGCAGCCCGTCGATGTGGAACTCCTCGCACCAGTACGTCGCGTTGGCGACGAGGAAGTTGCGCACCTCGGTCCGGCCGAAGTCGAACTCGTACGTTCCCCAGTCCGGGTGCTCGGCCCGCTCCGCGTTTCCGGGCTCGTACAGCGGGTCCCCGTCGAACCGGGCCAGCGCCCAGTCGTCCTTCGGGAAGTGCGCGGGCACCCAGTCCATGATCACGCCCAGGCCGGCCCGGTGGCAGGCGTCGACGAAGTACCGGAAGTCGTCCGGGGTGCCGAGGCGGGAGGTGGGCGCGTAGAAGCCGGTGACCTGATAGCCCCAGGAGCCGCCGAAGGGGTGCTCCGCGACCGGCATCAGCTCCACATGCGTGAAACCGAGGTCCTTGACGTAGCGCGGGAGCTCCTCGGCGAGCCGGCGGTAGTTCAGGCCCGGGCGCCAGGAGGCGAGGTGGACCTCGTAGACCGAGAACGGCGCCTGGTGCACCGGTGTGTCCCCGCGGTGCGCCATCCAGTCCTGGTCGCTCCACTCGTAGTGCGACGCGGTCACGATCGACGCCGTGTCCGGCGGCACCTCGGTGCGGCGCGCCATCGGGTCGGCCTTGAGGAACCGGTGGCCGTACTGGGAGGTGATCTCGAACTTGTACCGGGCGCCCTCGCCGATGCCCGGCAGGAACAGTTCCCACACCCCGCTGGCGCCCAGCGAGCGCATCGGGAACGCCGTCCCGTCCCAGTGGCAGAAGTCCCCGGCGACCCGCACCCCGCGCGCGTTCGGCGCCCAGACGGTGAACCGGGTGCCGGCCACGCCCTGGTGGGTCATCGGCTCGGCTCCCAGCGCCTGCCACAACTGCTCGTGCCGGCCCTCCCTGATCAGATGCAGGTCGAGCTCGCCCAGCGCGGGCAGGAAGCGGTAGGGGTCGTGGCCCTCGTGCTCCCCCTCCTCGTACGCCACCAGCAGGGTGTAGTCCGGGACCGTCCGCCACGGGAGCACGGCCGAGAACAGGCCCTCTCCCTCCGAGGCGAGCGCGACGCGCTCCCCGTCGGCCAGCACGCTCACCGCGCGGGCGAACGGCCGCAGCGCGCGCACGGCGACGCCGCCGGGCACGGGATGCGCGCCGAGCAGGGCGTGCGGGTCGTGATGGGCGCCCGCGAGCAGGCGCCCCCGGTCGGCCGGATCCAGCCCGGGAGCGCACTCACCGGGCGTCCGCACCGTCGGGAGCGGGCCGGAGTCCTCCGGGGATGAGATGTCGCGCAGCGCCACGGCGTTCAGTCTCCTCTCACGGCGAGTCGTTCGATCGCCGCCATCGGTACGGGGAGCCAGTCCGGACGGTGTCTGGCCTCGTAGAGCACCTCGTACACCGCCCGGTCCGTCTCGTAGGCACGCAACAGGCCGTGCTTCTTACGGGGATCCCAGCCGGCCCGGGCCGCATACCCGGCACAGTAGGCTTCCCGGCAGCGGCGCGCCCACTGGGGACGCCAGGGCCGGCGCTGCCGGGCCGCGTAGTCGAAGGAGCGCAGCATCCCGGCGATGTCCCGCACGGGGGACTGGTCACTGCGCCGTTCGGCGAGGGGACGGGACGGCTCGCCCTCGAAATCGATCACGAACCACTCGCGTCCCGCCCGCAGCACCTGCCCCAGATGCAGATCGCCGTGGATGCGCTGAGCGGGTGGCCCGGCGTCGCATGTCAGCAGCGCGCTGAACGCCGTCCGCAGTCCCGGCGCGAACGAGCGCAGCGCCGGAACGCTGTCCGCGGCGGCGTCGAGGCGTTCGGTCATCGCCGCCGCCGTCCGCCCGTTCTCGGACCGTCCGCCGGCGGCGAAGGCGACGGCCAGCGCCAGATGCACCTCGGCCGTGGCCTGCCCCAGTTCATGCGCCTCGGCCGTGAAGTCGTCGCCGGTGGCGAGCGCGTGCAGGGCGAGCGTCCAGCCGTCGGAGGCGTCGCGCAGGAAGGGCTGGAGCACCCCCAGCGTGGCTTCCTGAGGCTGGGTCGTGCAGAACCAGGCCACGGGCGCGGGCACCCGCTCGCAGCCCTGTCCGGCCAGCGCGCCCGGCACCTCCAGATCCGGGTTGACGCCGGGCTGGATACGCCGGAAGACCTTCAGGATGAACTCGTCGCCGTACACCACTGACGAGTTGGACTGCTCCGCGTCCAGCACGCGCGGCACCAGACCGGCCGGGATCGGCTGGGCGAGGTCCGCCTCGAAGCGCAGTGGGCCGGCGCTGCCCGGATGCCGCAGACGTTCCAGCAGCAGTTGGGCCGAACGGAGGTCCTGAAGGGCGTCGTAGACCGTCATCCCGGCCAGCGGTCCCTGCTGCGCCCGGCCGATCAGGGCCCGGCCCAGGCGTGGTGAGGGGGTCCGCCGGACGCCGAGGAACAGCTGGTAGCAGTCCCCGGGCGGCGGGGTGCCGCCGGGGGAGGACACCCCGGCCGGACCGCCGTGGCCACCCGCGTGACCGGTGTGCACCAGCAGATGCAGACAGCCCGGGAACAGTTCGGTCATCGACAGCAGGCGCAGGTCCGTGACGGGCCGGTCCTTGCCGGCGAACCAGCGCTGCCGCGGCAGCCAGTCGCGCAGGAGCCCGTCGAGCGACGCCATGGACGCGGCGAGGCCGCTGTCGCTCGGCAGGAGGGATGCGGTCTTCGTCATGGTGCCGCCTCCTTTCGTCGGCGCACGCTCACGGTCGTCGGCCGATACGGGACGGGACCCGGACGAGCCGGAACCAGTAGAAGCCGTGGCCCCCGAGGGTCAGCAGGTACGGCAGTTCACCGATGGCGGGGAAGCGCACGCCGCCGAACAGCTCGACGGGATGCCGGCCTGCGAACTCGCGCAGGTCCAGCTCGGTCGGCTGGGCGAAGCGGGCGAAGTTGCTGACGCACAGCACCAGGTCGTCCTCGTACTCGCGCAGGAAGGCCAGCACCGCGGGGTTCGACGACGGGAGTTCGGTGTAGGAGCCGAGTCCGAAGGCGGGGTTCTGCTTGCGGATCTCGATCATGCGGCGGGTCCAGTGCAGCAGCGACGAGGGCGACGCCATGGAGGCCTCGACATTGGTGACCTGGTAGCCGTGGACCGGGTCCATGATCGTGGGGAGGCTGAGCCGTCCGGGGTCGCAGGTGGAGAAGCCGGCGTTGCGGTCGGGCGTCCACTGCATCGGGGTGCGCACCGCGTCCCGGTCGCCGAGCCAGATGTTGTCGCCCATGCCGATCTCGTCGCCGTAGTACAGGATCGGGCTGCCGGGGAGGGACAGGAGCAGGGCGGTGAACAGTTCGATCGTGTGCCGGTCGTTGTCGAGCAGGGGGGCGAGTCGGCGGCGGATACCGATGTTGGCCCGCATCCGCGGGTCCTTGGCGTACTCCGCGTACAT
The DNA here is from genome assembly GCF_053593375.1 of Streptomyces sp. NPDC002309. Lineage (NCBI taxonomy): Bacteria > Bacillati > Actinomycetota > Actinomycetes > Kitasatosporales > Streptomycetaceae > Streptomyces > Streptomyces sp. NPDC002309. The sequence goes on along the minus strand of NZ_JBSFCI010000080.1, from coordinate 525 downwards.
GTAGTCGCGCTCTTCGTCGGTGACCATCTCGAGCGTGAGCTCGTCGTGGTTGCGCAGGAAGATGCCCCACTGACAACTGGACGGGATCGCCGGGGTCTTGGCGAGGATCTCGGAGACCGGGTGGCGCGACTCCCTGCGTACCGCCATGAAGATGCGCGGCATGACCGGGAAGTGGAACGCCATGTGGCACTCGTCGCCGCCGGAGGCGAAGTCGCCGAAGTAGTCGACGACGTCCTCCGGCCACTGGTTCGCCTCGGCCAGCAGCACCGTGTCCGGGTAGTGGGTGTCGATGTCGCGGCGGACACGCCGGAGGAAGTGGTGCGTCGCGGGAAGGTTCTCGCAGTTGGTGCCCTCCTCGGCGTAGAGGTAGGGCACGGCGTCCAGCCGGTACCCGTCGATGCCGAGGTCCAGCCAGAACCGCAGGGCGGCCAGGATCTCCTCCTGGACGGCCGGGTTCTCGTAGTTGAGGTCGGGCTGGTGGGAGAAGAAGCGGTGGAAGAAGTACTGCTTGCGGACCGGGTCGAA
>NZ_JBSFCI010000079.1:0-12511 GCF_053593375.1 Streptomyces sp. NPDC002309 | reverse complement strand
GAATCGGTCACTCACCGACTCACCCGGGTTGACGCGCCAACCGCTGCGGGCGGACACCCCCCGGCCCGACCCCTTCCCGCCGTGGGCGGGTGCGGCGCCGTGCGCCCCACCGTCGTGCGTGCGAGCAGACTCGTGGGCCCGGTCGTCGTGCATGGGTTGCGGGCTTGTGGGTCCGGTCGTCGTGTGGGGGTGCCGGTTCGTGTGGTCGGATGTGCCGCCCGTCGAGCTGCGGCCTGTGGCACCCCGCCCCTACTCCCGCGGCGCCCCCGTGGAGCCCCGCACCATCAACTCCCCCCGTGCCGCGGCGATCCCGCCCGGTGGTGGTTCCTCGCGGCCCATCGCGATGCGGCCGGCGCGTGCCCCCGCCTCCGCCAGCGGCAGCCGCACCGTCGTCAGCGCGGGCACCGCGTCGATGCTGAACGGCAGGTCGTCGAACCCGGCGACCGAGACGTCCTCCGGTATCCGCCGTCCCGTCTCCCGCAGCGCGGCGCACGCCCCCAGCGCGACGGAGTCGTTCGCGGCGACCACGGCCGTCAGGGACGGATCGCGGCGCAGCAGCTCCAGCGTGGCCTCGTAGCCGGACCGGCGGTCGTAGCGGCCGTGGACGGTCCAGCGCGGGTCCTCCGCGATGCCCGCCGCCTCCAGCGCCGCCCGGTGTCCCTCCAGCCGGTGCCGGGTGGTGGTCCACTCCCGGGGTCCGGCGATGTAGCCGAGCCGGCGGTGGCCCAGCCCGAGGAGATGCTCGGTCAACTGGCGTCCGCCGCCCCGGTTCTCGAAGGTCAGTGCCACCGCCTGGGTCTCCGGCACCGGGGGGCGCCCGCACAGCACGACCCGTGTCCCGGCCTCGGTCAGCCTGCGCAGCTTCGCCGACACCGCGGCCATGTGCGCGGCCTCCTCCACCGTGCCACCGGTGAGCACGACGGCCGCGGCGCGCTGCCTCTGCAGCAGCGTCAGATACGTCAGTTCGCGTTCGGGGGAGCCGCCGGTGTTGCAGACGACCGCGAGCCGCTCCCCGCCGGCTCTGCCGCCCGGCCCGCCGATCTCCGACTGGATGGCGCTCGCCATGATCCCGAAGAAGGGGTCGGCGATGTCGTTGACCAGGATGCCGACCAGGTCGGAGGTGGCCGCGGCGAGCGCGCTCGCGGGGCCGTTGAGGACGTAGTCCAGCTCGTCGACCGCCTTGAGCACCCGTTCGCGGGTGGACGCGGCCACCGGGTAGTTCCCGTTCAGCACGCGCGACACCGTCGCGGGCGAGACCTGGGCGCGGGCAGCCACGTCCGCCAGGGTCACCGTCATCTCGTCGTCCTCCGGTAGCGCGGGCCTTGTGATTCTCCGCCTGAGACTGTCCGCGTCGACCATAAGGCCACTGTCTTGAGTTGTTCGCCCCCTCGAACAACTCAAGACGGTCACACCCTTGTCCGAACCCCTGCTCAGAGGCTAGCTTCTGGATTTAGAAAGCGCTTGCTGTATCGCTCCGTGCCCATCAGCCACAGCGAGAGGGACCCACGTGAACCGCAAGACGGTGCGCATCGCCATGAACGGCGTGACCGGGCGCATGGGCTATCGCCAGCACCTCGTCCGCTCTCTCCTCGCCCTCCGTGAGCAGGGCGGTCTGGACCTCGGCGACGGCACCGTGCTGTGGCCCGAGCCCGTCCTCGTCGGCCGCCGCGACCACGCCCTGCGGGCGATCGCCGAACGGCACGGACTGGAGCACATCGCCACGGACCTCGACGCGGTCCTCGCCGACCCGGCCGTCGACATCTACTTCGACGCCCAGGTCACCTCCGCCCGCGAGGAGGCCCTCCGCAAGGCGATCGCGGCCGGCAAGCACGTCTACACCGAGAAGCCGACGTCCACCGGGCTCGCCGGCGCCCTCGAACTGGCCCGCCTCGCCAAGGACGCCGGCATCAAGCACGGCGTCGTCCAGGACAAGCTGTTCCTGCCCGGCCTGCTCAAGCTGAAGCGGCTCGTCGACGGCGGCTTCTTCGGCCAGGTCCTGTCCGTGCGGGGCGAGTTCGGCTACTGGGTCTTCGAGGGCGACTGGCAGTCCGCCCAGCGCCCGTCCTGGAACTACCGCACCGAGGACGGCGGCGGCATCGTCGTCGACATGTTCCCGCACTGGGAGTACGTCCTGCACGAGCTCTTCGGCCGGGTGACCTCCGTCCAGGCCCTCGTCCGGACCCACATCCCGCAGCGATTCGACGAGGACGGCAAACCCTACGACGCCACCGCCGACGACGCCGCGTACGGCATCTTCGAACTCGACGGCGGCGTCGTCGCGCAGATCAACTCCTCCTGGACCGTGCGCGTCCACCGCGACGAACTGGTCGAGTTCCAGGTGGACGGCACGGAGGGCTCGGCCGTCGCGGGACTGCGCGACTGCCGCTTCCAGCACCGCGCCGCCACCCCCAGGCCCGTCTGGAACCCGGACCTCCCGGCCACCCACGCCTTCCGCGACCAGTGGCAGGAGGTGCCGGACAACACCGAGTTCGAGAACGGCTTCAAGGCCCAGTGGGAGCTGTTCCTGCGCCACGTCCACGCCGACGCGCCCTACCGCTGGGACCTGCTCGCCGGCGCCCGCGGCGTCCAGCTCGCCGAACTGGGCCTGAGGTCCTCGGCCGTAGGCCGCCGTGTCGACGTCCCGGAGATCGCTCCATGACCGTCCGGCTGCCCGACGCCCGCGGGAACCTGCGCACCTACGAGCCCCGCTCCGAACCCCTGGCGCCCACCCCGGGCACGGGCTTCTCCTCCCGCACGGTCTTCGCCGCCGCGCACGTCGTCGCCGACCCGTTCGCCGACGTCTCCCCCCATTCGCCCGCCGCCGTCGACTGGGACGCCACGCTCGCCTTCCGCCGCCATCTGTGGTCCCACGGGCTGGGCGTCGCCGAGGCGATGGACACCGCCCAGCGGGGCATGGGCCTGGACTGGGCGGCCGCGGCGCAGCTGATCCGCAGGTCGGCGGCCGAGGCGCGGGCGGTCGGCGGCCGGATCGCCTGCGGTGTGGGCACGGACCAGATCACCGCGGGCGGCCTCGCGGAGGTCCGTGCGGCGTACGAGGAGCAGCTCGCGGTGGCCGAGGAGGCCGGCGCCCAGCCGATCCTCATGGCCTCCCGGGCGCTCGCGGCCACCGCGCGGGGCCCCGAGGACTATCTCGAGGTGTACGGCCACCTGCTGCGTCAGGCCGACCGGCCGGTGATCCTGCACTGGCTCGGCCCGATGTTCGACCCGGCGCTGGAGGGCTACTGGGGGTCGGCCGACCTCGACGCGGCCACCGGCACGCTCCTGGACGTGATCGCCGCCCACCCCGGCAAAATCGACGGCGTCAAGGTCTCGCTGCTCGACGCCGGGCGTGAGATCGCGCTGCGCCGGCGGCTCCCCGAGGGCGTCCGCTGCTACACCGGCGACGACTTCCACTACCCCGAGCTGATCGCGGGCGACGAGCAGGGCTTCAGCGACGCCCTGCTCGGGATCTTCGACCCGCTCGGGCCGCTCGCGGCGCGGGCGGTGGGTGTCCTGGACACCGGGGACGTGGCGGGCTTCCGCGGACTGCTCGACCCCACCGTCGAGCTGTCCCGCCACCTCTTCGAGGCCCCCACCCGCTTCTACAAGACCGGCGTGGTCCTGCTGGCCTGGCTGGCCGGCCACCAGACCCACTTCGCGATGGTCGGCGGTCTCCAGACGGCCCGCTCCCTCCCGCACCTCGCACGCGCCTACGAACTCGCCGACGGACTGGGCCTGTTCCCCGACCCGAAGCGGGCGGAGGAACGGATGAGGACCCTTCTCGCACTGCACGGGGTGACGCCGTGAACGCCGCACTGGAGCGTTTCAGCATCAACCAGATGACCGTGAAGCAGCTGACCGTCCCCGAACTGGTGCGGACCTGCCTGGAGTCAGGGGTTCCGGGCGTGGGCCTGTGGCGCGAGCCGGTGCGGGCGTACGGTCTGGAGGCGAGCGCCAAGGCGGTCCGGGACGCGGGCCTGACGGTGACCACGCTGTGCCGGGGCGGGTTCCTCACCGCGATCGACCCGGGGGAGCGGACCAGCGCCCTCGCCGACAACCGCCGCGCCATCGACGAGGCGGCCACGCTCGGCACGGACACCCTGGTCCTGGTCTCGGGCGGCCTGCCGCCGGGCACGAGGGACCTGCGCGGCGCCCGGGAACGCGTCGCCGACGCGCTCGCGGAACTGGGCCCCTACGCGGAACGGCACGGCGTACGACTCGCGATCGAGCCGCTCCACCCGATGTACGCCGCCGACCGCTGCGTGGTCTCCACCCTCACCCAGGCTCTCGACCTCGCCGAACGCTTCCCCGCGCACCAGGTCGGTGTCGCCGTCGACACGTACCACCTCTGGTGGGACGACACGGCGCCCCGCCAGATCGCCCGCGCGGGCGCCGGCGGCCGCATCCATATCTTCCAGCTCGCCGACTGGACCACCCCGTTGCCCGAGGGCGTGCTCAACGGCCGCGGCCAGCTCGGCGACGGATCGATCGACATGCGGGAGTGGCGGGGGTACGTCGAGGCGGCCGGATACGCCGGGCCCATCGAGGTCGAGCTGTTCAACGAGAGGCTGTGGGCCCGCGACGGCCGGGAGGTGCTGTCCGAGACGGCGGACAGGTTCGTGCGGCACGTGCTCTCCCCACCTGATGACGCCGTGACGCCGTGACGCCGTGACGCCGTGACGTGGGACTCGGGGACGGCTGCGGGGGCCGGTCGGGCATCCCGGCCTCGGAGGAGCGACCCCACCGGGGACCCGGGCGGAAGATCCGGCCAGAAAAGTCCCGCCGGGGACGCAACCCTCCCCGGCCTTCGTGGGTCGTACTGGGAGTCAGAGCTTCCGTGGGGGGAATCTGGGGGGATCCGGGGGGATCGCGGGGGGTTCTGGCGGGAGGGGAAAGCCGAGGGGGCCGGTCTGTCGACCGGCCCCCTCACACGCGTGCCCCTCGGCCCGCGGGCGTCAGAAGAACACTCCGCAGCGCAGCAGCACGTTCGCGTAAGGCGTCGCCTCCCCGGTGCGCACGACCAGCCGCGCGCCCCCCGACAGCTCCTTGAGCCGCTCGTGGGAGACAAGGCCGAGCTCGGGGAAGTGTCCGTCGAGCAGCGCGGCCACCGCCGGATTGGCTCCGCGCACCTCCGTCGCGGCGGTCGCGCCCTCCACGACCAGCTCGGCCAGCAGCCCGTCGAGCACCTCCGCGAAGGAGGGCACCCCGGACCGGAAGGCCAGGTCGACGACGCGCGGCCCGGGCGGGATCGGCATCCCGGCGTCACACACCAGTATTCCGTCCCCGTGCCCCAACTCGGCCAGCGCACCGGCGAGATGGCGGTTGAGTATCCCTGCCTTCTTCACAGCGCGTCGACCTCCTCGGCTGTCGGGTACGACTCCTGCGCACCCGCCTTCGTCACGGCGACCGCCCCGACCCGGGCCGCGTACGCCGCGGCCTGCGCGAGGGTGTCGCCCTGGCCCAGGCGCCAGGCCAGGGCCGCGGTGAAGGCGTCGCCCGCACCGGTGGTGTCGACCGCGTCGACCTTCACCGAGGGCACCCGGGCCACGCCCTCCGCGGACGCCACCAGCGCACCCTCCGCACCCAGCGTCACGACCACCGAACGCGGCCCGCGCGCCAGCAGGGCGCGCGCCCAGTCCGCGGGGTCGTCGCCGTCCAGGGCGTCCGCGAGGATCACCTTCGCCTCGTGCTCGTTCACGATCAGCGGGTCGCACGCCGCGAGCACCTCCGTCGGCAGCGGCAGCGGCGGCGAGGGGTTCAGGACGAAGCGGCTGCCGGGCGCCAGGCTCCGTACCACCTCCACCACCGTCTCCAGCGGGATCTCCAACTGGGCCGAGACGACCCGTGAGGCGCGCAGCAGCTCTCCCGCCGCCCGTACGTCGTCGGGGGTGAGCCGTCCGTTGGCCCCCGGCGACACCACGATGCTGTTGTCCCCGGACGGGTCCACGGTGATCAGCGCGACGCCGGTCGGCGCACCGCCGGCCAGCACGCCCGCCGTGTCGACCCCTGCCGCCCGCTGCGAGTCGAGCAGCAACCGGCCGTGGGCGTCGTCACCGACCCGGGCCAGCAGGGCCGTACGGGCTCCCAGCCGGGCGGCCGCGACCGCCTGGTTGGCGCCCTTGCCGCCCGGGTGGACGGCCAGGTCGGACCCGAGCACCGTCTCCCCCGCACCGGGCCGCCGCTCGACGCCGATCACCAGATCGGCGTTGGCCGACCCGACGACCAGGAGGTCGTAGTCGTACATGAAGGTCTCCCTGATACGAGTATCCGGTGGATGACTTGAGAAGGGTGGGAACGATGAGAGGTGGGGAAGTGCGGGTGCCGGGGTCGGGGTCGGGGCCGACCCCGGCACACGATCGTCAGCCGCCGAAGCCGGCCACGTTCTCCTTGGTGATCACCTTCACCGGCACCTTCACCATGGCGCTCAGCTTCTCGCCCTCGGCCGCCCGCAGGGCGTTCTCCACGGCGATCCGGCCGAGTTCCTTCGGCTGCTGCGCCACCGACGCGAACAGTGTCCCGTTCTCGACCGCCTTCAGCCCGTCCGGCGTGCCGTCGAAACCGACGACCTGGACCGACTTGCCGGCCTTCGAACCCAGCGCCTTGATCGCGCCCAGCGCCATCTCGTCGTTCTCCGCGAAGACACCCTTGATGTCGGGGTGCGCCTGGAGGAGGTTCGTCATCACGTCGAGGCCCTTGGTGCGGTCGAAGTCGGCCGGCTGCTTGGCGACCACCTTGATGCCCGGGTAGTCCTTCAGACCCTCGGCGAAGCCCGCACCGCGTTCCCGGCTGGCGGAGGTGCCGGCCTGGCCCTGCAGGATCACGATCGTGCCCTGGCCGCCGAGCTTCTCGGCGAGCGCCTTGGCGCCGAGCTGACCGCCCTCGACGTTGTCGGAGGCGACGAGCGCCGCCGTCTTCGCCTTGTTGACGCCGCGGTCGACCGCGACGACGGGGATGTCGGCCTTGTTGGCGGCCCGCACCGAGGGACCGGCCGCGTCCGAGTCCACCGGGTTGACGACGATCGTCGACACGCCCTCGCTGGTGAAGTTCTGCAGCTGGTTGGCCTGCTGCGAGGCGTCGTTCTGCGCGTCCGTGACGGTGAGGTCGACGCCGAGCTTCTTCGCCTCGGCCTCGGCGCCCGCCCGGATCTGCACGAAGAAGGGGTTGTTGAGCGTGGACAGCGACAGTCCGACCTTCTTCTGCGTGCCGGACGAGCCGGTGTGCAGCAGCGAGGTCGCCGCGACGACCGCCACCGCGATCACGGCGGCGAGCAGATAGGTGACCGCCTGCTTGCGCTTGTCGCCGCCACCGCCGGCACCCACGGGAGTCGACCCCGCCTTGCGCCGCACGGTGTCGAGCAGCACGGCCAGCGCGATCACCACACCGATGACCACCTGCTGCCAGAAGGCCGACACGGACAGGAGGTTGAGGCCGTTGCGCAGCACCGCGAGGATCAGCGCGCCGATCAGCGTGCCGGACGCCTTGCCGGTACCGCCCGCGAGCGAGGCACCGCCGATGACGACGGCCGCGATGGCGTCCAGCTCGTACCCCTGCGCGGCCTGCGGCTGCGCCGAGGACAACCGGGAGGCGAGCACGATGCCCGCGGCGGCCGCGAACAGGCCGGAGAGCGCGTAGATGGCGAGCTTCTGCCGCTTCACCCGCAGCCCCGAGAGCCGGGCCGCCTCCTCGTTGCCGCCGATCGCGTACATCGACCGGCCGAGGTACGTCCGGCCGAGCACGAACGCCGTGATCAGACCCATGACGATCATCACGAGGACGGGCACCGGCAGCCATCCGCCGAGCGTGTCGCCGAGGTGCGAGATCGAGTCCGGGAAGGCGATGGGCGAACCCTGCGAGATGACCAGCGACAGACCGCGCGCCACGGACAGCATGGCGAGCGTGGCGATGAACGGCGGCAGTTTGCCGTACGAGATCAGGAAGCCGTTGACGAGACCCGCGGCGATACCGGTGGCCACCGCGAGGACGACCGCCAGCACGACGGGAACGCCCTGACTGGTCGCGCTCCACGCGAGCACGGTGGCCGACAGCGCCGCCACCGAACCGACGGACAGGTCGATGCCCGCCGAGACGATCACGAAGGTCACGCCGAAGGCGAGGATCGCGGTGACGGCGGCCTGGACACCGATGTTGAGCAGGTTGTCGGCGGTCAGGAAGTCCCCGGAAAGCGCGGACAGCGCGATGACGAGGACGATGAGCGCGGTGAGCGCCCCGTTGTCGAGCAGCAGCCGGCGCAGTCCGCCGGGGCCGGAGGCGCCACCCGCGCCCGCGGAGCTCTTGAGCGTGTCAGTGGCCACGGGGGGCCTCCGTTCCGTCCGTGTCGGTGCCGGCGTCCGTGCCGGCGTCGGTGGTGGGGGTGCTGACGGCGAGGGCCATCACGCTGTCCTGGGTCGCCTCGTCGGCGGGGAGTTCGCCGGCGAGGCGCCCCTGCGCCATCACCAGCACCCGGTCGCTCATGCCGAGCACCTCGGGCAGATCGCTGGAGATCATCAGGACGGCGGCGCCGGCGGCGGTGAGTTCGTTGATGAGCTGGTAGATCTCGACCTTGGCGCCGACGTCGATGCCGCGCGTCGGCTCGTCGAGGATCAGCACCTTGGTGTCCGCCAGCAGCCATTTGCCGATGACGACCTTCTGCTGATTGCCGCCGGACAGGGTCCGCACATGCTGCCCGAGCCCTGCCATCCGCACGCCGAGCTGCCGGGCGATCCGGTCGGCGGACTCGTGCTGCCCCTTGAGGTCGACCAGACCGCCCCGGCTGGTCGACCGCAGGGTCACCAGCCCGAGGTTCTCCTCGACGGAGGCGTCGAGCACGAGCCCCTGCCCCTTGCGGTCCTCGGGAACCAGCCCGATCCCGGCGGCCATGGCGGCACCCACGTCATGGCGCCGTACGGCCGCACCGGCGACCTTCACGGCTCCCTTGTCGTAGGGATCGGCCCCGAACACGGCCCGTACGACCTCCGTACGGCCCGCCCCGACGAGCCCCGCGATCCCGACGACCTCACCGGCGCGCACCTCGAAGCTGACGTCGTGGAAGACCCCGTCCCGGGTCAGCCCCTCGACGCTCAGGAGCGCGGCGCCGGCGTCGACCCGCTCGCGCGGGTACTGCTGCTCGATCGACCGCCCCACCATCAGGCGCACGAGTTCGTCCTCGGGGGTGGAGGCGGGCACCTGCCCGACGCTCTTCCCGTCCCGGATCACCGTCACACGGTCGCCGAGCGCGGCGATCTCCTCCAGGTGGTGCGTGATGAACACGACCCCGACCCCGTCCGCGCGCAGCTGCCGCACGATGGCGAACAGCTTCTCCACCTCCTCGGTGGTCAGCACGGCGGTCGGCTCGTCCATGATCAGCACGCGCGCGTCGAGGCTCAGCGCCTTGGCGATCTCGACCATCTGCAGCCGGGCGATGCCGAGTTCCCGCACCCGCGCGCGGGGGGAGACCCGCACACCCACGCGGGCGAGCAGTTCCTCGGCGTCGGCCTCCATCCGCTTCCGGTCGATCACGCCGAAGCGCCGGGGCTGCCGTCCGAGGAAGATGTTCTCGGCGACGGACAGGTCCGGAACGAGGTTGAACTCCTGGTAGATGGTGGCGATCCCGAGGCGCTCGGAGTCCTGCGCACCGTCGATGCGCGTCTCCTCACCACCTACGAGGATCCGCCCGGCGTCGGGCGTGTAGGCACCGGAGAGCATCTTGATCAGGGTGCTCTTTCCGGCGCCGTTCTCACCGAGCAGCACATGCACCTCCCCGCGGCGCAGATCGAAGTCGACGCCGTCGAGCGCCACCACGCCGGGGAAGGTTTTGCGGATGCCCTCGATACGCAGCAACTCATGCGGGTCGCTCACGACGTACTCCTTCGTACGGGGACTGTGGGGGGACTGTCTGTGGGGGAGGGGAGGGGAAGCGGGGCGGAGGGTCAGGTGGGGGACGGCGGGCCGATGTCCGGCGCGCCGCACGACCGGCGCACGACGAGACGGGCGGGCAGGGTGACGGACTCGCCGGGCCGTCCCTCGATCCGGGCGACCAGCGCGCGCACGGCGGCCCGCCCGAGATCGCCGGTGGGCTGGGCGACGGCAGTGATCGGCGGATTCGTGTGCACGAACCACCGGATGTCGTCGAACGCGGCGAGCGCGATGTCGTCGGGCACCCGCAGCCCGCGCGCGCGGACGGCGTCCAGCGCTCCCAGGGCCATCAGGTTGTCGGCCGCGAAGACGACCTCGGGCGGCTCGGGCAGGTCGAGGAAGCCCTCGGTGACCCGGCGCCCGCTGTCGGCCTGGAAGTCGCCCTGCCCTATGTAGGCGTCCGGGAGGTCGAGGCCGTAGGCGCCGAGCGCCTCCCGGAAGGCGTCCACACGCTCGCGCCCGGTCGTGGTGGCAGCCGGTCCCGAGATGATCGCCAGGCGCCGGTGTCCGAGGCCGTGCAGGTGGGCGACGAGTTCCCGTACGGCGGCCCGGCCGTCCGCCCGTACCACGGGCACGTCGACGCCGGGGATCCACCGGTCCACGAAGACCATCGGGGTCCCCGCGCGCACGGCGTCCAGCATCAGCGGCGAGCCGCCGTCGGTGGGGGAGACCAGGAGTCCGTCGATACGGCGGTCCAGCAGGTTCCGTACGTGGTGGTCCTGGAGGTCGGGCCGCTCGTCGGCGTTGCCGATGATCACGCTGTAGCCCAGCGCCCTGGCCTCCTCCTCGACGGAGCGGGCCAGCTCGGTGAAGTACGGGTTCATCACGTCGCTGATGACCAGGCCGAGGGTGTGGGTCTGGTCGGTGCGCAGGGACCGGGCGACGGCGTTCGGGCGGTAGCCCAGCGTCTCGACGGCGGCCACCACACGGCTGCGTGCGTCCGCGCTGACCGACGGGTGGTCGTTCAGCACGCGGGAGACCGTCGCGACGGACACGCCTGCCGCGGCGGCCACGTCCTTGATGCTCGCCATCACCGGTCCACCTCCTCGTGGCTCTTGGAATCGATTACATCGATCGGTGTAGAGGTGATTGGAATCGATTACATGCCTGAAAGGCAAGAGCGGTCCCGGTGACCGAAACCGGATCGTTATATTCCGTTGCTGTAGCGGGGCTGTGACGCAATGCGGTTGCCGGTGTGACCGGCGGTGAACGACCATGGGGGAACGCAAGGACATGGCCACGTCAGAACACGAGATGGGGGAGGCGAGTTCTGCATGAAGTTCGACATGGGTGCGCAGACGCTGTCGTCGTTGATGCGTGATTCGCGGGGTTCGAGCGATGATCTCGGCACACTGATCCGGCAGTTGGTGCAGGCGGCGCAGCCGCTGGAGGGCAAGTTCAACGGTACGGGCCGGGCGATGTTCGACCAGTTCAAGGCGCGGGCGGACGAGATCACGGCGGCTCTGAACGGGTCGCTGTCGGCGATCCTGGGCGGTCAGTCGGGGATGGAGACGGCGTTCTCCTCGGGTGACCAGGAGCAGGGTGACAACGCGCGGCAGCAGATGGCGGCCGCGAATTTCGACGCGGCGCGCTTCCGCTGAGTCGAGGTCCGGGCGGTTCGGTTCGGTCTTCTGGCGAGGGTTCGGTCCGGTTCGGTTCGTTCTCCGATTCCGGGACCGGGCGGTTCGGTTCGTTGTCCGGGCCCGGGCCCGGGTCCCGTGGGTTCGGTTCGTTCTTCTTGACGGGGAGTGGTGTGTGATGGCTGCTGGTGCGGATCGTCGTTCCTACGACATGGGTGCGTCGACGGATGCGCAGGCGAACATCCAGACGGTGATCGGTCGGTTGGAGGAGGTCATCGGTGCGCGTGACCGTCAGGTGAAGGCCGCGATGGCGGACTTCACGGCGGACGGTGTGGCCGATGAGTACCAGGGCAAGGAGCAGCGCTGGAACAGTGCTTCGCAGGAGGTGCGGAACATCATCCAGTTGCTGAAGTCGACGTTGGAGAAGAACGACGGGACGGCGCAGTCGACGTTGCAGCGGGCGAAGGCCGCGGTCGACAACATCGGCTGAGCCGGCTGGTCCGGCTGGTCCGGTCTTCTGAGAACGGGGGTTCGTGGTGCCCGGGTGGGATCTGAAGCCGCAGGGTATTTCGGGTGTGCTGAAGACGACGGGGGAGGCCGCGTCGGGTTTTGAGAAGTTGGGCAAGTCGTTCGGTGCGAACCTGACTTCGGCGGCGGCGAGCGCGGGCACGGTCTCCGCCGAGGGTGGTGGGGGCGGGGAGAAGGCGCAGGGCGGTCTGGTGGCGTTGGCGTTGTCGCAGTATGCGGAGCGCGCGTCGAAGGATCTGCAGTTCGTGGCTGCTCGGGCGGGTAAGTCGTTGCAGGGTGTGGTGGATGCGACGACGGCGTATCTGAACGGCGATCAGGAGATGGCGGCGGAGGCGCAGCGTAGTGCGTTGGCGGCGCCGAAGCTGGATCTGCCGGGGATGGGCAAGACGTGATCAGTCCGGAGCAGATTCCGCAGTTCACCGGCAATCTGGCGCAGTTGGAGCTGGATCACGCGGCGTTGAGGAAGGACGCGGGCGGTGTCCGTGACGCGG
>NZ_JBSFCI010000078.1:0-13379 GCF_053593375.1 Streptomyces sp. NPDC002309 | reverse complement strand
ACAAAATCATCCCGAGGGAGCTCCAAGTCTTCATGGCCAAGCGCGCCAATGCCCACATCGAGGAGATCAAGTCCTCCCACGCTGTGACCGTGTCCCGCCCGGACACCGTCACCCACATCATCGAGAAGGCGGCGCAGACAGTCCGCTGAGCACCGAACGCTACGGGCGGGGTGCCAAAGGTGCCACTCCGCCGTTTGGTAGACCCGCACCAGGGTCCGGTCTGCTCACTGCCGTTCGTCGTTGGCCGACGCCGCCCACCCCCCTTCCGCCCAACTGGGCGATTCTCTACATAGCCACCGAAACATGACGGTAGTCATCTTTCCTTACAAAGCATCTCTCACCGCCCAGGGGATTCTCCCCCTGCATAGTGGAGGTTTTCATGTCCAACTCACCGTACGAGCCGGGGCGGGTCGGTCTGCTCCTGATCGACACGACCAACGAGGTGTTCGACGAGAACGGCAAGGGGTACCCGTTTTACAAGGAGGAGTTCGACCGGATCGGCACGTTCGAGAATCTCAAGCGCCTGCTCGCGGGCGCCCGCGAGCAGGGGATTCCGGTGTTCTTCGCGCCCATGTCATACACGGAGAAGGATTACACCACCTGGAAGCACCCGGCCGGCATCCACCGTGCGATGTTCGAGAACCGGATGTTTCAGGAGGGGAGCTGGGGCGCCGAGTTCCACCCTGAGCTCTCCCCCGTGGAGGGCGAGGTCGTCATCGCCCCGCACAAGAACATTGACGTTCTGGCCACCACGGACCTGGACGTCCAGTTGCGTCAGCACAACGTCGAGTACATCGCCATCGCGGGCATGATCGGCACCATGTGCGTCGAGTCGACCGCCCGCAGCTGTATGGAGCGCGGCTACCACGTCACCACCTTCACCGACGCCACCGCCTCGGACGCCGGGCCGGAGGCATATGACGCCATGGTGAAGCGCTACCCGGCGATCTCCCACGCCACCTTCAACGTCGACGAGTTCCTCGCCACTGTGCGCGAGGCACACAACTGAGCAACGCCACGCCGAATATCCCCAGGGCGGTGCGGCGTCGCATGGCCCTGGAAGCACGGAGCGTAAGTGAGAACTCGGCTGGAGGGCCACGACCCAGGTACGACCCAGGTCATGAGTTCGCGGGATCATGCCCGGCGGTCGCGGCAGGTGTGACCGAGTGCCGTGAGTACCGGGGTCGCGTCCCCGAGAGTGGCGCCGATCCAGCTCGATGTCGCGCAGCCGCTTGCGGCCCGCGCCCGCTGCCCGAACCCGGCCATCGGGCCCTTCACCCTGTTCCAGCTCACGCGCCCCGCGCGGCACCATGGACTCCGCCCCCACAGCCGCAGCCACCGGGCGAATCCCATCATGACCCCGCACACGGGCAGCAGCCCCCAGCACCAGCCGTCTGCCGCTGGTCCAGCTACGGAAGCAACAGTTTGAACGCCTCCGACACGCCCGAATCCTACGAGCCAACACACCCCAGAATCTTTGGAAGATCATGGTGCTGCGGTGCCACACGCCTGGCGGGGCGACCCGGGCCGCGGGCCGCACGTCGCATCCCCACGCCGTCCCGATCATCCGGCACTGCCCGCAGCGTGCCGTGCGGGAATGCTTGATTCTCAGGCGGTTTCGGCGTAACGCTGTCCGCCGTACGCCCTCAGCGCCGGGACGACCGCCGCAGCGCCGCCGGGCAGGCGATCCAGGCGGACCGCAACGTACGCCCGGTGCCCGCCCACGACGTGGGTGGGTGTACCGGGAGGTCCGCGCCCGGCAGGGGCCGACGACCAGCCAGGGGCCGGTGTCGGAGTCGGCCGGGTGACGTCCCACCGTGACGGCCGCGATCTTCCGTCCACGAGATCCGCAGCTCGGCCCGGGTGACCTCGCGCATGCCGATCCCGGTGTGCCCGACCCGCAGCCGCAGTGGCCTCAGCCGGCGCCGCCACGACCGTATCGCCAGGATCCAGAACCCGATCACACCGAATACGGACACCGAGAACCACGCCTCGTGGCCGACGGCATAACCGTCGTCAACCTTGGCCAGCGACAGGACGGACCCGCAGCCCAGCGTCGCCCACACCGCCGTCCGGACGCCCTCGCCCCGTCTGGTGACGAAGGAACGCTCCCCGTCGGGAACGCCCGGTTCGGCGCCGGACACAGTCACGGGGATCGGGGCCCGCCCCTCCCGCGGCGCTGTCTCGAACCGGGCTCCGCCGTACTCGGCGAGTGCCTCGGTCAGCGCGGAAAGGCTCTGGTCGAGGTCCGCGCAGTCCACGAGGGTGCAACGCCGACGGTCGTCGAAGGCGCAGTCGGCTCTGTCACGGCGGGCAGAAAGGGGCTCATCGACAACCTGTCGGATCATCACGCTAGGTCAGGGGTAGAATCGGCCTGTGTCCCGACCTCCGAATCCGCTCGTCCGGGAGAGCCTTCTCAATGCGGGATTGGCCCTTTTCCACTCCCGGGGGTTCAACGCAGTAGGCGTCAAAGAGATCACGGATACGGCCGGTGTGCCCAAGGGTTCGTTCTACAGCTATTACAGCAGTAAGAACGCCTTCGTCGCTGCCGTCCTCAGGCAGTACTGGACGAGGATTGTTTACGCTCACGCTCCCATACTGAGTGATGGGTCCGCTCCGCCCATACGGCGCGTCATCCGGTTCTTCGAGGCCATTACTCAGGATCAAGTCGAGCAGGACTACGCATGGGGCTGCCTTATCGGCAATATGACCCTCGAAATGTCCGATGGCAATCAAGAGGCGCGTAAGGAACTGGCCGTGATCATGGATCACTGGACCCGCCTGGTCGCAGCTTGCCTCGCGGAGAGCGGAAGCGGGCAAAGTGCCGTTGCATGCCCCGAGCCGATCGAGATGGCGTCCATGATCATCGAGTCCTGGGAGGGCGCGACCATGCGGGGCCGCCTCGACCGGAGCAGGGCCCCTTACGACCGCTTTTTCGGTACAGCCCTGCCCAGGCTCCTCGGTGTGCCGACGACCTCCTCCTGAGAGCGTCGCCACTACGGGCCTTGTTCTCATGTAGCTACGGCGAACAGGCATGTAGCGCTGGGCGACGCTCGGAGTTGCGTTCGCCCGCGAGGGCCTGGCGGTACAGCGGCTGGCGGTAGCCCATTTCCGTTTCAGGTCGACTTGTTGGATTTTTGTTGCCCGGCGGACCGTCAGGACAGCGCGGCAGTAAATACCGACGCAGGCGAACTCGCGCCGACTGGGCTGGCGCGCCGGGCGCGAGGCCGCCCGTCTTCCCGCCCCCCCAGGCGGCAGCGTGAACAGCGCCATCGGCGTGCTTCCGGTAACCGTCATGTCGCCGCGCTGGTGATCAAAACCGCGATCGGTGAACTGCGCAGGCCGGGCAGCGCCCGGCGCCAGTGGCAGTCCGAATCCGACCGCCGCGCTCAGGCAGCCGCATCGCCGCCGCCGTACTGCGGCTGGCCACCAGCCCAAAGGCGCTGCCATCGCCTGGGGCCTCCTCAAGCTCTCACCGCCCACTTGGTGCACCAGGCAGCCCACCGCCGCCCTGACCCCCAAGCCATGAGGAACCTCATGCCGGAACGACGCATCGGCACCGTGCTCGCAGCCGTCGGCGCTGCACTCACAGCGGCCGGGGCCGCCATGTATGTCCTTGCCCGGCCCCGGCTTCCCCGTCCTGGTCACCGGTCTTGCGGTGCTGTCAACCGGCTTCGTCATGGCTGCCGCTGGCCGCCACAGCTGACCTCACCACGCCCCGACCCGACCCGACCCGACCCGACCCGACAACAGGAGCCTGGACCCGTGACCTGGTACGGGACTGGCCTCGCCGTCCCGTCACTCTATTCCCGGCCGGGCTGGCCTTGCTGACCGGCTGGATACCGTACCGCCTGCACGCCCGCGTGGTTGGGCGCTGCTCTGCCTGTGGGCCACCGCCCCGCTTGACGCGATCCCGCGCCTTGCCGACGCCCCACCCGCGATCATTCTGGCAGCAACGGTTACCGCTGGCGTGGTAGCAGTTGCCGGATGCGCTCTCATGGCTGCCGCGACCCTTCGGGCTTCGAAGGCGGCGTCGTGACGGACACGCGCTGCCGGTGGTGTTTCGTCTGGTCGGTCACCGTCTGGTGGGCGCTGCCGGCCTTCGCCCTATGGCTCGCGGGTAAGGCCCTGGACCGGCCCGCCTCCCTCGCGGCGTGCGCGGCCTCCGCCGCGCTGCTGGTTTCCGTCGGCGAGGACGGCGAAGGGCTGCGGCGCAGGCCCTGACCTGGGGCCCTGCTGCGGTCTTAGAGCCAGACCCCAGACAGGTGGAGGCCGGCGCCCTCTCGCCTTCAGGGGACCGCTATCCAGCAGCGCCACGTGGACTACAGCGGAAGCCGTCGCGGCAGTCATGCACGCCGACCACCACCTCCGACGACACTCGCAGTCGCCCAGACTCGTGTCCGAGAACGTCAGCGAGCCCGCCATGGCTTCGGACCCGCTGGTCCACCGCCTCCGTGCGGTCGGTGGCCTTTTGACGATCAAGCAGCTGATCCACGAGGAGCCCGGGGAACGCATTCCGACACCCCTCGCCCCCACCGTTCGCGTGCTCGAGGATCCGACACTGTCACAAAACAGACGACCACTCGGTCATCTATACAAACGAGACAATCCACCACCGCCTTTCAGGTTGCTCACCTTCCCAGCTCCTCGTCGAGGGCAGGAGGCTCTATGACCATCACTGACCCACAGCGCGCAACGTTCGAGAATCAGACGAACGCGTCCGACGTTGGGGAAACGGCATTCGCCTTCCTCGACGAGCAGGGAACCGTGATCGCATGGACGCAGGCCGCCGAGCAGCTTGTCGGGTATTCCGCCCGCGAGGCGGTGGGCCGATCCGCAGCGCTTCTCCTGCCGTCCCTGGGCGACGCGCCGACTATGTCGGCCTTCGTCGAACGGTGCCTTGACCGTAACGGCTGGTCAGGCGCTTGGGAGGTGCGCCACCAGGACGGCCGGATGGTCGACGTCAGCCTGCGGCTCTCGCCGCTGCACGGTCAGGACGCAGCTGGGCGGTGGCTCGCGACCGTAACCGACATCGGCGTGCCGTCGGGGGACGTGGCGAGCGAGGCGGCGCGGGGGGCGCTGCTTGCCCGCGCGCCGGTCGGCGTCGTCGTTCGTGATCTGGACTTGCGCGGCACCTGGGCGAACGACGTGATCGAGATCCACGACGGCATCTCCTGTGAGCGGCGGCTCGGCTGCCGACCCACCGATGCGCGGCCCGGCGGCGAGGCCGAGGCGCTGGAGGCCGTGATGCGCCAGATTCACCAGAGCGGCAAGTCCAAGGTCCACGAGTACCGGACCTGCCTGCCGGCCAGCCGGGGCCGGGAGCACCCGCTCGCGGTGACGTTCTCTTCCCTCCTGGGTGCCGACGGCCGGGCGCTCGGGGTGTGCACCGTCAGCGTCGATGTCACGGACAGCCGGCAGGTGCGTGAGCGCCTCGCCGTTCTCGGTGAGGCCGGCAGGCGCCTGGGCAGCACCCTGGACGTGATGCAGACGGGTCAGGAACTGGCCGAGCTCGCCGTGCCCCTGTTCGCGGACTTCGTCACGGTGGACCTGGAACAGTCGGGGGATCCGGTCCGTATCGGCTCGACGGCTCAGCGCCTGCCCGTTCTGCGGCGTGCCGGTCTGGCCTCGATCCACCCAGGAGGCCCGGAAGCACCGTGGCAGCGCGGCTCGGCGGTCCCCATGCCCCCTGACGCACCCTACTTCGAGGTCCTGCGCACCGGACGATCCTACCTGGAGCCCTCTTTCGACATCGCAGCGGGCACATGGATCGACAAGGACTCGGAACGGGCGCGCGCGGTCCGCGAGCACGGCATGCACTCCGTGTTGATCGTCCCCATCCGCGTGCGGCGCACCCTGCTGGGCACGGCGCTGTTCGTCCGCACCGACAACCCGATGCCGTTTCAGGAGGACGACCGGCTCTTGGCCGAGGCGCTCGTCGGCCGCGCCGCGGTGTCGTTGGACAACGCACGCCAGTTCACGCGCGAACAGAACGCCGCCCTGGTATTCCAGCGCAGTCTGCTCCCCCGTCGTCTCAGGGGAGGCCTGGCAGTCGAGGCGGCCTCGCGCTACCTGCCGGCCGACATCGACCGCGGCGTGGGGGGCGACTGGTTCGACGTGATCCCGCTGGTCGGCGCCCGGGTGGCCTTCGTCGTCGGCGACGTGGTCGGGCACGGCATCAACGCCGCCGTGAAGATGGGAAAGGTCCGTGCGGCGGTCCACACGCTCGCCGACCTGGAGCTGGCCCCCGACGAACTGCTGACGCAGTTGGACGGCACGGTCCAGCGTCTGGCGGAAGGGGACAGCGACGATCCGGACGAGAGCACGGCGGCGGTGGGCGCCACGTGTCTGTACGCCATCTACGACCCGGCCACCCGGAAGTGCACCATGGCGACGGCCGGCCATCTCCCGCCCGCGATCATCGACCCGCAGGGCCAGGTCACCTTCCCCGATCTGCCCACCGGAGCCCCCCTCGGCATCGGGCTGGGGATCCCCTTCCAGTCCGTCGAGAAGGAACTGCCCGAAGGAAGCCTCCTCGCCCTCTACACCGACGGACTCGTCGAGACCCGCGACGCCGACATCGAGGAGGGAATGCACCGCCTGGGCGCAGCCCTCGCGGAACCTCATCGCTCCCTGGAAGACCTCTGCACCCGTGCCGTGGAGCCGGCCCAAGGCCTGGAAGCATGCGACGACGCCAGCCTGCTCCTGGTCCGCACCCGCGTGCTCGGCCCTGACCACGTCGCCTCCTGGACGCTGCCCTGCGACGACACGGCTGTCCGCCGCGCCCGGGATCTGGCGGCCGGACAGCTGGCCGCATGGGGCGTGGCGGAACCGGAGGACGACTCGACGAAGTTGATCGTCAGCGAACTGGTCAGCAACGCCGTACGCCACAGCACCGGCCCGATCGGTCTGCGTCTGATCCGGGACCGGGTCCTGACCGTCGAAGTGACCGACGACGACGTCACCTTCCCCCATCTGCGGAGCGCGGCCACCACCGACGAGAACGGCCGCGGCCTCCTCCTGGTCTCTCAGCTGTGCCGCCGTTGGGGCACCCGTCCGATACCGGGCGGCAAGGTCATCTGGGCCCAGAGAGACCTCGCCTCCCGCGACTGAGGAGCAAATAGAACATGCTTGCCCATCGCGGACTGGGGCGGTCCGTCGGACTCGCCCTGTCGGCCTTTGGTGAAGCACGGTCGATGTCGGCGTTCGTCGGAAAGTGCCGTGCCCAGACCGGCTGGTCGGGCGCCTCGGCGGCACGCCACCAGGACGGCCGGGTGCTTGAGGTCAGCCTGCGGTTCTCGCCTCTGCAGGGGCAGGCGAGGGCTCGACGGTGGCTCGCCTCGGTGGTCGACATCAGCATGCCGTCCGGGACTCGGTGAACGGATCGGTACGGGGATTGATACTTGCCCGCGCGCCGACGGGCGTCACTCTGTGTGACCCGCAGCTGTGTCGCACGTGGGTGAACGACATGGTGGAGAGCCGTGACGCCGTCTCCCGTGATCCGCGGCTCGGGCGTCGACCCACTTGCTGGGCACCGGGCGGTCCTACCTGGATCCGTTCGTCGACACCGCCGCGGGCTCCTGGATCGAGGAAGTTGCACGAAAGCGGTCACCCCTTGTCGTGACGAACCCCGCCGAGAACCAGTCGGGTGAGCAGGCCGCTGGCCACTCCTACGCCGATCGCTGGCACCGTCCACCAGGGGTGCCAGGGGGTCAGTCCGAGGGCATGGTCGACCGACCAGCGGCCGGGTCCGATGAGGGCGAGTACGGCACCGATCAGGACCAGGACGAAGGGGTATTCGTAGCCGTCGTTCTGCACCCAGAGGCCGTTGTTCCGCTTGACGGTGATGGCGACGACCATCACGCCGATGGCGGTCATGGCCGCCATCGGCGTGAGTGCACCGGCGGCCAGGAGCAGGCCCGAGCCGAGCTGGCCGAGCCCTGCGGCAAGTGCGGTGAGGCGGCCGCCTCGGAACCCGTCGCGGCGGAACTCCTCGACACCGCCCGCCAGACCGTGGCCGCCGAGCCGGAAGCTCACCTTCTGGATGCCGTGGCCGGCGATGAGCAGGCCGGTGATCACGCGGAGGAGAAGCAGACCTGCGTCCATCACGGACTCCTGTCTTCCTGTTTGTTGCCGGGGCTGGAGTTGTTCGCCGTCACAGGACGAAGCAGGTGTCGAAGATCCCGGTGGGTGCTTCGGGGGCGTATCCGCGTGCGGCACGCCACTGGCGGTGCTGCTCGGATTCGGCGACAGCCTGGCCGAGGAGGTCCGCCTGGCGGGCGCCGGAAATGCTGGGTCTGACGGTGGCCTGGTAGCCGCCGAAGTGGGCAACCGGGCTCCACAGCGGGCTGACGGCCGGGGTGGGCTCGTCCAGGCCCTCATATGCGCCGGTGGCGTAGACGATCCGGCCGCCGACGATGGTCAGCAACGATTCGATGTGGGCGATGTCCTGTTCGGGGACGGAGAAGAAGTCGTCCGAGAGGATAGCCAGGTCGCCGTAGTAGTCGGGGGCGAGGATGCCCTTGACGTCGTCCTCGCCGGTCAGCCGGGCACCGGCATGGGTGTACATGGCCAGGGCGGTCTCGCGGCTGACGCGGTTCTCGCGCGGGTAGATGGCCAGGTCGCCGACGGTACGGCCGGAGACCAGCCAGTGCAGGGCCACCCAGGGGTTGTAGGAGGAGACCCGGGTGGCGTCGGTGCCGGCGCCGACGGTCAGGCCGCGATCCAGCATGGCGCGGATCGGCGGGGCCTCGGCGGCGGCACCGGCGCCGTAGCGGCGGACGAACGCCTCGCCCTGGAAGGACATCCGGTTCTGCACCGACAGGGCTCCGCCGAGGGCGGCGATGCGGTCCAGGCTCTCGCGGGAGACGGTCTCGGCGTGGTCGAACAGCCACCGGTTGCCGGCCGGGAACAGGCCGTCGGCGGCGAGTTCCTCGAAGACCGCCAGGTCGCGGCGGATGGTCTCATCGTAAGTCGCGTGGAGCCTGAAACCCCAGCCGTTCTCCATCAGCAGGCGCACGGCCTGCTCGAACTCGCCCTCGTAGTCGCCCAACTGGGGGCGGGGCTCGGAGAAGTTCTCGAAGTCGGCGGCCGACCAGATCAGGTTCTCGCCGGCGCCGTTGAGGCGCAGCCACTCGTCGCCGTCGCCGGGCTTGACCATCTCGATCCAGCGCTTGAGGTCGGCGATCTCCTGCCCGCTGGTCTGGGGGAAGAGGTGGTAGGCGATGCGCAGCGACAGCTGGCCGTCGCGGGCCAGGTCGATGACGGTGCCGTAGTGGTCGGGGAAGTTCTGGAAGCCGCCGGCGGCGTCGACGGCGGAGGTCAGACCGAAGCGGTTGAGCTCGCGCAGGTAGTGACGGGTGGATATCTTCTGGTCCTCGCCGCTGAGGGTGGGGGCCTTGGCCAGCGTCGAGTACAGGATCATGGCGTTGGGGGAGGCCAGCAGCATGCCGGTCGGTTCGCCGTCGTGGCCCCGAATGATCTGCCCTCCCTTGGGGTCGGGCGTCTCCTTGGTGTAGCCGGCGGCCTGCACCGCGACCCGGTTCAGCAGGGCCGACTGGTAGAGGTGCATCACCATGACGGGGGTGTCCGGGGCGGCGGCGTTGAGTTCCGAGACGGTCGGCAGCCGCTTCTCCGCGAACTGGTCGGCCGAGAAGCCGCCGACCACCCGGACCCACTGGCCCTTGGGAGTGCGGGCGGCCTGCTCGCGCAGCATCGCCAGGCCCTGGCGCAGCGTGGGAACACCGTCCCAGCGCAGTTCCATGACGTAGTTGAGTCCGCCGCGGATGACATGCAGGTGGGAGTCGTTCAGGCCCGGGATCACCCGGCGGCCCAGCGCGTCCACCACTCGGGTCCGCGGACCGACCGTCGGCTGGATGTCGTCGTCGTCGCCGACCAAAAGGACCCGGCCGTCCTTGATGGCCACCCCGCTCGCCTGCGGGCGCCTGGGATCACCCGTGTACAGCTTGGCGTTGCGCACCACCAGGTCCGCCACGGAGGCGGTCGGAGTCTTGGTGCGGAGGTGGGCGTTGTGTACCGCTGAATCCTCGGTGGCGACGGGGACCAGCCCGCCGACGGGCATCGTAGCCATGGTTCAAAACTCCAAAGATTGTGTGAGGGTACTGCGATCTATACGCGGGCCTCGGACATCGGCCGCCCGAGAATCGTGGCCGTCGTCGAGCCGACGGTGGCGGCCAGCAGTGGCCAGCCCAGTCCGTGGTGCAGCACCAGCCAGGCCCCGAGCAGGGCGCCCGCCAGCATCGTGACGACCGAGAGCACGCGGCGGGTCCAGCCGGGGTTCGTGCCACCGGCGAGTGAGGAGTCCGCGGCCAGGCCCGTCAGGGTCAGGGTCAGCACGGTGGTGGTCATGTCACGGACCGCGAGCTTGCGCACCGTGCCGTTGCGCAGGCCCATTGCCAGGCCCGTGAGGGTGATGAGGACATACAGCGTGCCGCCGGGAGCGGCGAAGGCGACCGCGGTCGCCGCCGCGAGGAGCACCGCCTCCGCACCGAAGGCGGTCCGCACCCACCGGTCGCGCCGGCGGCTGCGGAAGAGGACCGCAAGGCGTCCGGCGCCGACGGCTCCCACCAGAAAAGCGGCCAGGGCCACCAGGGAGGCGAGCACGGAGAAGCCTGGTGCGCCGGCGGCGGCGAACCCGAGGATGGCCACATTGCCGGTCATGTTCGCGGTGAAGACGTGACCCATGCCCAGGTAACTGATCCCGTCCATGAGCCCGGTGACGAAAGTGAGCATGGTGAGCGCGGCGGGGAGCAGGTCCCTGCGAACCGGCTGCCCTCCCGCTCCGCGGCTGTCGAGCGAGCTGGTGGTCACTGAGTCTCCTTGAAGCAACCCCAGACCTGTCAGGGAGGTTGCTGCTCCGATGGGGGCCGGTCCAGCGGACCGGCCCCCATCGGAGCAGGGCCCGTATTACGTATTGATGGTGAAAAGGGATCAGCTGTGACGTCTGTCCGAGTTACCGGGAGCACAGTCCCGTCGCCTCAGGCCTGCTGGCGTCAGGCCCGTCAGCCGGCGGCCTTGGCGCCGATGAACTTCTGCGCGTAGACGAAGCCGAGACCGTATGAGCCGTCGTGCTCCTTGACGATGGCGCCGACGGCCTCGTAGGTCTCGGGGCGGGCCCAGTCGCGCTGCAGCTCGAGCAGCACCTGAATCCAGGTGACCGGGACAGCGCCAGCCTGGATCATGCGCTGCATCGCGTGCTCATGCGCCTCGGGGGTCAGACCGCCGCACGTGTCGGCGACCACGTACACCTCGTAGCCCTGGGCGAGTGCGGAGAGCGCGGGCAGAACGACGCACACCTCGGTCCACAGGCCGGACAGGACGATCTTCTTGCGGCCGGTGGCCTTGATCGCCTCGATGACGGCGCCGTCCTCCCAGGGGTTCATCGTGCTGCGATCGATGATCGGTTCCTCGGGGAAGACCTCGACGAGCTGGGGAAGGAGGGGGCCGGAGAAGGTCTCCGCCGCCACGGTGCTCAGGACGACCGGGACGTTGAACGCTTTGGCGGACTTGCCGAGTCCGACAGTAGCGTTGACGATCGCCGTCCGGTCGCTGCTGCCGACGCCGAAGAACATCTGCGGCTGGTGGTCGACAAACAGGAACACCGCGTTGTCCGGGGTCAGCAGGTCCGGGCTGGGCGCGGCCTTGACGTCTGCAACGTTAAACATGATAAAACCCCTCTTTGTTTACAGGTTTGGGCTCATGGCTTGCTTACGCAAGAAAGACCGGGCGCGGCCCGAATGTGTGATTAACCATCAGGTCGAGATGGCTGAAAGTACTTGGAGGGTAAACATTTCCCTTGAATATAAATCACGGATGGTCGGTCAAAAACTGTCCAGGAGTGGACGACCGGCCGATCCGAACAGCCTGGAATCGGCGTCGCAGACGACTTGGTCGTCGGGTACCGGTAGCTCCTCGACTGCTCGGCGATGCTGTGGTCACGGGTCGGGTCCAGGGTTCCGTCCACGATCAGCGCAGCGTCTTTACTGAACCACTTGCGCTGCTGGAGCCCGAGTGTGGGCTGTTGCCGGTGCCTTGAAGTGGTGGTTGAGGGACGGGTCCTTGGCGCGCAGAGGCGTGGGGCGATCCACCCCGTCAACGGTGCGGCAATGCGTGATCGATACTTTCACCCATGGGGCAACTGCCTTGAGTTGGTGGGCTGAACCAATTACCGTCGCTTCTGACGCCACCGTTCGAACTCGCGCACACTTTGTGTTTCTGAACAAGACTGATTCACTGCGCAGTCAGCCAGGCTATGCGGCGCGCCACGTCCAGGCACCCTCGACTCTTGAGGGCATCAGCGGGCCGGGCTGTAGAGCAGGGTCCCTTGCACGATGGGACTTCGACACTGACGTGATCACTGAGACCGTGCCTGCACCACGTCCGCCCCTGCCCAACCGGGGCACCCCTCCAGAACGGGCCAGCCCGGCACTCCGGACGAAACACGATCATGCAACGGTCCCTGGTCCTGGAAGCTGCCTCACCCCGCCGGCCGCGTACCTGCTCCACCCGGAGCCCGAAGAGGGCTGGGACGCCGTGTCCGATTTCTCGAAGGATCGAGTCTTTGCCAGTAACAAATCATGACGTTGCGTGATTGATCAGTGGTGCGGTTGTACTCGAGTCGGAGCAGGACGAGGGCTGCTGCGGCGATCTTTGTGATGCGGCTGGGGTCGAGGCTGACTCTGTGCAGGGCCTTGAAAGTGGTCTTGAGCAGGGAGTTGGCGCGTTCGCAGACGCCGTGGATGCCGCGGATGACCTTGTTGTAGGTCTGCTGGGCCTTGGTCAGTGCGCCTCCGGCGCGCTTCTCGTGCGGGTGGCGGAAGCCGTCGCCGGCGTTCTGGTAGCCGAGGTCGACGAGGGTGGGCATGTCCAGCCCGGCGGCGATGCGGTTGAGGGCCTCGATCAGGCCGTGGTGGCGGGCGCAGGTGGTGTCGTGCTCCCTGCCCGGGCGAACCAGGGAGACCCAGATCGGCCAGCCGTCCGGGGTCGAGATGACCTGCACGTGCCCGCCTTGATGCTGCCGACCTGCTCCCTCGCGGCCCTCCCGGCGTCGGTCAACCCGCCGCCCTGCGCGCATCTCACAGTCCAGGGCTACCGGAGCGCACCAGCCACCGTCAGGCGAACGACTCCGACATCACCCAATCAAGTTCAGCAGCACCAGCTGACAACGAAAGGGCGGGGCGGCATCTTCGCCACCCCGCCTTGGCGTGCCGGTCAGCGGACTGTCCGCGCCGCCTTCTCGATGATGTGGGTGACGGTGTCCGGGTAGGACACGGTCACAGCGTGGGAGGACTTGATCTCCTCGATGTGGGCATTGGCGCGCTTGGCCATGAAGACTTGGAGCTCCCTCGGGATGATTTTGT
>NZ_JBSFCI010000077.1:0-13634 GCF_053593375.1 Streptomyces sp. NPDC002309 | reverse complement strand
CCCGGGGCCGGCCGCGGCCGGCCCAGGGCCGCGCCCCTTGCCCGGCGAGGGCCCGCGTCGGTGCGTGCTCGTCGGCGTGGGTGCCCGGGTGCGCCTCGGGGGCGGCTCGTGCCGTTCAGGCCGCGCGGACCGTGGGGCTCGGGTCCGCCGTGTGTAGGGAGCCCGACGCGCCCAGGTCCGCCAGGATCGCCGTGGACGCGCGGCGGCCCGAGTGCAGGGCGCCCTGGACCGTGCTGGTGTCCCGGTGGTCGCCGCACACGTACAGCCCCGCCAGCAGCCGCACCGGCCGTCGCAGATCGTGCGGCGGGCGCATCACCGGCACGGCCTCTGCGGTGTGCTGCACGGCCAGCGTCTCCCAGCGCGCCGTGGACGTGCCGTAGAGCCGGGCCAGATGCATCCGCACCGCCGTGTCCACGTCGCCCGGCGCGGCCCCCAGCACCGTCGACGACACCAGCGCCCGCCCCGCGGGGGCCCGCGCCGGGTCCACCGCGCTGACCACCGCCGTGTGCGCCACCGGCCCGCCCCGGTCGGCGTCCAGCAGCAGCGACGCGCCGGTCCGGGGCGGCTCGTCGGTCGTGTGGTGCACCACGGTCACCGGACGGAAGTCCGGCACCCGCAGCCCCGGCAGCAACTCGGCCGCCGTCCGCGCGTCGGTCGCCACCAGCACCGCCCGGCACCGGAACTCCCCGTGCTCGGCCGTGGTCACCGATGTCGTGGACACGCTGGTGACCCGTACGCCGGTGCGCACCGACCCCGGTGGCAGCCCGCTCGCGAGCAGCTCCGGCAGCACCTCCGCGCCCCCTTCCGGCAGGCACATCCGTCCGGCCGCGAAGGCCCGCAGCGCGAGGTCGGCGCACCGGCTGGACGTGGTCAGCTCCGGGTCGCACAGCAGCGCCGAGAGCAGCGGGCGCAGGAAGCCGTCGACGGTCCGGGCGGGCAGCCCGCGCGTCGCGAGGGCCTGCGCGGCGGGCAACTCCGGCCGGGACAGCAGCTGTTCGACCGGCATCGTGGCGATCCGGCCGAGTGCGGCCCCGAGCCGCGCCTGGTCCACCGCACCGCCCAGCGGCGCACCCGCCCGGGGGGCGCCCGTCAGCCCGACGGCCGGCCGGGATGTCACCCTGGGGGCGCTCGCAAGGGCGCGCACCGCATGGAGTGCGCCCCTTGCGCTCCCGCCGCCCGCCGGGGCGCCCGCGTGCTGCCGGCGCCCGTCGCTGTGCAGCAGGACGCCGGGGGTGAACGCGCGCAGTGCGAGCGCGTCGAGTCCCGGAGTCAGCCGCAGTTCGGGATACGACGTGAACAAGAGCTGCCCGATGCGGTCGAGCCGGAAGCCGTCGACCTTCTCCGTCGCCATCCGCCCGCCCACACAAGGGGCGGCCTCCAGCACGGTGGTCGCGATTCCTGCACCGGTCAGCCGATGCGCCGCGGCGAGACCGGCGATCCCGGCTCCCACGACGACGACGTCCGCCTGATACGCGGGCTCAAGCACGTGCCCCTCCTCGACGTTGCACGGCCGGTGGAGAGGTCATGCCCTCAACCGGCTTCGGAGATACCCGAGTTCGTGTCGAGGTTAGGTCTGCCTCCGGTCAAGGGCAGTCGCGCATGAACAGGGCACGGTCGCACAGCGGTCGCATACGTTCAGGCCGTCGGCACACCTCACCCGGCCGCCCGAATCGCCTCCTCGATCCCCGGGAACGCGAAGGCGAACCCCGACTCCAGCAGCCGCTTCGGCACCACCCGCTGACTGCCCAGCACGTCCCCGGCCATCTCGCCGAGCGCGGCCCGCAGCACCGGCGCCGGCACCGCGAACAGCGTCGGCCGGCGCAGCACCCGCCCCATCGCCGCGGTGATCTCACGGTTCGTCAGCGGCCGCGGGGCCGTCAGGTTGAACGGCCCGGACAGGTCGTCACGGTCCAGCAGATGCCGGATCGCGGCGACCTCGTCGTGCAGCGAGATGAACGACCAGTACTGCCGCCCGTCGCCGATCCGCCCGCCGAGCCCGGCCAGGAACAGCGGGAACAGCCGCCCCCACGCGCCGCCCTCGCGGGAGACCACCAGCCCGGTCCGGGTGAACACGGTCCGCACGCCCGCCTCGCGCGCGGGCGCCGCGGCCGACTCCCACTCCACGCACAGCTCCGGCAGGAAACCGCTCCCCGACGGCGCGTCCTCGTCGACGGCCCGCGCCCCGGTGTCCCCGTAGTAGCCGACCGCGCTGCCGCTCACGAGGACCCGCGGCCGCCGCTCCGCCGGCAGCCCCGCGACCGCCCTGGCCAGCGTCGCCGTGCCGAGCACGCGGCTGTCACGGATCCGCGCCTTGTACGCCTCGGTCCAGCGGCGGTCGCCCACACCGGCGCCCGCCAGGTTCACGACCGCGTCGCACCCCGCGAGCCCGGCGGCGTCGACGTGACCGCCCTCCGGGTCCCAGCGGATCTCGTCCGCCGCCCGCGGTTCCCGCCGCACCAGACGCACCACTTCGTGCCCCTCGGCGGTCAGGGACCGCGCGAGGGCGCCGCCGATGAGACCGGACGCGCCGGCCACCGCGATTCGCTCCATGCGCCCATCCTGCCCGCCGGCCGGGCCCGACGGCCCCATCGGCGCTCGTACGGCCGCCGTACAGTGGCGTCATGCCGGTTCCGCGCATACGCCACGCCAGGTACGCCGACGAGGAGACGCTCGCGTGGCTGGACCGTCGCTGCTGGTCCGTGCTGCACTCCGTCCAGCCGCGCCCGAGGCCCCCGTACGAGCCGTTCTTCACCGGCCGCTTCGGTCCGCGTGACCATCTCGTCGCCGAACTCTCCGGCGCGGTCGTCGGCTGGATCAGGCTGGGTCTGTCCACCCCGCAGGAGAGCAACGCCCACGTCCGCCAGATACAGGGCCTGGTCGTCGCCGACGAGGCGCGGGGCGCCGGGGTGGGCCGGGCGCTGCTGCGGGCCGCGCAGGACGAGGCGCGCCGGCAGGGAGCCCGCCGGATCACCCTGCGGGTCCTCGGGCACAACACCCCGGCCCGGGGGCTCTACGAGTCGGAGGGCTTCGTGGTGGAGGGCGTGCTTGCGCAGGAGTTCCTCCTCGACGGGACGTACGTCGACGACGTGCTGATGGGCCGCGCCCTCTGAGGCGCCCAGCGGGGCGCGGGCGTCACGACGTCACCAGCTCGCCCGTGTCCACGGGCACCGTCGCGTCGGCCGCCCGCGCCGCGTCCTCGGCGACCTCCGCGGCCGTCAGCACGTAGCCTGTCTCGGCGTCGGACGTGGAGCGGGCGAAGACCACGCCGAACACCTTGCCGTCGGTGGTCAGCAGCGGGCCGCCCGAGTTGCCCGGGCGCACCGTGGAGCGGATCGAGTAGATCTCCCGGGTGACGTTCTCGTCGTTGTAGATGTTCTGCCCCGTCGCCCGCACCCGGTTGGCGACCGTCGCGGCCTGCAGGTCGAGACCGCCGTCCTGCGGATAGCCGGCCACCACCGCCGCGTCCCCGCGGTCGGCGTCGTCGTCGAACTCCAGGGCGGGAGCGGGGAGTTGCGGCACATGGAGCACCGCCACGTCCTTGTCCGGGTCGAACAGCACCACCCGGGCCTCGTAGGCCGGCCCGACCCCGCCGATCCGGACGGTCGGCGCGTCGATGCCGGCCACCACGTGCGCGTTGGTCATCACCTGACCGGCCGTGTACACGAACCCGCTGCCCTCACGCCCCTGGCCGTCCGCCACGCCCTCGACCTTGACCGTGCTGCGCCTGGCCGCGTCGGTCGCGCTCCGCGTGACGCTGTCCCCGGAGGGCCTGGCCACCTCGGCGGTCGACTCGCTCTCGAACGGGTTGAACACCTGCGGGAAACCCGCCTCGGTGAGCGCGGACGTCGCCCGCGAGAACCAGGCGGGCGTGGCGTCCGGCATCGCGGTCTGCACCGCGCCCAGCAGCCGGGACTCCCGGATCGCGCCGGTCAGCAGCGGCGACGAGGACGCGGCCAGCACGCTCGCGGCCACCCACGCCACGATCAGCACGGCCGCCGAGTTGGCCACCGCCCCGCCGACCCCGTCGGCCACCCGCAGCGGCCCCCGCCCCAGCTCCCCGCGCAGCCGGCGCGCGGGCCGCCCCGCCAGCTCGTGCCCCACCACGGCGGGCACCAGCACCGTGAGCACCGCCGCCGTCGTCGCCGTCGTGCCCGGCGGGACCAGGTCCATCACCCACGGCAGGATCCACACGCCGATCACCGCACCGCCCACGAACCCGGCGAGCGAGATACAGCCGGCCACCAGCCCGCGCCGGTAGCCCGAGCCGGCGTAGGCCAGGATCAGCAGCGCCAGCACGATGTCGAGCAGGTCCACGGAGCAGCCTTTCTCCAGTCCCCGTCGGTGCGCGCGGCTACGCGCCCCCAGCACGCCCTAGTACGCGCCGGACGGGCCCGGTGATCAGTCACGACCGTGGTTGCCGGCCGCGAACCCGCCAGATGTGCGTCTACCCGAAAAACGTCACCGACCTGGACGATGGTTCCACCAGGTGGCACAGCACACATCGCGGACGGACCGGACCGGCCCGACAGTGGGTCCATGCGTGTCCTGAAACGTGGCATGAGAAGACGACGCGGCGCATGGCCGCGCACCGTGCACATACCCGGCAACGCCGTGGCGCTCGTGGGCTGTCTGCCCGGACTCGCCGCGGTGAGCGCCCTCGCGCTCTGCGCGCACGGCGTCGACCGGTCGGTGACGGCGGCCCGCGACACCCATGCGCTCGCCGCACGCGTCGCCGCCCCGCACACCGCGCCCCGGCCGGACGTGGTCCCCCGGACGGTCTGGGCGGGCTCCGGCGAAGCCCCCGAGGGGCAGCCGCCGCCCCGCTACGACGCCGTCGTCGTCGCCGTGTTCGTGCACCACACGGACACGCCCAACGCGTACCGATGCGAGGACGTCCCGCGGATCATCCGCGACCTCTACGCCGGCCAGACCGGCGCCCGCGACTTCGACGACATCGGCTACAACTTCCTCGTCGACCGCTGCGGGACCGTCTACGAGGGCCGCGCGGGCGGCGTGGACCGCCCGGTCACCGGCGCCCACACCGTCGGCTTCAACCACGGCAGCACCGGCATCGCCGCGATCGGCACCTTCACCGCGGGCGCCGAGGTGCCCCGCGTGATGACCGACGCCATCGCCGCGCTGTCCGCCTGGAAGCTGGGCATGTCGGGCACCGACCCGCGCGCGAAGGTACGGCTGGTCTCCAGCAGCAGCCTCAGCCGCTACACCGCCGGCACCTCCGCGACGCTGCCCACCGTGGCCGGCCATGGCGACGGCTACACGACCCGTTGCCCCGGCGCCGCCCTGGCGGCGCGGCTGCCCGGGATCAGGGACCTGGCGGCGCGGTTGCAGGGGCGCTCGTGAACACGCCGGGAGCGGGCGACGACACCGGCACCTGGAGCGAGGCCCTGCGTGGGCCCTGGACCGTGCTGTGCGCGGTCGCGACCGTCGTCCTGGGCCCCCGCGCGGCCGTCGCGTCCGCCCTCGACCAGGCCAACGCGGCGCCGCTGCACGAGGCGGCCGACCAGCCGCGTCGGTAGCTCCCCGCGGGCCCGGCGGTGGGCCCGCCTCATTCCTTGAAGCGGTCCCACAGACGCGGAAACCGCTCCGCGAGCGCCGCCTCGTTCTCGAAGTCCACCGGCGTGCCCTCCGGTTCGGCGGGGGCGGGCGCGATGCCGAGGTCGGGGGCGACGGTCCCGGTGAGCTGCTCGTAGGCCTCGTCGGCCGCGTAGCCCAGTTCCTCGGCGTCGCCGTCGATCTCCTCGTCGAACTCGTCGAGGAGGTCGGCGAGCGAGTCGGGGACGTGCACGGCGCCCTCGTAGACCTCGCGGCCCTGGCCGATCAGCCAGCACCGGAAGAAGTCGAAGGCGTCGTCGCTGGCCCCGTCGAGCAGCACCCAGGCGCCACCCCACAGGTCCCAGGTGTACGCGCGGTTGTAGCGGGCCTCGAAGTGACGGGCGAAGTCGAGGACCTGCTCGGGGTCGAGCTGGAGGAGCCGTTCCACCAGGAGGTCGGCGTGCTCCTCCGGGTCGCCCTCGGCGGCCTCGCGGGTGGCGTCGATCAGCTCCCAGAACTCCGTCTCGTCCATCACGGGTCAAGCATCGTGCCTCGCCGGGTGGGGCGCACGCGGAGTGCGGTGGATCGTTATCGGCGGTGCGCCGCGTCAGAGGCCGTAGAGCCGGGCCAGCCGGGCCGCGTCGGCGGCGAAACGGGCCCGCAGGCCCGGCGGTGCCAGCACCTCGGCCTCCGTCCCGAGCGCCGTGAGCTGGGTGTGGGCGACCTCCTCGGACTCCACCGGCAGCGTCACCGTCACCCAGCCGTCGGAGTCCGCGACGGCGGCGTCGTGCAGCGCCTCGCGGGCCGCGAGGGGATCGACGACGTGCGGCAGGGCGCGCGCCCCGGCGGGGGAGAGCCGCACCTCCACCTCGGCGCGCAGCAGGGACCGCGCGAACTGCTCGGCCCGCTCCTCCCAGAAGGCGGGCAGATCGAACTCCTCGTCCCGCGCGAACCGCTCCGCACCGGTGCCGACCCTGGTGAACCGGTCGATCCGGTAGACCCGCCACGCCCCCCGGGGGACCGCCCGCGCGCACAGGTACCAGACGCCCGCCTTGAGCACGAGGCCGTACGGCTCCAGCTCCCGCTCCACCTCGCCGTCCCCACGGCGGTAGCCCGCGGTGATCGGCCGGTCGTCCCACACCGCGTCCGCGACGACGGGCAGCAGCTCGGGCGTGCGGGGCTCCTTGAACCAGTTCGGCGCGTCCAGATGGAAGCGCTGCGCGGCCGTACGGGACGCGTCGCGCAGGGACGGCAGCAGGGCGGCGGACACCTTCAGCCGGGCCGCCGAGGCGGCGTCCTCCAGCCCCATCTCCCGCAGCGCCCCCGGCACCCCGGACAGGAACAGGGCCTCGGCCTCGCCCCGGTGCAGGCCGGTCAGCCGGGTGCGGTAGCCGCCGATCAGCCGGTACCCCCCGGCCCGGCCCCGGTCGGCGTAGACCGGGACCCCCGCCTCGGACAGCGCCTGCGCGTCCCGGACGACGGTCCGCTCGGAGACCTCCAGCTCGCGGGACAGCTCGGCGGCGGTCATGGAGGGTCGGGACTGGAGCAACAGCACCATCTTGATCAGCCGGGCGGCACGCATACGGCCATCATGCCGGGGGCCACCGACAGCGAAGGGGGCACGGCAGCCGCCGTACCCCCTTCGGTGAGCGCGTGGCCCTACAGGCCGTACTTCTCGCGGGCTTCCTTCACGGCGGTGGCCTTCACCTCGCCGCGGCGGGCGAGCTGGGCCAGGGCCGCGACGACGATGGACTCCGCGTCGACGCCGAAGTGGCGGCGGGCGGCCTCACGGGTGTCCGACAGGCCGAAGCCGTCGGCGCCCAGCGAGGACCAGTCCTGCTCGACCCACTGCGCGATCTGGTCGGGCAGCTGACGCATGAAGTCCGACACCGCGAGGACCGGGCCCTCGGCGCCCTGGAGCGCCTGCCGTACGTAGGGCACCCGCTCCTCGCCGCGCAGCAGCGCCGCGTCGGCCTCCAGCGCGTCCCGGCGCAGCTCGCTCCAGGAGGTCGCGGACCACACGTCGGCGGCCACGCCCCACTCCTCGGAGAGCATCCGCTGCGCCTTCAGCGCCCAGTGGATCGCCGTACCGGAGCCGAGCAGCTGGATGCGCGGGGCGTTCACCGGCACGGTCACGCCCGCCGACTCGGCCGTGTTGAAGCGGTACAGGCCCTTGACGATGCCCTCGTCGATCCCGAGGCCCTGCGGCTTCGCGGGCTGCGGCATCGGCTCGTTGTAGACCGTCAGGTAGTAGAAGACGTCCTGGTCCTCGCCCGGCTTGGCCTCGCCGTACATCCGGCGCAGACCCTCACGGACGATGACCGCGATCTCGTAGGCGAACGCCGGGTCGTAGCTGAGGGCGGCCGGGTTGGTGGCCGCGATCACCGGGGAGTGGCCGTCGGCGTGCTGCAGGCCCTCGCCGGTCAGCGTCGTACGGCCGGCCGTGGCGCCGACGAGGAAGCCGCGGCCGAGCTGGTCGCCGAGCTGCCACATCTGGTCGGCCGTGCGCTGCCAGCCGAACATCGAGTAGAAGATGTAGAACGGGATCATCGCCTCGCCGTGCGTCGCGTACGCGCTGGACGCGGCGATGAAGTCGGCCATCGAACCGGCCTCGGTGATCCCCTCGTTGAGGATCTGGCCGTTCTTGGCCTCCTTGTAGTACATCAGCTGGTCGCGGTCGACCGGCTCGTACGTCTGGCCCTTGGGCGAGTAGATGCCGAGCGACGGGAAGAGCGACTCCATGCCGAAGGTGCGCGCCTCGTCGGGGACGATCGGCACCCAGCGCTTGCCGGTCTCCTTGTCGCGGACCAGGTCCTTGACGAGGCGGACGAAGGCCATCGTCGTCGCCAGGTTCTGCGTACCGGAGCCCTTGTCGAAGGCGGCGAAGGCCTTCTCGGCGGGCGCGGGCAGCGGGGCGAGCGGGTGCACCCGGCGGGCCGGGGCGGGGCCTCCGAGGGCGGCGCGGCGCTCCTGGAGGTAGCGGACCTCGGGGGAGTCGGCGCCGGGGTGCGCGTAGGGCACCACGCCGTCGTCGAACGCGCTGTCCGGGATCGGCAGGCCGAGCAGCTCGCGCATCGTCTTGAACTCGTCCACCGAGAGCTTCTTCATCTGGTGGTTGGCGTTCTTCGACGCGAAGCCCGTACCGAGGGTGTGGCCCTTGACCGTCTGGGCCAGGATCACGGTCGGCGCGCCCTTGTGCTCGACGGCGGCCTTGTACGCGGCGTAGACCTTGCGGGGCTCGTGGCCGCCGCGGGAGAAGTGGAAGCAGTCCAGGATCTTGTCGTCGCTGAGCAGCTTCGCCATCTCGGCGAGAGCCGGGTCGCCGCCGAAGAAGTCCTGGCGGATGTAGGCGGCGTCGCGCGTCTGGTACGTCTGGACCTGCGCGTCGGGCACCTGGCGCAGGCGGCGTACGAGCGCGCCGGTGGTGTCGAGCTGGAGCAGCTCGTCCCAGGCCGTGCCCCACAGGCTCTTCACGACGTTCCAGCCGGCGCCCCGGAACTGGGCCTCCAGCTCCTGCACGATCTTGAAGTTGGCGCGGACCGGTCCGTCGAGGCGCTGCAGGTTGCAGTTGATGACGAAGGTGAGGTTGTCCAGTTCCTCACGCGCGGCCAGCGCGAGCGCCGCCGTCGACTCCGGCTCGTCCATCTCGCCGTCGCCGAGGAAGGCCCAGACGTGGGACGCGGAGACGTCCTTGATGCCGCGGTTGGTCAGGTAGCGGTTGAACCGCGCCTGGTAGATCGCGGAGAGCGGGCCGAGGCCCATCGACACCGTCGGGAACTCCCACAGCCAGGGCAGGCGGCGGGGGTGCGGGTACGAGGGCAGGCCGTTGCCGCCGGCCTCGCGGCGGAAGTTGTCGAGGTGGTGCTCGCCGAGCCGGCCGTCGAGGAAGGCGCGGGCGTAGATGCCGGGGGCGGCGTGGCCCTGGATGTAGAGCTGGTCGCCCGACCCGTCGGCCTCCTTGCCCTGGAAGAAGTGGTTGAAGCCCGTCTCGTAGAGCCAGGCCGCGGAGGCGAAGGTGGCGATGTGGCCGCCCACGCCGTACTTGGAGCCGCGGGTCACCATGGCGGCCGCGTTCCAGCGGTTCCAGGCGGTGATCTTCCGCTCCATCTCCTCGTCACCGGGCACGGACGGCTCGGCGGCGGTGGGGATGGTGTTGACGTAGTCCGTCTCCAGGAGCTTGGGCAGCGAGACACCGGTGCCCTCTGCGCGTTCCAGCGTGCGGCGCATCAGATACGCGGCACGGTGCGGCCCGGCCGCCTTGGCGACGGCGTCCAGAGAGGCCTGCCATTCGGCGGTCTCCTGCGGGTCGCGGTCCGGGAGCTGGTCGAGCTCGCTCGGCTGGGTGGCGTGGGGGTCGGTCATGTCGCCGCCTTCCTCAGTCGAAGGGGGTTCCCTCATCGGTAAGGGTTCGGGGTTGCCCTTGGTCTTTGGCAGGACAGGGCGTGAGGCCAGGGTGTGGTGACACCGTGCGGCGTCGCCGCGTGGCCCGTCGGGAACTGTAACCCCCTGATCGATGATCGATCAAAGGGTTGAGCCCTAAAACCTCTTGATCACGAGAAAGTCGGCACGCGGTGCCTTGGACCTGGGCACGCCGTGCCGGGTTTCCCCTTGGTCTGTGCAGGTGGGAGCACGTCTGAGTGGCCCGGCGCTCGGTTGTCGCACCCTCTCACGGACCGGCGTGCGCCGGGTTGCGTACCCGTCCGCCGGGGTGCCGGTGCGACCAGCGCAGGAACACCGCGAGGGAGACCAGCAGCCACGCGACCAGCACCAGGAAGGGGAAGGCGTGCTGGTGACCGGGGAAGTACACGGCCGTGTGCTGGGCGTTGACGGACCCGCCCGGCGGCAGCCAGCGCCCGATCTCCCCCAGCGGCGAGGGCAGCAGCGCCCAGGACACCGCGCCGCCCGAGGACGGGTTGCCGAGCAGCACCATCAGGCCCCAGGTCGGCAGCATCGCCCAGCGCCCCATGATCGTGTTGAACATGGTGAAGACCATGCCGCTCGTGAGCATCGTCAGCGCCAGGATCATCCAGGACTCCACGAAGGGCAGGTCCAGCGCCCCGAGACCCCAGTCCACGACCGCCGCGATCCCGAACCCGCCGATCAGCGAGTACGTCACGGTGACGGCGATCCGCTCCAGCGGATTCAGCGCCCGCGCGTGCACGCTCAGCTGGATCGACCCGACGAAGCCGATGATCACCGCCGCCAGGGAGATGTAGAAGATCGCCAGCCCGCGCGGATCGCCCTTCTGCAAGGGGTTGACGTCCTTCAGCGTGATCGCGACGCCCGTCTGCCGCCCCACGGCGACCGCCGCCTCGGACAGCACCTCCGCCACGGACGCCCCGGAAGCCCCGGAGACGTCGAACCTCACGGCCCGTCCGTCCTCGTGCACGTCGAGGATCGCGAAGACCTCCTGCTCCTCCACCGCCGAGCGGGCCTCGGCCACGGTGGGGTACACGCGCAGCATCATGGACGCGTTCAGCGCCTGCTCCATGCCCTCGATGAAGGCCCGTCCCCGCACCACGTCGTACTGCCCCACCACCGCCGTCGGGATGGAGTGCGGCGTCGGGTTCGCCATGGAGTACGTGTACGAGCCGGCGAAGAGGCAGGCCGCCGCGGAGATGATCAGGACCAGGACCGAGGCGGGCAGGAAGGGCGACTGCCGGAAGCGGTCCCACCTCTGCTCGCGCGTGGGCGGTTTGCCGTGAACACCGTGCGCCGCGTCGGACATACGGTGACATTACGATGTGTTCGGGTGCGGTCACGCCCGCGGCGCGCACCCCAGGACGTGGGACTTCACGATCTCCGCGATCCGCGGATCCCGGCGCCGGAAGGCCGCGACCAGTTCCTCGTGCTCCTCGGCGTACGACTGCTGCACCGTGCCCAGCCAGCGGATCGACAGTGCGGTGAACACCTCGATGCCCAGGCCCTCCCAGGTGTGCAGCAGCACGGAGTTGCCGGCGGCGCGGACCAGCTCGCGGTGGAAGCCGACCGTGTGCCGCACCTGACCCGTACCGTCCGCGTTGCGGTCGGCCTCGTACAGGGCGGTGACATGCGGCTCCAGCGCGGAGCAGTCCTCGGCGAGCAGCTCGGCGGCCAGCTCGGCCGCGATGGCCTCCAGACCGGCCCGGACCGGATAGCTCTCCTCCAGGTCGGCGGCGGTCAGGTTCCGCACCCGTACGCCCTTGTTGGGCGCGGACTCGATCAGGCGCAGCGACTCCAGCTCGCGCAGCGCCTCGCGGACCGGCGTCTGACTGACCTCCAGCTCGGTGGCGATACGGCGCTCCACGATCCGCTCGCCCGGCTTCCAGCGCCCGCTGATGATCCCCTCCAGGATGTGCTCGCGGATCTGTTCGCGCAGCGAGTGGACGACGGGCGCGGTCATGAGAGCTCCTTAAGGCGCGTTTGACGTTTAGACAATAAGGCCGTCCACGCTGGAGGGAGGGGCGCACGGGGGCGCTTCGATGCAGGTGAGACGAGGCGCACACGCTGGTGCACCCGGGTGCTTCCGTTGCCCGGCCGACCGCGTCTCCGGGCGGCCGGCCGGGTGTTTCCCGTGTTCCCCGGAAACGGCGACGCCCTCGCCCGGAGAACTCTCCGGGCGAGGGCATCACCGTTTCGGCTGGTGCGTCCTACAGGCCGAGCTCGACCTCGAACTCGCCGGCCTCCAGGATGGCCTTGACCGCCGTCAGGTAACGGGCCGCGTCGGCGCCGTCGACCAGGCGGTGGTCGTAGGAGAGGGTCAGGTAGGTCATGTCGCGGACGCCGATGACCGTTCCCTCCTCCGTCTCGATGACGGCCGGGCGCTTGACCGTGGCGCCGATGCCGAGGATCGCGACCTGGCCCGGCGGCACGATGATCGTGTCGAAGAGCGCGCCACGCGAACCGGTGTTGGAGATGGTGAAGGTCGCGCCCGCGAGCTCGTCCGGCGTGATCTTGTTCCCGCGGACCTTGCCCGCGAGGTCGGCCGTGGCCTTGGCGATACCGGCGATGTTGAGGTCACCGGCGTTCTTGATGACCGGAGTCATCAGGCCCTTCTCGGAGTCCACCGCGATACCGATGTTCTCGGTGTCGAAGTAGGTGATGGTCCCCTCGGCCTCGTTGATCCGGGCGTTGACCGGCGCGTGGGCCTTGAGCGCCTGGGCCGCGGCCCTGACGAAGAACGGCATCGGGGAGAGCTTGACGCCCTCGCGGGCCGCGAACGCGTCCTTGGCCCGGGCGCGCAGCCTCATCAGACGGGTGACGTCGACCTCGACGACCGACGACAGCTGCGCCTGCTCGTGCAGCGCCTTGACCATGTTGTCGCCGATGACCTTGCGGATCCGCGGCATCTTCACGGTCTGGCCACGCAGCGGGGAGGCCTCCAGGACGGGGGCCTTCCGCGCGGCGGCGGCCGCCGCGGCCGGAGCCGGGGCGGCAGAGGCTGCCTTGGCCGCCTCGGCGGCGGCCAGGACGTCCTGCTTGCGGATGCGGCCGCCGACGCCGGTGCCCTTGACAGCGGCGAGGTCGACGCCGTTCTCGGCGGCGAGCTTGCGCACCAGCGGGGTGACGTAGGCACCCTCGTCGGTCGCCTGCGCCGCTGCCGGGGCGGCGGCGGGAGCCGGAGCCTGGGCGGCCGGCGCGGGAGCCGGCGCGGCGGGCTGGGCCGGGACGGCGGGAGCCGGAGCCGGAGCGGCGGGAGCCGCGGGGGCCGGAGCCGGCGGGGCGGCCGGGGCGGGGGCGGCGGGAGCCGGGGCGGCGGCCGCCGGGGCCGGGGCTGCGGCCGGAGCCGCACCCGGGGCGCCGATGACGGCCAGCTTGGCGCCGACCTCGGCCGTCTCGTCCTCGCCGACGGTGATCTCCAGCAGCACGCCCGAGACGGGCGCCGGGATCTCGGTGTCGACCTTGTCGGTGGAGACCTCGAGCAGCGGCTCGTCGGCCTCGACGCTGTCGCCGACCGCCTTCAGCCAGCGGGTGACGGTGCCCTCGGTGACGGACTCGCCGAGCGCGGGCAGGACCACGTCCGTGCCCTCGGCGCCGCCGGCCGGGGGTCTCCCCCGCCGTGTGGGACAGCTTCCTCGGCCACCTCACGAAGTGACGGCCGC
>NZ_JBSFCI010000076.1:0-14123 GCF_053593375.1 Streptomyces sp. NPDC002309 | reverse complement strand
GAACTGGTCACCGGCGGGGTCACCGTCTTCCTCACCACCCAGTACCTCCAGGAGGCCGACGAACTCGCCGACCGCATCGCCGTCCTGAACGACGGAAGGATCGCCGCCGAGGGCACCGCCGAGGAACTGAAGAGACTCGTCCCCGGCGGACACGTCAGGCTCCGCTTCACCGACCCGGCCGCCTACCGGCACGCGTCCTCGTCGCTCCACCCGACCACCCGGGACGACGAGGCACTCACCCTCCAGATCCCCGCCGACGGCAGCCAGCGCGCACTGCGCTCCCTGCTCGACCGGCTGGACACCGCGGGCGTCGAGGCCGACGAGCTGACCGTGCACACCCCCGATCTCGACGACGTCTTCTTCGCCCTCACCGGCGGAGCCGTCATCCCCGACCAGTCCACGGAGGCCGCCCGATGAGTTCCCTCACCCTCGCCCTGCGCGATTCGTCCACCATGCTGCGGCGCAACCTCCTGCACGCGCGCCGCTATCCGTCCCTCACCCTGAACCTGCTGCTCACGCCCGTGATGCTGCTCCTGCTCTTCGTCTACATCTTCGGCGACGTGATGAGCGCCGGCATCGGAGACGGTGGCGCCGACCGGTCCGAGTACCTCGCGTATCTCGTGCCCGGCATCCTGCTGCTGACCATCGGCGGCACCACGATCGGCAGCGCGGTGTCGGTCTCCAACGACATGACCGAGGGCGTCATCGCCCGCTTCCGCACGATGGCGA
This sequence comes from Streptomyces sp. NPDC002309, assembly GCF_053593375.1. Lineage (NCBI taxonomy): Bacteria > Bacillati > Actinomycetota > Actinomycetes > Kitasatosporales > Streptomycetaceae > Streptomyces > Streptomyces sp. NPDC002309. The sequence continues at coordinate 13,394 of NZ_JBSFCI010000076.1, read as the reverse complement.
TCCACCGGGGGTCGGTGCTCATCGGGCATGTCCTCGGCAGCGTGCTGCAGTGCGTGATGAGCGTGGTCCTCGTCGGTGCCGTCGCCGTGGCCATCGGGTTCCGGTCGCACGACGCCACCATCCTGGAATGGGTCCTGGCCCTCGGGCTGCTGACGCTCGTCTCCCTGGCACTCACCTGGATCGCGGTCGGGATGGGCCTGTCCAGCCCCAACGCCGAGGCGGCCAGCAACAACGCCCTGCCGTTGATGGTCCTGCCGCTCCTGTCCAGCGCCTTCGTGCCGGTCGACGCGATGCCGGGCTGGTTCCAGCCGGTCGCCGAGTACCAGCCGTTCACGCCCGCCATCGAGACCCTGCGCGGACTGCTGCTCGGCAGCGAGATCGGCAACGACGGATGGCTGGCCGTGCTCTGGTGCGTGGGGCTGGCCGTGCTCGGCTACATCTGGTCCCGGTCACTGTTCGACCGCGACCCGAAGTAGCGTCCCGCGGGGCCGAGGCCGACGGCCCTTCCCCGGCCCAGGGGCCGCGTGCTCCGACAGCCACCCTGTCGGAGCACGCGGCCCCACCGGCGTTCGCGGGCCGGCGGGACTCCCTTCGGGGTCCAATGGACCACGGAACTCCCTTCGGGGTCCGTGGACCGGCCCGGAATCGGGACCCCCATGACGTACCCCGGCACCGCGGTCTTCCAGGAGCTGGACGAGACGGAGTACCGGATGGTGCTCGTCGCGAGCGGCGGGGAGACCCGCGGCCCGGGCACGGCCAAGGCGACGCTCACCGGCGTACTGAGCGCGTGCGACGAGGGCAGGGCCGTCTCGGTGCGGACCGATCTGATGGTCACCGGGCGCCCGGCGCAGTTCGGCCCGCGGGGTGCCGGCGGAGGTGGGCGACCGGCTGTTGGGGCAGTTCGCGGAGTGTCCGGCGGACCGGCCGTTCCCGCGGAGCGGGACTGGGCCGGGCCGGACGAGGCGGCATCACTCGTCCGGCCCGGGTCTGAGTCGCTCGATCTGTTGCGCACGGCAGGGCTGCCGGTGGCCGGACGAGCGGCCGCCGCGGCGGCGGCACTCGCGGACCTCGCACTGATCGGCGGATGGCTCCGGCGTCGCGGGCGCGGAAGACGCCGTTCCCACGGATGACGCCGGAGCCCGAGCAGCCGCAGCGGGCCGGGGTCCGGCGTGGAGCCGTGGCCCGGTGGTGTGCCCGCTGCCGCCGGAATCAGGGTCAGGCGCCGACGGCGCTGCGCCCCGCGACGAAGATCTGGGCCTGCTCGGCGATGCGGCGCCCGAGGTGCTGGGCGGTGGCTATGTCGGCCTTGTGGACTTCCTCGGGGCCGTGGTCGGTGTGGGTCTGCGCGCCCGCGCCCAGGTAGAAGCCGAGGCGGTTGAGGTCGTCCTCGGAGGCGGTGGTGCTGTTCCAGCCCGGGTGCAGGCCGAGGTTGACCCAGGTCATACCGTGCTGGGCGGCCAGAATGGTGAAGTACTGGAGGGTCTGGAGCTTGTCGCCGCTCTTGGCACCGGAGTTGCTGAACCCGGCCGCGAGCTTGTCCTTCCAGGAGTGGACGGCCCAGCGCTTGGAGGTCGTCTCGGCGAACTTGTGGAACGCACCGGAGGCCGTGCCCATGTAGGTCGGCGAACCGAACACGATCGCGTCCGCGGCGTCGAGCAGTTCCCACTGCTCGTCGGTGATCTCGTCGACCTTGATCACGTGGGCGACCGCTCCGGCGTCCACGGCGCCCTCGCGTACGGCCTCGGCGAGGACGGTCGTGTGGCCGTAGCCGGAGTGGTAGGCGATCGCGATGATCGGGGTGGTGCTCATGAACGTCTTCTCCTGGCAGTGTGGTGGCTGGCTCCCGCTGGGAGCCCGGAGGCCGACCGTCATCCGGCCTGGCGGCTCGGAATCGGCCTCGTCACCACTACGACCGGACAGCCCTCCCGTCCGTGACACCGGCAGTGCGGATCACCACGTCGGGACGGTCGCGGCCGGACCCGAAACCCTTCGCGATCCGGCTCGCGCGGGCGCGGCGGCTCAGCCCCGCCGGCGGCCACCGGCCTTCCGGGCCACGGCGGCGACCAGGAGCGAGACGAGCGTGGACGCGACCACGCTGCCGATCACGATCATGGCGACGCCGATCAGGAAGAGCCCGCTCCCGTCGTCCGACCAATCGACATAGGCGGCGACGGCCAGCCCCGACGTGGTGCCCACCACCGCGGCCGCGACGCGATTCCGGGACGCGACCCAGCACACCAGCCCCAGCAGTGTCAGCACGAGGCCGATCACCTGCCACGCCTCGTAGGGGCCGCTCAGCGAGCCGTCCGCCTGCACGTCGTACCGCTCATCCCAGCCCAGCCAGCCGGCCCACGCGGCCGACGTCACGCCGGCCGGCACCACGGTCACCAGGAGTTCGGATCTCACAGGTTCTCTGCCCATGGCCCCAGTGTTCGGGCGCTCGCGAACTGCCGTCAGCGCGCAGGTACTCAACCCGCCCGAGGAGGAATGCCCATGTCGCCGGCGCCCCGGGTCAGCCGTAGCGTCACGAACGCCGTGATCCCGGCGGCGGTGCCGAAGACGAGGGCGGCGGGTGCGCCGGTGCCGAGCCGGGAGAACAGATGCACCGGCCCCCACACGGTGGCGGTGTCGTGGTCGATCGCCATCTGCATGACCTGGCTCGACAGGAGTCCCAGCACGGTGGCGCACACGCCGCCGGCCGCCATCGCCGGCACCGTGGTCCGGGTGAGCAGGGTGGGCGACAGCCGCAGCGCCCACCACACCACGACCAGCAGGACCACGTCGGGGACCCGATGGAGCAGCCAGTAGCCGAGCGAGGCGGTCCCCGGGCCGGACCAGGCCCCGAGCAGCAGCCACAGGCGCAGCAGGTCGCCGGGCTCGGACAGCAGTCCCGTACCGGTCCACGACGTCTGGATCCGGGCCGCCACCGACGCGTGCGAGAGGACCACCAGCGACAGCGCGATCACCGCGGTTCCGGCGCTCGCGGCGAGGCGGCCGGCGCGCCGCGGAACGATCCGCCGGGGCAGCGGATCGGCGCCCTTGGCGGTGATGCGGGCACCGGGCACCGTGAGCAGAGCGGTCAGCAGCCCCGCGAACACCGTGACGGGGCCGCTCGACGCGATCACGGTCGCCAGCTGCGGCAGGACGCGGTAGCTGCCGTTGCCCTGGGACGCGATGAGCCAGGGCGCGGAGACGGTCACGGCAAGCGCTCCCGCCACCGGGCTCCAGGCCCACAGCGCCAGCACGGTGGCCGGCGTGCGGCCCCGTACCGGCGGGATCCTGCGCACCAGGAGGAGTGCGCCGACGAGGAAGAACACGAAGACCGCGACGTATCTGATCTGCATCGCGGTGGCGTACAGACCGGCGTACCGGGCGTCCGCGCCCGAGGACGTGTCCCCGCTCCCCGGAGGGTCGTACGACCAGGGGGCGAGCCAGCGCAGGAGTTCGTTCGTCGACTCGATGCCGAGCACGCCCGTGGCACCGCGCAGGTGCAGCGCGTGCACGCCGGCCCCCGCCCACCACAGCAACAGAGCGAACAGCAGGCTTCCGATCACCGCGGGTATCGCGGCGCGCCCGTACGTCACGTGTCATCCCCCTGCTCCGGCACTGTGCTTGTCCGTGGTTGATCAAGCGAAGGATAGGGGCCGGTGATCGCGTGCGAACACGCGGCGTGGGTCCTCGCGCGCAGCGCCCCACCCTCGTGGTTGACGAGTCGAGCCCGGTGGGGAAGTATTTGCTGCGTCAAGCAAGAGAAATCCCACGGCACCGGACGTACCGGGAGTCAGGAGGAGGAGTCCATGACGACCACAGGGTTCGAGCTGGGGCTGAATTCGTTCGGGGAGGTCGCCACGGACGGCGGAGGGCGGCCGCTCGGCGACGCCGAGACCGTCCGTCTGCTGATCGAGGAGGCCAGGCTCGCCGAATCGGTCGGGATCGATGTGTTCAGCGTCGGCGAGCACTACCGCGCGGGCCACAACGACAGCGCGACCCCCGTCCTGCTCGCCGCGATCGCCACCGCGACGGAACGCATCCGGCTCGGTACCTCGGTGACCGTGCTCAGCACCAACGACCCCGTGCGGCTCTACCACGAGTTCGCCACGCTGGACGCCGCCTCGAACGGCCGCGCCCAGCTCGTCCTGGGCCGGGCGTCGGCCACCGAGTCGTTCCCGCTGTTCGGCCACGACCTCGCCGACTACGAGGAGCTGTTCGAGGAGAAGCTCGACCTGTTCATGCGCCTCCAGCGTGAGGAGACGGTGACCTGGTCCGGAAAGTTCCGGCCACCGCTCGTCGAGCAGCGACCGCGTCCCCGTATGCCGCCCGGCGGCATTCCGACCTGGATCGGCGTGGGCGGCAGCCCGCATTCCGTGGTGCGCGCGGCCCGCTACGGCCTGCCCCTCATGCTGGCCGTGATCGGTGGCCGCCCCCAGCGCTTCGCCGGCCATGTCGAGCTCTACCACCGCACGCTCGAACAGTACGGGCACGCCCGTCAGCCCGTCGCCCAGCACTCGCTGGGGCTCGTCGCCGACACCGACGAGGAGGCGACCGAGACCTGGTGGCAGTATTGGCAGCCGGTCGTCGCCGCCCTCGCGGAGGAGCGCGGGTTCTACAAGCCGACCCGTGAGCGCTACCTGGCGGAGGTCGGCCAGGGCGCGCTCTTCGTCGGCTCGCCCGAGACCGTCGCCCGCAAGATCGCCACGATGGCACGCGATCTGCGGCTCAGCCGTTTCGACCTCAAGTACGACGTCATGCATCTCCCCCGCGAGGCCCGGGCCCGCACGATCGAGCTGCTGGGCACCGAGGTCGCCCCGCGGGTGAGGCATCTGCTCACGAAGGAACCCAGTCATGTCTGATCTCGTCTTCGGCCTCGACACGTTCGGCGATGTGCCGCTCGACGACTCCGGGACCCCGGTGTCCGACGCACGGGCCATCCGGCAGGTCCTCGACGAGGCCGTTCTCGCCGAGGAGACCGGTGTCGACGTCCTCGCGCTCGGTGAACACCACCGCCCGGAGTACGCGATCTCCTCTCCGGAGACCGTGCTCGCGGGTATCGCCACACGGACCAGCCGCATCCGCCTCTCGTCCGGTGTGACCGTGCTGAGCTCGGACGATCCGGTCCGTGTGTTCCAGCGGTTCTCGACCCTGGACGCGCTCTCGAACGGCCGGGCCGAGATCATTCTCGGGCGCGGCTCCTTCACCGAGTCGTTCCCCCTGTTCGGCTACGACCTGAGCGACTACGACCTGCTCTTCGAGGAGAAGATCGAGCTCTTCGCCAAGCTGCTGGAGGAGAAGCCCGTCACCTGGAGCGGGACCAAGCGGGCTCCGCTCGACAACGCGGACGTCTTCCCCAAGACCGAATCCGGGCGCCTGACCACCTGGGTCGGCGTCGGCGGCTCACCCCAGTCGGTCATCCGTACCGCGCGCTACGGATTCCCGCTGATGATCGCCATCATCGGCGGCAACCCGGAGCGCTTCGCGCCCTACATCGACCTCTACCGGCGGGCCGCCGAGAAGTTCGGCACCACGGCCCACCCGGTCGCCATGCACTCGCCGGGCTTCGTCGCGGACACCGACGAGGAGGCCCGCGAGCTGCACTGGCCGCACTACAAGGTCATCCGGGACCGCATCGGCGCGCTGCGCGGCTGGCCGCCGATCCGCAAGGAGGAGTACGACGCCGAGATCGAGCACGGCTCGCTCTACATCGGCTCGCCCGAGACCGTCGCCCGCAAGATGGCCCGAGCGATCAAAACGCTGGGCGTCGGCCGATTCGACCTCATCTACACCACAGGGGCGCAGTCGGTCGGCTCCCGCCTGCGCGCGGTGGAGCTGTACGGCACCAAGGTGCTCCCGATGGTCCGCGACCTCCTCGCAGACTGACGCCGGGCCCCATGAGCGCGGAATTCCCGGGCCCCACGGGCGGAGTCGTCCCGGGCCCCATGAACGGAGAAGACATGGACACCACCACCGACGGCGCCGTGCGCACGGTCGGCATCCTGGGCGCCGGAAAGGTGGGCACCGTGCTGGCGCGTCTGGCCCTGGCGGCCGGCTATCGCGTGCTCATCGCGGGATCGGGGGACCCGGCCACGATCGAGCTCACCGTCGAGGTCCTCACCCCCGGTGCCGTCCCGGTCACCGCGGAGTCGGCAGCGGCCGAGGCGGATGTCGTCGTCCTGGCGCTCCCGCTCGGCAAGTACCGCACCGTCGCGGCCGATTCGCTGCGGGGCAAGCTCGTGCTCGACGCGATGAACTACTGGTGGGAGGTCGACGGCATCCGCGACGACCTCACCGATCCGCTCACCTCGTCGAGCGAGATCGTGCAGGCGTATCTGTCCGGAGCCCGGGTGGTCAAGGCCTTCAACCACATGGGCTACCACGATCTCGAGGACGGTGCCCGGCCCGAGGGGGCGCCGGGACGCAAGGCGATCGCGATCGCCGGCGACGACGCCGACGCGCTCGGCGTCGTCGCGGACCTCGTGACCGCTCTCGGCTTCGACCCCGTCACGGCGGGGCCCCTCGCCGAGGGAGTGCGGCTCGAACCGGGCACCGAGCCCTTCGGCGCGTATGTCGGCGCCGGTGAACTGCGCGCGATGCTCGACCGCTTCCCCGAGTCGGAGCGAGGGCGGGCGGTGATCAGCGCCAGGGCCGCCGCACCGGCACCGGGCGACCGGGCCGCCTGACCCCGGGCCACCGCGCGGGGGCACGGCGAGGCTGTCGGCGAACCACAACATCCCGCCGCCGGCGGCCGCCTGAGACCAGGAGGCCCGGTGCCGGTGATCCCGGATCCACCCCGTGAGTGGCCCGGTTCACATGGCGGTGGAGCGGTGTCGCCGACACCATGGGTGGGCCCCGTCCGGCAGGCTGAAGGGATCAAGCATGTTCCGCAAGGTGCTGGTTGCCAACCGTGGCGAGATCGCGATTCGCGCGTTCCGCGCGGGATACGAGCTGGGCGCGCGCACCGTCGCCGTCTTCCCCCACGAGGACCGCAACTCGCTGCACCGGCTCAAGGCCGACGAGGCGTACGAGATCGGGGAGCCGGGGCATCCGGTACGGGCCTATCTCTCCGTCGACGAGATCGTCCGCGCGGCGCGCCGCGCGGGAGCGGACGCCGTGTACCCGGGGTACGGATTCCTGTCCGAGAACCCCGAGCTGGCCCGGGCCTGCGAGGAAGCCGGCATCACCTTCGTCGGACCGAGCGCGGACATCCTGGAGCTGACCGGGAACAAGGCCCGCGCGGTCGCCGCCGCGCGCGAGGCCGGCGTACCGGTGCTGGGCTCCTCGGAACCGTCCACCGACGTGGACGCACTGGTCCGTGCCGCCGAGGACGTCGGCTTCCCCGTGTTCGTCAAGGCGGTCGCGGGAGGCGGCGGGCGGGGAATGCGCCGCGTCGAGGAGCCCGCGCAGTTGCGCGAGGCCATCGAGGCGGCGTCCCGCGAGGCGGCGTCCGCGTTCGGCGACTCCACGGTCTTCCTGGAGAAGGCCGTCGTCGAGCCCCGCCACATCGAGGTGCAGATCCTCGCCGACGGACGGGGCGAGGTCATTCACCTGTTCGAGCGGGACTGCTCCGTGCAGCGCCGCCACCAGAAGGTGATCGAGCTGGCGCCCGCCCCGAACCTCGACCCGGAGCTGCGCGACCGCATCTGTGCCGACGCCGTGCGGTTCGCCCGGCAGATCGGCTACCGCAACGCCGGCACCGTGGAGTTCCTGCTCGACCGCGACGGCAACCACGTCTTCATCGAGATGAACCCGCGCATCCAGGTCGAGCACACGGTGACCGAGGAGGTCACGGACGTCGACCTGGTGCAGGCGCAACTGCGCATCGCCGCCGGCGAGACCCTCGCCGACCTCGGCCTCGCCCAGGACACCGTCACCCTGCGCGGCGCCGCGCTCCAGTGCCGGATCACCACCGAGGACCCGGCCAACGGCTTCCGCCCGGACACCGGACGGATCAGCGCCTACCGCTCGCCGGGCGGCTCCGGCATCCGCCTCGACGGCGGCACCACCCACGCCGGTACGGAGATCAGCGCGCACTTCGACTCGATGCTGGTCAAACTCACCTGCCGGGGCCGGGACTTCGCCACCGCGGTCGGGCGCGCCCGGCGCGCCGTGGCCGAGTTCCGCATCCGCGGCGTGTCCACCAACATCCCGTTCCTGCAGGCCGTCCTCGACGACGCCGACTTCCAGGCCGGCCGGGTCACCACGTCGTTCATCGAGCAGCGCCCGCAGCTGCTCACCTCCCGGCACTCCGCCGACCGCGGTACGAAACTGCTCACCTACCTCGCCGACGTCACGGTCAACAAGCCGCACGGCGAACGGCCGGACCTGATCGACCCGTTGAGCAAGCTGCCCGCGCTCCCGCCCGGTGAACCGCCGGCCGGCTCCCGGCAGCGGCTCGCCGAACTCGGCCCGGAGGGCTTCGCCGGCCGGCTGCGCGCGTCACCGACCATCGGCGTCACCGACACCACCTTCCGCGACGCCCACCAGTCGCTGCTCGCCACGCGGGTGCGCACCAAGGACCTGCTCGCCGTCGCGCCGGTGGTGGCGCGCACGATGCCCGGGCTGCTGTCCCTGGAATGCTGGGGCGGAGCGACCTACGACGTCGCCCTGCGCTTCCTCGCCGAGGACCCCTGGGAGCGCCTGGCGGCCCTGCGGGAGGCCGCGCCCAACATCTGCCTCCAGATGCTGCTGCGCGGCCGCAACACGGTGGGCTACACGCCGTACCCCACCGAGGTGACCGACGCGTTCGTGCAGGAGGCGGCGGCCACCGGCATCGACATCTTCCGCATCTTCGACGCCCTCAACGACGTGGACCAGATGCGGCCCGCCATCGACGCCGTGCGGGAGACCGGGACGGCGGTGGCGGAGGTGGCCCTGTGCTACACCGCCGACCTGTCCGACCCGGCCGAGCGCCTCTACACCCTGGACTACTACCTGCGGCTGGCCGAGCGGATCGTGGACGCGGGTGCCCATGTGCTGGCGGTCAAGGACATGGCCGGCCTGCTGCGGGCGCCGGCCGCGGCGAAGCTGGTGTCCGCTCTGCGCCGCGAGTTCGACCTGCCGGTCCACCTGCACACCCACGACACCGCCGGCGGCCAGCTCGCCACCTATCTCGCCGCGATCCAGGCCGGCGCCGACGCGGTGGACGGCGCGGTGGCGTCCATGGCCGGTACAACCTCGCAGCCGTCGCTGTCCGCGATCGTGGCGGCGACCGACCACTCCGAGCGGCCGACGGGCCTCGACCTGCAGGCCGTGGGCGACCTCGAGCCGTACTGGGAGAGCGTCCGCAAGGTCTACGCCCCCTTCGAGGCGGGTCTGGCCTCGCCGACCGGCCGCGTCTACCACCACGAGATCCCCGGCGGGCAGCTCTCCAACCTGCGCACCCAGGCGGTCGCGTTGGGCCTGGGCGACCGCTTCGAGGAGATCGAGGCGATGTACGCCGCCGCCGACCGGATGCTCGGCCGCCTGGTCAAGGTCACTCCTTCGTCGAAGGTGGTCGGTGACCTGGCGCTCCACCTGGTGGGTGCCGGCGTGTCCCCGGACGACTTCGAGGCGGAGCCCGACAGGTTCGACATCCCCGACTCCGTCATCGGCTTCCTCCGCGGTGAGCTGGGCACCCCGCCCGGTGGCTGGCCCGAGCCCTTCCGCACCAGGGCGCTGCGGGGGCGTGCCGAGGCCAAGCCCGTGGGGGAGTTGAGCGCCGACGACCGCGAGGGACTGGCGAAGGACCGGCGGGCGACCCTCAACCGGCTGCTGTTCCCGGGGCCGACCCGGGAGTTCGAGGCGCACCGCGACTCGCACGGCGACACCAGCGTGCTCGACAGCAAAGCGTTCTTCTACGGACTGCGGCCGGGCAAGGAGTACGCCGTCGACCTGGAGCGGGGCGTGCGGCTGCTGATCGAGCTGCAGGCCGTCGGCGACGCGGACGAGCGCGGGATGCGCACCGTGATGTCGTCCCTGAACGGTCAGTTGAGGCCCATCCAGGTGCGTGACAGGGCCGCCGCCGCGGACGTCCCCGTCACCGAGAAGGCCGACCGGGCGAACCCCGGGCACGTCGCGGCGCCGTTCGCGGGCGTGGTGACCCTCACCGTCGCCGAAGGGGACGAGGTGGAGTCCGGGGCGACGGTCGCCACCATCGAGGCGATGAAGATGGAGGCGTCGATCACCGCCCCGAGGTCCGGCCGGGTGGGCCGGCTTGCCATCAACCCCGTCCAGCAGGTCGAGGGCGGCGACCTGCTCGTCGAACTCGCCTGAGCCGAGGGGCGGCCGGGCCGTGGCACATGCCGTCCCGGCCCCTCCCGCCCCGCGCCGAACCGTGTCCGACCCCGTGAGCCGACCGGCCGTCGGGTGAGCCTGTCCGACCTGTCGGGCTCACCCGACGTCGGGTGAGCCCGCTCCGTCGCTCCGCGGCCGAGCCCGTCCCTGTGCCGTCCGCGGGGTGCGCTCCCGCTCGTGGCGGAGGGCGGCGCCCGTCGCCACCGCGCCGACCCCTTCCCACACGCCCACACCGAGGAAACCGGCCGGGGCGCGGCCGCCGATCACCGCGAGCGTGAACACCGCGCACGTCAGCAGCCGGAAGGGGACGGTCCAGCGGAAGAACGCCTTCCAGTCGGAGAGCGCCGCCAGGACGTAATACACGCCCATGTTGAGCGCCGCCATGGAGGAGGCGGTCACGAAGACCAGGGTGTTGTCCCCCGGCGCACGGGAGCCTTCCCCGGCCGGAAACCCCATGAGCACCAGGAGCGCATCCGGGGCCACGAGCCCCACCGCACCCATGGCGGCGGCGAGAACGCCGAACACGGCCATGGTCCAGCCGGACGGGGAACGGGGCGGAAATCGCACGAAGCCCTCCGGGGCGTAGAGGAGTTGAGCAGCTGCGCGAGGATGCGGGGGGATGGGATTCCGGCGCCACCCGCATCCTCCCGTGCCGACAGGACGGGCGGTCAGAGACCGTTCACTTTCGCGCTCGCCGTGACGTCGTAGACCAGGGTGACGGTGCGCCGGCCGCCCGGAGGCAGCGGGACGTTCCAGCGGACGATGCCGTCCGCGTCGATCCCGTCGGGTGCCGGGGAGCACTCCTTGCCGCGCACGCTCACCTCGACCGCCGACGTCTCCGAGACGGGGACGCGCTCGCGGACGACGACCATGTGCTCCTCGTGCTCGGTGGGCGCCGAGAAGCGGGAGAGGTGGAGCCGGACGGTGCGGGTGAGGACGGTTCGCTGGGTCAGCCCCGCGGTGTCCCGGGTCTCCTCGGCGTGCCGCACGACCCGGTGGTCGTCACGGCTGCCGAAGGCGAGGTCGACGGCGGCGCCGGGCGCGGTGAAGTCCAGCGTGCCGCGCCCGCCGTACCCGCTGTCGCCGACGAGGTCCACAGGCCCGGCGAGCAGCGCGTGCCCGGAACGGTTGTCGAACCGCACGGTCCGGCTCACCAGCGGGGACAGCTCGGGCGCGCAGGTGTACTGGCTGCCTGCGGGGGTGGTGAAGGACGAGAGCGGCACCCGGTGGGCCCGTCCGTCCGACGGCACCGAGACGGGTGCGTCGCAGCGCAGGACGCGGACCTCACCGCCGTCGTCGACCCCGGGCAGGCCCTGAACGGGGGAGGGGCCGAGGTCCGTGATCTCCTCCTCGCGCAGCTCGACGTCGACGGTGCGGCGCTCGGCGGGGGAGCGGTCCTGCAGGGTCAGCACGTCCTCCACGAGGCGGGGCGGTCGGGTGGCCCGCGAGGAGCGCGCCGTCGACAGCGTCAGCCGTATGTCCGACCAGTCCTCGCCCGTGTGCTGCCATACCACCGCGTCCGTGTCCAGCGTGAGTGCGTCGCCGTCGAGCACGGCCCGGTAGGCGGGCCGCCACAGGGCGCAGGGCACGAGGTGGGTCAGGCGGAGCCGGGCCGGGCCGGCGGCGTCCGCATGGACGGTGAGTTCGATGTGGCCGACCAGCTCGGCGGGTTCGGTCTCGGCGAGCCGCAGAGCCCTCCGGCTGTCGGAGAGTTCGGCGGCCAGCTCGGTCAGCCGGGCCTGCGCCGCGCGGAGTTGCTCGCCGTAGCTGTCGCGTTCGCCGTCGGCGCGCTCCAGTTCGCGGGTCCAGCGGGCCTTGTCGGCCTCGCCGCGGCCGGCGCCCTCGCCGATCTCGCGCAGCAGGTCGGTGGCGAGACGGTCGAGGACGTCGACGCGCGCGTGCAGACGGTCGCGCCGCTGCTCCAGCGACTGCTGCTCCTCTTCGAGGACGCCCACGCGGTGGCGGAGCACGGAGTCGTCGTCCGCGGGACCCGGCCCGCGCGGTGTCCAGGTGCGGACGACCCTCGCGTCGAGCACGGTCGCCGGGTGAGCGGCCGTCAGGTCGGCGTGCAGGCTGCGGTCGACGGTCAGGGCGCTGACCGGCCCGAGGCGCAGCCGCCGGGTGCCGGCCTCCAGGTCGAGGGCGACGGTGCGCTCGACGTGTGCCCGGTCCTCCAGGCAGGTGACCGCGGTGACGGGGAGGGCGATCTGTTCGGGGCTCGTGGACATGGGAGTCAGCTCCTGCGGTTGCCGCCGGTCAGGGCCTTGCCGGCCGGGATGCGGATGACGTAACCGCCGTCGAGGGCGGCGGTGGCGCGGGCCGGCAGCTCGATCCGCCACACGCGGGTGCCCTGCGCGTGCCGCTCGGCCTCGGCGTCCTGCGCGGGCGCCTTCCAGTCGGCTGTCTCCTCGATCCGTATGTCGGCGTCGACGGTGACCGGTATCCGTTCGCGTACCTCCACGGTGACGCCGACGGTGAGCCGGTTGGCCAGCTCGACGTGGACGCGGTGGTCGAGCACGGTCACGTTGTTGCGCAGCCCGGAGACCGACTCGTTCATGGTCGCCCGGCGGGTGACCGTGATGGCCTCGTCGGGGCCGAGCCCCACCCGGCACACGCCGCCGGGAGCGAGGGTGGGCAGTGAGGTGGTCAGGAGGAAGTCCCCGTCCGCCGCGATCTCCAGCGGCCCGGCCAGCAGCGCGTGACCGGTGTCGTTGACCAGCACCAGCGTCGTGTAGACGGCCTCCTCCACGGCGGGCACGCACAGGTACTCGGTCCGCAGACCGACCGGCACCTCGCCGACGGTGACGGTGTGCCATGTGCCGTCCGAGGGGATGTCGGCGCGTGCGGCGGCGTCGTAGCGGTGGTCGAAGGAGCCGGCCGACTGCCGGGGACGTACGGCGTGCGCCGGCAGGGGCAGTACGGCCGTCTGCTCGGCGCGTCGGCGGTGCTCGGAGGCCACCGGGTCGAAGGACGCGTCCGGGAACAGCCGTCCCCGGCGGTCCTGTTGTGCGTCGGGTCCGGACAGGACCAGTGCCGCCGATCATGCCGACTACCGGGAACGTCACACCCCCAGGATATCGGCCGGGCCAGGTCGGCCGGTTTCCGCCTCGTCGGCGGGTGTGTTCTTC
>NZ_JBSFCI010000075.1:0-14886 GCF_053593375.1 Streptomyces sp. NPDC002309 | reverse complement strand
CGACTCTATCAGATCTTTTCTCGACCCGATTTCCTCGGTGCTTTCCAGGTTCTCGCTTTCGCGTTTCCCTTTCCGGCGGTTCCGACTTTATCAGAGATTCTGAGCCGGATTTTCCACCCCGCTCCGGAGACTGTGTCCGGCGCACGGAGTGGCCGGGTTCCCGGGGGAGCGAGCCGTAAACGTACTGGAGCGGGGCGCCTCGATGCAAATCGAGGCGCCCCGCTCCAAGTCCGTGCGTACGAACGGGCCGTACGCGGGTCAGACCTCCACGACGACCGGCAGGATCATCGGCCTGCGGCGGTACCTGTCGGAGACCCACTTGCCCAGGGTGCGGCGGATCAGTTGCTGCAGTTGGTGGGGTTCCACGACGCCGTCCTGCGCCGAGCGCTCCAGGACCTCGGTGATCTTCGGGAGGACGTCGACGAAGGCCGCGTCCTCGATGCCGGAGCCCCGGGCCTGGACGTGCGGGCCACCCGTGATCTTGCCGGTGGACGAGTCCACGACGACGAAGACCGAGATGATGCCCTCCTCGCCGAGGATCTTGCGGTCCTTCAGCGCGGGCTCGCCCACGTCGCCGACCGAGAGGCCGTCGACGTACACGTAGCCGGCCTGGACCTTGCCGGAGATCTTCGCCTTGCCCTGGACGAGGTCGACGGCGACGCCGTCCTCGGCGATCACGATGCGGTCGTGCGGGACTCCGGTCAGGGCGCCCAGCTCGGCGTTGGCGCGCAGGTGGCGCCATTCGCCATGGACCGGCATCAGGTTGCGTGGCCTGCAGATGTTGTAGAAGTACAGGAGCTCGCCCGCCGACGCGTGGCCGGAGACGTGCACCTTGGCGTTGCCCTTGTGGACGACGTTGGCGCCCCAGCGGGTGAGGCCGTTGATGACGCGGTAGACCGCGTTCTCGTTGCCCGGGATCAGGGACGACGCCAGGATCACCGTGTCGCCGTGGACGATCCGGATCTGGTGGTCCCGGTTGGCCATGCGCGAGAGTGCGGCCATCGGCTCACCCTGCGATCCCGTGCAGACGAGGACCACCTCGCTGTCCGGGAGGTCGTCGAGCGTCCTGACGTCGACGACGAGACCCGGTGGGACCTTCAGATAGCCGAGGTCCCTGGCGATGCCCATGTTGCGGACCATGGAGCGGCCGACAAAGGCGACCCGGCGGCCGTTCTCGTGGGCGGCGTCCAGGATCTGCTGGATGCGGTGGACGTGGCTGGCGAAGCTCGCCACGATGATCCGCTTGCGGGCGGACGCGAAGACCTGGCGCAGGACGTTGGAGATGTCGCGCTCGGGCGGGACGAACCCCGGGACCTCGGCGTTCGTCGAGTCCGAGAGAAGGAGGTCGATGCCCTCCTCGCTCAGGCGTGCGAACGCGTGCAGGTCCGTGAGCCGGCCGTCCAGCGGGAGCTGGTCCATCTTGAAGTCGCCGGTGTGGACGACCATGCCGGCGGGCGTGCGGATGGCGACCGCGAGCGCGTCCGGGATGGAGTGGTTCACCGCGACGAACTCGCAGTCGAACGGGCCGACCCGCTCGCGGTGGCCTTCCGCGACCTCGAGCGTGTAGGGGCGGATGCGGTGTTCCTGGAGCTTGGCCTCGATCAGGGCGAGGGTCAGCTTGGAGCCGATCAGCGGGATGTCCGGCTTCTCGCGGAGCAGGAAGGGGACGCCGCCGATGTGGTCCTCGTGGCCGTGCGTGAGGACGATGCCCTCGATGTCGTCGAGGCGGTCCCGGATGGACGAGAAGTCCGGCAGGATCAGGTCGATTCCGGGCTGCTCCTCCTCGGGGAAGAGCACCCCGCAGTCGACGATCAGCAGGCGGCCGCCGTATTCGAAGACCGTCATGTTGCGGCCGATCTCACCGAGGCCGCCGAGTGGGGTGACCCGCAGGCCGCCTTCGGGAAGCGGCGGCGGCGAGCCGAGTTCAGGATGCGGATGACTCAAAAGACTCTCCTCACCACACGCGCCACGTACCGATGGGGCACGTGGCGCGCGTGACGTTCGTGCAGAAGCAGTTGTCGTTGTGGGATGCGGGCATCGGTGGCCCGCTTATTCAGTTGTGAAGTCCCTACGCGCCCGTTCGGGGCGAAGTCCGTTGTCAGAGCTGTACCCCGCCGGCAGCAAGATCGATCTTGAGTTGCTCGATCTCCTGGGGCGTGAGTTCGACCATGGGCGGGCGCAGCGGGCCGCCGGGCAGTCCCTGGAGGGTGAGTGCGGCCTTGGTGGTCATGACGCCCTGGGTGCGGAACATGCCCGTGTAGACCGGGAGCAGCTTCTGGTGGATCTCGGTCGCCTTCTGGACGTCGCCGCCGGTGTACGCCTCGACCAGCTGACGCAGCTCGGGGGTGACCAGGTGCCCGACGACGGAGACGAAGCCGACGGCGCCCACAGAGAGCAGCGGCAGGTTCAGCATGTCGTCGCCGGAGTACCAGGCGAGGCCGGAGCGGGCGATGGCCCAGCTCGCGCGGCCGAGATCGCCCTTGGCGTCCTTGTTGGCGACGATCCGCGGGTGCTCGGCGAGCCGGACCAGCGTCTCCGTGTTGATCGGGACGCCGCTGCGGCCGGGGATGTCGTAGAGCATGACCGGCAGCTCGGCGGCGTCGGCGACGGCCGTGAAGTGGCGGTACAGGCCCTCCTGCGGGGGCTTGTTGTAGTACGGCGTGACGACGAGCAGGCCGTGCGCGCCGGTGCGCTCGGCCGCTCGGGCCAGTTCGATGCTGTGGTGGGTGTCGTTCGTGCCGACGCCCGCCACCACGTGGGCGCGGTCTCCCACGGCCTCCAGGACGGCTCGTACGAGGTCCGTTTTCTCCGCGTCGCTGGTGGTGGGGGACTCACCGGTGGTGCCGTTGATGATCAGGCCGTCGTTGCCTGCGTCCACCAGGTGCGTGGCGAGCCGCTGCGCGCCGTCGAGGTCGAGTCCGCCGTCCGCCGTGAAGGGCGTGACCATGGCGGTAAGGACCCGCCCGAAGGGGGTCTGCGGAGTGGAGGTCGGAGCCATGGGTTACACGCTACTCGTTGCTCAAGGCGCGGTCTGCCCTCGGGATGCGGGAAAAGTCTGGACAAAGGAGGATCCCGGCACTGCCTGCTCGGGGGTTCAAGCAGTGCCGGGTCCGTTTGATCAGGCTAGATGAACTTCTCCAAATGCCGCAATACGGACACTTCGCCCGACTGATCCGGACACCTGCGCCTGCCCGGGATACCGGCGTGCGCTACGGCGCGACCCGGCCGTTGGCGTTGAAGGCGGCGTAGGTGAGCGGCATGAGCTCGGCCCACTCCGCCTCCATCTTCTCGCCGACCATCTCGATCTCGCGCTGCGGGAAGGACGGGACCTGGGCGAGCTCGTGCTGGGTACGCAGACCGAGGAAGTGCATCAGCGAGCGGGCGTTGCACGTGGCGTACATCGACGAGAACAGGCCGACCGGCAGCACCGTGCGCGCGACCTCGCGGGCGACGCCCTCCGCCAGGAGCTTCTGGTAGGCGGCGTAGGCCTGCTGGTACGACTCGTCGAGCACGCGGTGGACCGTCTCGTACTGCGCTGGCGTCCCCTCCACGAAGGTGTACTTGCCCGGGCGTCCCTCCTGCACCAGCTTGCGGGAGGTGTCGGGGACGTAGAAGACGGGCTGGAGCTCGCGGTAGCGGCCGGACTCCTCGTTGTAGGACCAGCCGACGCGGTGCCGCATGAACTCCCGGAAGACGAAGATCGGCGCACTGATCAGGAAGGTCATCGAGTTGTGCTCGAAGGGGCTGCCGTGCCTGTCCCTCATCAAGTAGTTGATCAGGCCCTTCGACCGCTCGGGGTCCTTCTGCAACTCGGCGAGGGACTGCTCGCCGAGGGTCGAGACCCGGGCGGCGAACAGGACGTCCGAGTCGGAGGCGCTGGACTTCACCAGCTCGACCGTGACATCACCGCGCAGGGCGATGTCGGGGTGGGGGGCATCGGCGGAGGTCAAGAGGATCCTTCCCGTCACTGCGTGGACGGCGCCCACTCTACTCATCCGTGTGTTGAGCGAAGATTCTCCCGATAAGACGGCACTTCACCGGGTACTCGCGCGTCTGTACTGATGACAGTCGTTCATGCGACGCCCCGCGTACTCAGAGAGGTGTCACTCCCCCGCCCCGTCGGCGTGCGTCCGCCGGGCAGACAGCTGGGCGCCGGCTGATGGGGCTCACCATCGTGGCCGGGCCGCCGGCTCCCTGGTGATCGGGATGCCGACGCTCGAGCAGGATCACGTGTCGACGCCGACGCGGCAGCCACGGGCCTCCGACCGCCGCTGAGACAGACCACTGCCGACGGCCACCGGATGGGCCCGGCTTCCGGCGGTCGCCGCGCGGGCCGCTTCCTCGGACGGACCCCCAAGGGTGGTGGGCGCGGACGCGGGTCGATAGCCTCACCGGGCACAGCCCATGCATGGATGAGCGAGGACCCAGCCGTGCCCCTGTCCTTCCTGACGGCCGACAACGCCTTCGACACGACCGGCGATGTCGCACTGCCGTTCGACGACCGCGACCGCTGGCGGCGGCCCTACCGCCCCGGCCCGTGGCGGGTGGGCGCGTCCGCGCTCTGGCTGCTGCTGGCCTCGTACGTGCTGTTCGCAGCGGTGATCATCGCCCTCACCGACACGCCGGCCGCGTCCGCCGTGATCTTCGGTATCGCGCTGGTGATCATCGCCATCGCCCTGCGGTTGCTGCGCATGGGCGTGTGGGTGAGCGCGCACGGGCTGCGCCAGGTGCGCTTCCTGCACACCCGGACCGTGTCGTGGGACCGGGTCGCGGCCGTGCGGACGCTGCAGCAGCCGGTGCGCTGGCTGGGCCTTCCGCGCACGGTCCAGGGGCAGGCACTGATCCTGGACCGCAAGGGCGCCGCCGCGGACGACATGCCGTATCTGCTGACCACCCACAATGCCGACTTCCTGGCCCGCTCCAGCGCCTTCGACCGGGCAGCGGACGCGGTGGAGGCCTGGGCCGCGGAATACGGGCAGGGCTGAAACCCTCCCCGGGCGCCGAGAGGTCTCGGACACCCGGGTGCACCGAGGGGCCTCAGACCCCGGCGGTCTCGCCCTCGTGGAGTGCGATCGCCCGCTGCATCGCCTTGCGTGCGCGGGGGGTGTCCCGGGCGTCCTGATAAGCGACGGCGAGGCGGAACCAGGTTCGCCAGTCCTCCGACGCCGCCTCCGTCTCGGCCTTGCGCCGAGTGAAGACCTCGTCGGCCGAGTCACGGTCGATACGGCCGCTGGGCAGCCGCTTGAGTTCGTCGACGGGCAGACCGCCCTCGGCGTCGAGCTCGGCGGCGAGAGCGTTGGCCCGGCGGACGAACTGGGTGTTCTTCCACAGGAACCACAGACCGATCACCGGCAGGATCAGCACCGCCACACCGAAGGTGACGGTGACGACCGTGCCGGTCCTTATGAGCAGCACACCACGGCTGCCGACCAGGACGAAGTAGAAGACCAGGACGGCGGCCGTGACGAGGTAGGAGAGTTTCGCGCGCATGACAGTCCGGCTCAGCCCAGGTCCAGGAAGTTTTCCAGGCCGAACGTGAGCCCCGGCGTGCTCACCACGCGGCGCGCGCCCAGCAGGATGCCCGGCATGAAGCTGCTGTGGTGCAGCGAGTCGTGCCGGACGGTGAGCGTCTCGCCCTCGCCGCCGAGGAGGACCTCCTGGTGGGCGAGCAGACCTCGCAGACGCACCGCGTGCACGGGCACGCCGTCGACGTCCGCGCCGCGTGCCCCGTCCAGGGCCGTGACCGTGGCGTCCGGCGCGGGAGCCGAGCCCGCCTTGGCACGCGCCTCGGCGATGAGCTGGGCGGTGCGGGTCGCGGTGCCGCTGGGGGCGTCGACCTTGTCGGGGTGGTGCAGCTCGACGACCTCGACGGACTCGAAGTAGGGCGCGGCGATCTGCGCGAACTTCATGGTGAGGACGGCTCCGATGGAGAAGTTGGGCGCGATCAGCACGCCCGTCTCCGGAGACTGCTCCAGCCAGCCGCGCAGCTGCGCGAGGCGCTCGTCCGTCCAGCCCGTCGTGCCGACGACGGCATGGATGCCGTGCCGTACGCAGAAGTCGAGGTTGCCCATCACCGAGGCGGGGGTGGTGAGCTCGACGGCGACCTGGGCGCCGGTCTCGGCCAGGGTCTCCAGTCTGTCGCCCCGGGAGAGGGTCGCGACCAGCTCCATGTCCTCGGCGGCCTCGACCGCCCGTACCGCCTCGGAACCGATACGGCCCTTGGCGCCGAGTACCGCCACGCGCAGTTTGCTCATGTTCTTGCTTCCTTGCCGATGACGGGTCCGGGACCGAAGTCGGTTCGGGACCGATGACTGGTTCGGGTGTCAGGCGACGGCATCGTGCAGACGGGACGCCTGCTTGTCCTTCAGGGGACCGATGACCGACAGCGAGGGCCGCTGTCCGAGGACGTCACGCGCGACCGCGCGGACCTCCTCCGGGGTCACCGCCGCTATCCGGGCCAGCATGTCGTCGACGGACATCTGCTCGCCCCAGCACAGCTCGCTCTTGCCGATACGGTTCATCAGCGCGCCGGTGTCCTCCAGGCCGAGGACCGTGGAGCCGCGGAGCTGGCCGACGGCGCGGGCGATCTCCTCGTCGGACAGGCCGTGCTCGGCGACGTGGTCCAGTTCGTCGCGGCAGATCTTCAGCACGTCGTGCACCTGTGACGGACGGCAGCCGGCGTAGACGCCGAACAGGCCGCAGTCGGCGAAGCCGGAGGTGTACGAGTAGACGCTGTAGGCCAGGCCGCGCTTCTCCCGTACCTCCTGGAAGAGGCGGGACGACATGCCGCCGCCGAGGGCGGTGTTCAGCACGCCGAGGGACCAGCGGCGGTCGTCCGTGCGCGCCAGGCCCGGCATGCCGAGCACGACGTGGGCCTGCTCGGTCTTGCGGCCGATCAGTTCGACGCGGCCGCTGGCGCGGATCGCTCGGCGGCCGTCACGCGGCGCGATGGGCTGGGCGGCGTGGTCGTCGAGCGCACCGGCCCTCTCGAAGGCCGCGCGCACCATCCGGACGACCTTGCCGTGATCGACGTTGCCGGCGCAGGCGACCACGAGGTGGGTCGGGTCGTAGTGCTTCTTGTAGAAGCGTCGGATGCGGTCGGCGGTGAGGGCGTTGACGGTGTCGACCGTGCCGAGGACCGGGCGGCCGAGCGCGTTGTCGCCGAACATCGTGTGCGCGAACAGGTCGTGCACGCAGTCGCCCGGGTCGTCCTCGGTCATGGCGATCTCTTCGAGGATCGCGCCGCGCTCGACGTTCACGTCCTCTTCGAGGATGAGCGAGCCGGTCAGCATGTCGCAGACGACGTCGATGGCGAGCGGCAGGTCGGTGTCGAGCACCCGCGCGTAGTAGCACGTGTACTCCTTCGCCGTGAACGCGTTCATCTCGCCGCCGACCGCGTCGAGGGCGGAGGAGATGTCCAGGGCGCTTCTGCGCCCGGTGCCCTTGAAGAGCAGGTGCTCCAGGTAGTGCGTGGCGCCGTTCAGGGACGGCGTCTCGTCACGGGAGCCTACGTGCGCCCAGATGCCGAAGGTGGCGGAGCGGACGGAGGGCAGCGTCTCGGTGACGACGCGCAGACCACCGGGGAGGGTGGTCTTGCGGACGGTGCCGATGCCGCCCTCGCCCTTGATGAGGGTTTGGGTACGGGCGACGGCCCGCGCCTCCGAAGAGGAGCGGGCCGTCACCTTGGAGCCGTGGGACGTCACTGGTCGGCGTCGTCCTTCGTGTCCTCGGAGGCTTCCTCGCCCTCGATCACGGGGATCAGGGAGAGCTTGCCGCGGGAGTCGATCTCGGCGATCTCGACCTGGACCTTGTGGCCCACACCGAGCACGTCCTCGACGTTCTCCACGCGCTTGCCGCCGGCCAGCTTGCGGATCTGCGAGATGTGCAGCAGACCGTCCTTGCCGGGCAGCAGGGAGACGAACGCGCCGAAGGTGGTCGTCTTCACGACCGTGCCCAGGTAGCGCTCGCCGACCTCGGGCATGGTCGGGTTGGCGATGCCGTTGATCGTGGCACGGGCGGCCTCGGCGGCCGGGCCGTCGGAGGCACCGATGTAGATCGTGCCGTCGTCCTCGATCGTGATCTCGGCGCCGGTGTCCTCCTGGATCTGGTTGATCATCTTGCCCTTGGGGCCGATGACCTCACCGATCTTGTCGACCGGGATCTTCACGGTGATGATCCGCGGCGCGTTCGGGGACATCTCGTCGGGCCGGTCGATGGCCTCCATCATCACGTCGAGGATGTGGAGACGCGCGTCCCGGGCCTGCTTCAGGGCGGCGGCGAGCACGGAGGCCGGGATGCCGTCCAGCTTGGTGTCGAGCTGGAGGGCGGTCACGAACTCCTTGGTGCCGGCGACCTTGAAGTCCATGTCGCCGAAGGCGTCCTCCGCACCGAGGATGTCGGTGAGGGTGACGTAGTGCGTCTCGCCGTCGATCTCCTGGGAGATCAGGCCCATGGCGATACCGGCGACGGGGGCCTTGAGCGGCACACCGGCGTTCAGCAGCGACATGGTCGAGGCGCAGACCGAGCCCATGGACGTCGAGCCGTTGGAGCTCAGCGCCTCGGAGACCTGGCGGATCGCGTAGGGGAAATCCTCGCGCGCCGGCAGGACCGGCACGAGCGCGCGCTCGGCGAGGGCGCCGTGGCCGATCTCGCGGCGCTTCGGGGAGCCGACGCGGCCGGTCTCGCCGGTGGAGTACGGCGGGAAGTTGTAGTTGTGCATGTAGCGCTTGCGGGTCACCGGGGAGAGGGTGTCCAGCTGCTGCTCCATGCGGAGCATGTTCAGCGTGGTGACGCCCAGGATCTGGGTCTCGCCACGCTCGAACACCGCGGAGCCGTGCACGCGCGGGATGGCCTCGACCTCGGCGGCGAGCGTACGGATGTCCGTCACGCCGCGGCCGTCGATGCGCTTCTTCTCCTTGATCACGCGCTCGCGGACCAGCTGCTTGGTGAGCGAGCGGTACGCGGCGGAGATCTCCTTCTCGCGGCCCTCGAACTCCGGCAGGAGCTTCTCGGCCGCGAGGGTCTTCACGCGGTCCAGCTCGGACTCGCGCTCCTGCTTGCCGGCGATGGTGAGCGCCTGGGCCAGCTCGGGGCGGACGGCGGCGCTGAGCGCCTCCAGGACGTCGTCCTGGTAGTCCAGGAAGATCGGGAACTCGCCGGTCGGCTTGGCGGCCTTCGCGGCGAGGTCCGACTGCGCCTTGCACAGGACCTTGATGAAGGGCTTCGCGGCTTCCAGACCGGCGGCGACGACCTCCTCGGTCGGCGCCTCGGCACCACCGTCGACCAGCTTGATCGTCTGGTCGGTGGCCTCGGCCTCGACCATCATGATCGCGACGTCGCCGTCCTCCAGGGCGCGGCCCGCGACGACCATGTCGAAGACGGCGTCCTCGAGCTCGGTGTGCGTCGGGAAGGCCACCCACTGACCGCGGATCAGCGCGACGCGGACGCCGCCGATCGGGCCGGAGAAGGGCAGGCCGGCCAGCTGCGTGGACGCGGAGGCGGCGTTGATCGCCACGACGTCGTACAGGTGGTCGGGGTTGAGCGCCATGATCGTGGCGACGACCTGGATCTCGTTGCGCAGGCCCTTCTTGAAGGACGGGCGCAGCGGGCGGTCGATGAGGCGGCAGGTGAGGATCGCGTCCTCGGAGGGCCGGCCCTCGCGGCGGAAGAAGCTGCCGGGGATCTTGCCGGCGGCGTACATCCGCTCCTCGACGTCCACCGTGAGGGGGAAGAAGTCGAGCTGGTCCTTGGGGTTCTTGGAGGCGGTGGTGGCCGACAGCACCATGGTGTCGTCGTCCAGGTACGCCACGGCGGAGCCGGCGGCCTGCTTGGCCAGGCGGCCCGTCTCGAAGCGGATGGTGCGGGTGCCGAACGCGCCGTTGTCGATAACGGCCTCGGCGTAGTGGGTCTCGTTCTCCACTAGCGTTTTCTCCTCGTCTTCGTCCCTCCTCGCCCGTGTGGCGGGGGGACGGTGGCGGAGAAGCGCTCCGTCTGGTGCGGACCGGTCTTCGATCGAAGCACCCGGGTCACTTCCCCCCGGGGGCCACTACCGAGGACCGGCGGCGGCGCGGTGCGCTCCTCCTCGTTCGTCTTGTGAACCCGCCTACCCCGATGGATGGGGGGATTCACGCTGTGTCGTGCGTGCGGTGCTCCGTCGTGCGTACTGTGCTCGGTCGAGCGCACCGCGGACGGGTCGTGCGTACTGCCTTGGGTCGTGCGTACTGCGTCGGATCGTGCGTATTGCGTTGTGCTACCACACTACAAAGGGGTGGTGACACTCCGCATGTACAGCAAAGGGAGCGGCCCCCTCGTGGTGGGAACCGCTCCCTTCACGGCGTGTTACTTGGCGCCCGCCGCACCGCGGCGGATGCCGAGGCGGTCGACCAGCGCACGGAAGCGCTGGATGTCCTTCTTGGCCAGGTACTGCAGCAGCCGGCGGCGCTGACCGACCAGGATCAGCAGACCACGGCGGGAGTGGTGGTCGTGCTTGTGGGTCTTGAGGTGCTCCGTCAGGTCGGAGATCCGACGGGACAGCAGAGCGACCTGGACCTCGGGGGTGCCGGTGTCACCCTCCTTGGTACCGAACTCGGAGATGATCTGCTTCTTCGTAGCGGCGTCGAGCGACACGCGTACTCCTCATAGTCTGTGAAGGGCCACCGAGTGCCCCCGGTCTGCATCTCGGGGGAGCTTCCATGACTCGGAAGGCGGGGATCCGCTGGGCGCGGCCTCCAGGGCCTGGGGCTCCGGGGGTGCGTACACAAACGGCCAGCAGACAGGTTACCAGCTGGTGAGGACCGCTCCGCCCGTGCCCGGCGAAGCGCCCTGCCGGCGGCGGAGCGGCCACTAGGGTGAACGGTCGGATCGTCGTCGGAACGTTCACGTCGGGAAGGGGTCGCTGCGCGATGGCGGAGTCGGAATCGGAGATCAGGGCGCGCAAGGAGCGGGAGCGGGACGAGCTGTACGCACTCGACATCTCGGGCGTCGACTGGAACAGCGCGCCGGGCACGGAGGAGCAGGAGGAGCGGGTGGAGATCGCCTACCTGCCCGGCGGAGCCGTGGCCATGCGCTCCTCGCTCGATCCGGAGACCGTGCTCCGGTACACGGAGGGTGAGTGGCGGGCGTTCGTGCTCGGGGCGCGGGACGGGGAGTTCGACCTGGAGCCGGCGCCGGGGGGCGGAGGGGCGGCCGAGCAGTAGTCCGGTGCGGCGGCCGGTGGCGGACCGGCCGCCTCAGGCGGGGGTCGGACCGGCCCGCCGCAGGCGGGGGCGGGCGTCAGAGGGTGCTGCGGGCGGTGCTTTCGATGCCGAGGACCAGGTAGATCCACGCCTTGCCGGAGGGCGGGCCGTCGACCAGCTTGGCCCCGAAGAAGAGGCGGCCGCGGTGGACGGCGATGTAGTTGTGCTCCGCCGCCGTCATCAGCCGGGCCTCCTCCGGCACCTCGAAGTAGAAGTAGGGCGTCTCACGGCCGGATTCCGGGTCCAGGCCGACGAGGGCGTGGGGCGCGATGCCGTCGTCGCTCAGGCGCAGCGCGAGCAGGTGGTCACCGCTCATCCGGATCGGGTGGAGCAGCGAGCCGGGACCGGAGTCGAACTTCCTGGTGGTGTTGCCGGTCGCCAGGTCGAAGCCGATCACCCAGTTGGAGTTGACGGCCTCGTCCGCGTCCTTGCTGCGGAGGAAGACCTGGTCGTCCGCGACGGCGATGGTGGGGCAGTCGTCGACGACCAGATAGTCGTCGTTCGAGCACTCCCCCACATAGGTGCCGCTCTGCAGACCGATCGTGGCGCGGGTCTTCCCCTTGTCGTCGAGGGAGAGCAGATCGGATATCCCGATCTGGCCGGCCTCGACGGCGAGGACGGGCGGCTCGGCGGACGGGATCCTCAGGTCCCGGATGCCCTTGGCCGCGGAGTGGGTCCACAGGACCTCGCCGGTGCGCGGGTCGATCTTGCGGGCCTTGTAGTGGATGCGTTCCAGCGAGTCCACGGGGAGGCTCTCGTCGTCGTTCGTGCACCGCTGGCGGACGATCAGCGCCGCTCCGCCGGCGGCGCCCATGTCCTGGCAGGGGTCGTCGGACGTCGTACGCCACAGTCGCCTGCCGGTGTCCATGGCATACGCGTCGGTGCCACCGCCCCAGGTCACGACAACCGTGCCGTGGGCCAGGGTGACGCTCGGGGTGTCCTGCCACTCGCTGTTCCGGGGGCTCCCCGGTCGGTCGCCCGGGGATGAGGCGGAGAGGCCGCGCTTCCACACCGTGCGCCCGTCGTCGAGGTCGAAGAAGGCCGCCTGGTCGCAGAGGGCGTCCTGCTCCTCGCTCTCCCGGAAAAGGACGGCCGTACGGTTGTCGCCACTGACATGGCGGGTGTAGCCGCAGATCGGGCCGTCGAGGGTGATCTTCCACTTCTCGTCGCCCAGGGAGGCGTCGGTGCCGACGGGCAGGCCGAGGACCGTCTTGTTGATGCCCTTGGCGAGGATCTTGTCCGTGGCCCACATGCCGGGCATCTCGTAGTGCTCGCCGGGGCTCAGATCGTCCACGGAGAAGCGGAACGCCATCTTCCCGACACTGCTCGCGGGCGGCTTCTCGACCGTCTCACGGACGGCGAGA
Organism: Streptomyces sp. NPDC002309; assembly: GCF_053593375.1. Classification (NCBI taxonomy): domain Bacteria; kingdom Bacillati; phylum Actinomycetota; class Actinomycetes; order Kitasatosporales; family Streptomycetaceae; genus Streptomyces; species Streptomyces sp. NPDC002309. Next base: position 2,288 of record NZ_JBSFCI010000075.1, on the reverse strand, counting down.
CGGCTCTGCCCCGCGGGGCCCTTCGCCTCGGTCGTCGCGTCGTCGCCGCTCCAGAGGAACCAGCCACCGGCGCCGAATGCCACGACGAGCACCAGGACGAGGGGCCACAACAGCAGCTTGCGGCGGCGGCCGGCGCGGGCGACTTCGGCGGACATCGCGGACTGCGTGTAGACGGAGGGGGGCGGGCCGAAGCTCACGCTTGAGGTTCCTTTCCGTACGTGCGTTCAACTCGTCGTCGGTGGCGGGCGTCACGTTCAGTTCGTCGCCGGTGCCGGACGCCACACTCAACTCGTCGCCGGTGCCGGACGCCACACTCAACTCGTCGCCGGTGCCGGACGCCACACTCAACTCGTCATCGCCCGGGCGGCCGCGTACACGTCGAAGACGGCGAGCGCCAACGGCACGAGGGTCAGCAGCACGAAGCCCTCTGCGATCTCCATGAAGCGTCCCCAGAACGGGGTCGCACCGCCTCGCGACGCGATCAGGCCGATCGCGGTGACGACGGCCGACACCAGCGCGATCGCCGCGACGAGCCAGACGGTACGGACGTCCAGATCGGTACGGTCACCCGACAGGGCGTCACGGACCGCCGACAGGGGCGGATTGAACGCCAGGCCGAGTCCTAGCAGCGCGAGTGAGCCGAAGCCCGCGGCCAGCACGGGGGCGACCTGAGCGGTGTAGCGGAAGAGCTGGGCGCGCATCAGCAGTGCGACGCCCGCGGCGAGAGCGAGGAGTTGGGCCCAGACGCCGTCGGAGAAACCGAGGACCGCGCAGGAGCCGACCGCGATCAGAGCGCACCCGCCGGCCAGGCCGACCAGGAGTTCGTGTCCGCGGCGGGACTGCGCGGAAATCCGGTCGAGGTCGATCGGCTCCACGGGGGCCGGGTCGGTGCCGTACGCGCTGCGAGGGGCGGACGCGTGGGCGTCGAAGCCGATCGGGAGCCGGACGAAGCGCAGGGACAGACCGGGCAGGAAGGCCAGGGCCCCTACGGCGACCGGTGCGCACAGGGCGGCGATCTCGGAAGGCGTCCATCGGGCGAGGATTCCCGCGAGGACGGCTGCCAGGACCACCCCGGACGCCGTCACGGCAGCGACGAACGGGCCGTCGCCTCCGGGTGAGCACAGGGTGAGCAGCGTCGCGGCGATCAGTACCGCCGCGCAGGCCAGCAGGAACTGGAGTTTGCCCACACCCTGGCCGTCGGCCAGCGGGAGGAGTCCGGAACCGGCCACCCCGACGTTCGCAAGGGCGCCGAGTCCCAGGGCGATGGCCGAGGCCCGGTCGTTGTACACACGGGCCCGCACGCAGGCCAGGGCGACCAGGAGGACACCGGCGACGCCGGCGAGGACGCCGGGCAGTCCGTGCATGTCGTGACGTGGGTCGCCCATCCAGGCGACGAAGGCGAGCAGGGCCGACAGGAGGGCGCCGCCGGCAAGACCGGCGGCGCGGGTCAGGTCGCCGCCCCACAAGGTGTGCTCCCTGGTCACCGCCGAGGCGACCGCCTCGGACACGTCGTCGTGGACGGCGGGAGGAAGCGACTCCGCGAAGGGGCGCAGGGAGAGGAGTTCGCCGTCGAGAATGCGCTGGGCGGCGAACGAGCGTGAACCGTCGAGAACCCTGCCGTCCCGGCGTACGAGGTGGTAGCCGACCGGCGCGCCCTCGGCGGGGCTCTGCCGGGAGAGCCTGAGGATCTCCGGACAGATGTCGACGACCGGTACGCCGTCGGGAAGGGCCACGTCGATCCTGCTGTCGGGCGCGACGATCGTGACCCGGCAGAAGCCGAGGCCCTGCACGGGCGTGGCGCCTGTTCCGGGCCCTCCCGCGGTGGTTGTCCCGGAGGCCGTGATGCTCACCTGCTGCTCCCCCCTGAGTGATGGTTCCGCGTCGGCGGCGTGAAGAAGTTGCACCGGTTCGCGCGCCGCACGGCCGGCGTGTCCTGCCGGGCGCCCGAACAGCCGCCGTCGGGTGCCGAACCGCACGGAATGTCCGGTCTCCCGGGACCCGCGCCGCATGTGCTCACGCGAACATCCGGCACCTTACCGCCCCCTCGTCGCACAAGAAGTCAGTAGGATCACGCGGCGGCCCGCGTCCGCCTGACACGGGGTGGTGGACGGTACTTGCCGGGGCCGGCAAGGGAATTGGTGAGCAGTGAGCCCTTTCAGCGTGGCCACTGATCGGGTGACGTCGGTCAGGTGGGGGTGGGTGCCGCAACGGACAGGGCTCCCGTGCCGTTGAGGGAGGTGTTCGAAGTCTCAACCCATCAGCACAGGAGCCCTGTTGGTTCCGTATCC
>NZ_JBSFCI010000074.1:0-16069 GCF_053593375.1 Streptomyces sp. NPDC002309 | reverse complement strand
GCCGCGGGTGGGGTCGGCCGCCGGGCGGCAGGAGCCCGAACCGTCGCCCCGGCCGGCGCGCGGCGACGTGCCCGTCCCCCGGCACCGGCAGCCCGCGCCCGTCCACGCGGGCGCCTGGTGGCTGTGGGCGCTCGCCCTGGGCATCGCGGCCACCCGCACCACCAACCCCCTCCTGCTCGCCCTCCTCGTCACGGTCTCGGCCTACGTCGTCACGACCCGCCGCCCCCACACCCCTTGGGCCCGCTCCTATGGCGCGTTCGTCAAGCTCGCCCTCGCCGTCCTGCTCGTCCGCCTGGTCTTCGCCGTCGTCCTCGGCTCCCCCCTTCCCGGCTCGCACACCCTCGTCACCCTCCCCGAAGTGCCCCTCCCCGACTGGGCGCAGGGCATCCGCCTGGGGGGCCGGGTCACCGCCGAGACCCTCGTCTTCGCCCTCTACGACGGTCTGAAACTGGCCACGCTGCTGATCTGCGTCGGCTCGGCCAACGCCCTCGCCAGCCCCACCCGCCTCCTGAAGTCCCTCCCCGGCGCCCTCTACGAGATGGGCGTGGCCGTGGTCGTGGCGCTCACCTTCGCCCCGCACCTGATCGCGGACGCCCAGCGCCTGCGCGCCGCCCGCCGTCTGCGCGGCCGTCCGGACTCAGGCCTGCGGGGTCTGCTCCAGGTGGCCCTGCCCGTCCTGGAAGGCGCCCTCGAACGCTCCGTGGCGCTCGCCGCCGCCATGGACGCCCGCGGCTACGGCCGTACGGCTCAGGTGCCGACCGCGGTCCGCCGTACGACGGCCGTCCTCACCCTCACCGGCCTGCTGGGCGTCTGTGCGGGAACGTACGGGCTGCTGACCGCCGAGGGCGGCACCTACGGGCTGCCCGTCCTGCTCGCCGGCCTCGCCGCCGCGCTCGCCGGTCTCTGGCTGGGCGGCCGGCGCACCCCCCGCACCCGCTACCGCCCCGATTCCTGGAACGCCCGTTCCTGCCTGGTGGCCGTCTCCGGTGTCGCGGTCGCCGCCCTGCTGACCCTCGCCGCCTCCGCGGACCCCGCGGCCCTGCACCCGGGCGTGATCCCGCTGGTCGCCCCCACCCTGCCGCTGTGGCCCGCCGCGGCCGTACTCCTCGGTCTGCTCCCGGCGTTCGTCACCCCCACCCCCGAGCCGCCCGCGTCCGGACGAGCCGCCGCCGAGGAACCCGAGGAGAAGCCCTCATGATCCGCTTCGAGGACGTCTCCGTGACCTACGACGGAGCGGCCGAACCCACCGTCCGAGGCGTCGACTTCGAGGTCCCGGAAGGTGAACTCGTGCTGCTCGTCGGCCCGTCCGGGGTCGGCAAGTCCACCCTGCTCGGCGCGGTCAGCGGCCTGGTCCCGCACTTCACGGGCGGCACCCTGCGCGGCCGGGTCACGGTCGCCGGCCGCGACACCCGCACCCACAAGCCGCGCGAACTCGCCGACGTCGTGGGCACGGTCGGCCAGGACCCCCTCGCCCACTTCGTCACGGACACGGTCGAGGACGAACTCGCCTACGGCATGGAGTCGCTGGGCCTGGCCCCGGACGTGATGCGCCGCCGCGTCGAGGAGACCCTCGACCTGCTCGGCCTCGCCGATCTGCGCGACCGTCCGATCGCCACCCTCTCCGGCGGCCAGCGCCAGCGCGTCGCGATCGGCTCGGTCCTCACCCCGCACCCGCGCGTGCTCGTCCTGGACGAGCCGACCTCGGCGCTCGACCCGGCCGCCGCCGAGGAGGTGCTCGCCGTACTCCAGCGCCTCGTGCACGACCTCGGTACGACGGTCCTGATGGCCGAGCACCGCCTGGAGCGGGTCGTCCAGTACGCCGACCAGGTCGCCCTCCTCCCGGCCCCCGGGGCGGCCCCGCTCCTGGGCACCCCGGCCGAGATGATGGCCGTCTCCCCGGTGTACCCGCCGGTCGTGGACCTGGGCCGCCTGGCGGGCTGGTCCCCCCTGCCGCTGACGGTCCGAGACGCCCGCCGTCGGGCCGGAGGCTTGCGCCAGCAACTCGAGGGACGGAACAGCGTCGCCGCTCAGGGGCGCGGGGCTGCGATCGATGTGCGGCTGCCGCCGCGTGGGCGCGAGCAACCACGACACACCCGCACCCGCGAACGGTCCACGCCCCCCGGGACATCGGGCGCCACCCCCCTCCGCCGGCTCCGGGGCAAACGCGAAACCACCCCCGCGCCCTCCCCCCACGCCGCAGAGGCATCGTCCCTCGCCGTCACCCGCGGCCGCGTCCCCGCCCTGCGCCACGTCGACCTCACCGTCTCCCCCGGCGAGACGATCGCCCTCATGGGCCGCAACGGCGCCGGAAAGTCCACGCTGCTCAGCACCCTGGTCGGCCTCGTCCGGCCGTCCTCGGGAAGCGTCCGCGTGGGCGACGCGACCCCGCACCGCACCCCGCCCCCCGAACTCGTACGCCGGGTCGGACTCGTGCCCCAGGAGCCGCGCGACCTGCTCTACGCCGAGACGGTCGCCGCCGAGTGCGCGGCCGCCGACACCGACGCGGGCGCCGAGCCCGGCACCTGCCGGGCGCTGGTCTCGGAGCTGCTCCCCGGCATCGCCGACGGCACACACCCCCGGGATCTCTCGGAGGGCCAGCGCCTCACGCTGGCGCTGGCGGTCGTGCTCACCGCCCGCCCGCCGCTGCTGCTCCTCGACGAACCGACCCGGGGCCTCGACTACGCGGCGAAGGCCCGCCTGGTCACGCTGGTACGAGGGCTGGCCGCCGAGGGACACGCGGTCGTCCTCGCCACGCACGACGTCGAACTCGCCGCCGAGCTGGCCCACCGGGTGGTCCTGCTGGCCGACGGCGAGGTGATCGCGGACGGTCCGACGGCCGACGTGGTCGTCTCGTCCCCTTCCTTCGCCCCGCAGGTCACCAAGATCCTGGCTCCACAACGATGGCTCACGGTGCCCCAGGTCAGGGAGGCGCTGTCGTGACCGGTCCCGTACGCCTCGGCCCACGTTCCCTCGTCGCCCTCGCCCTGACCAGCGCGGTCGGCGGCGCCGCCTTCCTCTGGCCGTTCCTCGCGCCGCCCACCTCCCAGGTGGCGGCGCACGCCCAGGACGCGCCGTGGCTGTTCGCGGGTCTGCTGGTGCTGCTGATGGCAGTGGTGGCGGCGACGATCTCGGAGTCCGGCCTCGGCCCCAAGGCCGTGGCCATGCTCGGTGTGCTGGCGGCGACGGGTGCGGCGCTGCGGCCCATCGGCGCCGGCACCGCGGGCATCGAGCCGATGTTCTTCCTGATGGTGCTGAGCGGACGGGTGCTCGGGCCGGGGTTCGGGTTCGTGCTCGGGGCGATCACGATGTTCGCGTCGGCGCTGCTCACCGGCGGGGTGGGTCCGTGGATGCCGTTCCAGATGCTGGCCATGGGCTGGTTCACGATGGCGGCGGGGCTGCTCCCGGCGCCCGACAGGCTGCGGGGCCGCGCCGAAGTGCTGCTCCTGGGCTGCTACGGCTTCCTGGCGGCCTTCGCCTACGGCACGATCATGAACCTCGCGGGCTGGCCGTTCATGGGCGCGCTGGCCTCGAACATCGCCTTCGACCCGGACGCGGCGGTCCCCGCCAACCTGGCCCGCTTCCTGGCGTACTGCCTGGCCACCTCCCTCGGCTGGGACCTGGGCCGGGCGGTCGTCACGGTCGTCCTCACCGTCACCCTCGGCCCGGCGGTCCTGCGGGCACTGCGCCGGGCCACCCGTCGCGCCGCCTTCGAGACGCCGGTCACCTTCGACCCGCCCGCACCACCGCCGCTGGGTGAGGGTCCGGGCGCGGACGGTCACCCGGGCGGTGAGGCACCCCACATGACGCACGTCACCAACGACCCTCGGTAGTAGATCCGCAAGCCTGTCATGCACGCGGCGTCAGGCCCTCTGACCTGCACTTTGAGACCCACGTCACACAGACGACCTTTCCCCCGAATGCGGCCGCAACTAGTAAAAGCGGTCATTGCGGACACTTCGCTCGGCTGCTTCTCTGGATGACGTCGCAAGGCACCGACAAGCCCACAGGGCCTCGGCGCCGACACACCTCCCGCCACGCATCGCGTGGTTCCGGTGTGCCGCGACGTCCCTGCCCCCGAGGAAAGGTTCGCCAGTGTCCGTCTCCATCCTTCGCCGCATCGCCGCCCCCAAGAAGGCCCTCACCGGTGCCGTCGTCGCCGCTGCCGCCGCGGGCATGGCGTTCTCCGCCGCCCCGGCCCACGCCGCGCCCGGCGCCTCCCCCACCCAGGCGCAGGCGATCGCGAAGAAGATGATCCCGGACGCGGCCCAGTACAACGCCTTCAGCAAGATCGTCGAGCACGAGAGCGGCTGGGACGTCGACGCCACCAACGCGTCCTCCGGCGCCTACGGCCTGGTCCAGGCCCTGCCCGGCAACAAGATGGCCACCGCCGGCGCCGACTGGAAGACCAACGCCCAGACCCAGATCGAGTGGGGCCTGGACTACATGAAGTCCCGCTACGGCAGCCCGGTCGGCGCCTGGAACTTCTGGCAGGCCAACGGCTGGTACTGAGCCGGCACCTTCAGCCCTCCCCTCGGCCCCCACAGCCGGCCGCAGGCGCGCGCGGCCGGCTCCCCGGCACCCACGGCCACGGCCGGTGCCGAGAACCAGCCCTCCCCCTCAAGCGGCGGCGGCCCCCGATCCCCGGGGCCGCCGCCTCACGTGTGCCCGCCGCCTTCCCGGCCGCACCGGGCCGCCCGGCCCCCGAACCACCGCCCCGCCGCGCTCACGACGGCGGCGTCGCGCCCTGGTGCGCCGTGACCCGCAGCTCCTTCACGCCGTTGATCCACGCCGACCGCAGCCGCCGCGGCTCCCCCACCAGCCGCAGGTCCGGCATGGCGTCCGCGAGTGCGTTGAAGATGAGGTCGATCTCCAGCACGGCGAGGGACTTGCCGAGGCAGAAGTGGGGGCCGCCGCCACCGAAGCCCAGGTGGGGGTTGGGGTCACGGGTGATGTCGAAGGCGTCCGGGGAGTCGAACACCTCGGGGTCGTGGTTGGCCGAGGCGTAGAAGATGCCGACCCGCTCACCCTTGCGTATCCGCTTGCCGCCCAGCTCGGTGTCCTGTGTCGCCGTCCGCTGGAAGGACACCACCGGTGTCGCCCACCGCACGATCTCCTCGGCGGCCGTCGAGGGCCGCTCCCGCTTGTAGAGGTCCCACTGCTCGGGGTGGGTGAGGAAGGCGTGCATCCCGTGGGTGATGGCGTTGCGGGTCGTCTCGTTGCCCGCCACCGCCAGCATCAGCACGAAGAACCCGAACTCGTCCGAGCCGAGGTTGCCCTCGTCCTCCGCCGCCACCAGCGTGCTGACGATGTCCCGCGCCGGGCACTGCTTGCGGTCGGCGGCCATGTTCATGGCGTACGCGATCAGCTCCATGGCCGATTCCTTGCCGACCTCCTCCGTGATGGCGTACTCGGGGTCGTCGTAGGCGATCATCTTGTTGGACCAGTCGAAGAGCTTCGCCCGGTCGTCCTGCGGTACGCCGATCAGCTCGGCGATCGCCTGGAGCGGCAGCTCGCACGCGACCTCCGTGACGAAGTCGAACGGCCCGGAGTGCGCGCGGGCGCCCTCGACTATGGCGTGCGCCCGGCCCCTCAGCCGCTCCTCCAGTGCCCGGATGGCCCGGGGCGTGAAGCCCCGTTGCACGATCTGCCGCACCCGCGTGTGCTCCGGCGGGTCCATGTTCAGCAGGATCAGCCGCTGTGCGTCGATCGCGTCGCGCTCGATGTGCTCGTTGAAGCGGATGATCGCGGTGTTGACGGTCGACGAGAACAACTCGGGGTGCGTGGAGACGTACTTGACGTCGGCGTGCCGCGTGACGGCCCAGTAGCCCTCGTCCTGGAATCCGGCCAGGTTCACGGTCTGGGCGATCCAGGTGACCGGCTCGACGCGGCGCAGTTCGGCGAACTCCGGCAGGGGCACGCGGTGGTGCAGCAGATCGGGGTCGGTGAAGTCGAACCCCTCGGGAAGCGCTGGACAGGGCATGGCGGCTCCAGCCATCTGACGAACAGTCAGGAATTGCCGTGAACGTAACGGCGGACTCCGAAGACTGCAAGACCCTTGCGGTGACCCGTGTCACGTCCGCAGACTGCACACAGAACTAGAACACGTATCAGTTGCTGGTTCTGGACGAGAGGACCGCCTTCATGGCCGCCGAACCCGTCATCGTCGAAGCCGTCCGCACCCCGATCGGCAAGCGCGGCGGCGCGCTCGCCAATCTGCATCCCGCCTATCTGCTGGGCGAGACGTACCGCGAACTCCTCGGCCGCACCGGCATCCCCGCCGACTGCGTCGAGCAGATCGTCGGCGGCACGGTCACCCACGCCGGCGAGCAGTCGATGAATCCCGCGCGGACCGCCTGGCTGACCATGGGCCTGCCGTACGAGACGGCGGCGACGACGGTCGACTGCCAGTGCGGGTCCTCCCAGCAGGCGTCCCACATGACCGCCAACCTCATCGCCGCCGGCGTCATCGACGTCGGCATCTCCTGCGGCGTCGAGGCGATGTCCCGCGTACCGCTCGGGTCGGGCTCCAAGCACGGGCCCGGGAAACCGTTCCCCGACGAGTGGAACGTCGACCTCCCCAACCAGTTCGTGGCGGCCGAGCGCATCGCGAACCACCGCGGGCTGACCCGCGAGGACGTCGACGCGCTCGGCCTGCTCTCCCAGGAACGCGCCGCGCGGGCCTGGTCGGAGGAGCGCTTCAAGCGCGAGACCTTCTCCGTGCAGGTCCCCACCACGGAGGAGGAGCAGCACGCCGGTCAGGGCATGTGGCGGCTCGTGGACCGCGACGAGGGGCTGCGCGACACCTCGGCGGAGGCACTGGCGAAGCTGAAGCCGATCATGCCGACCGCCGTGCACACGGCCGGCAACTCCTCGCAGATCTCGGACGGCGCGGCGGCCATCATGTGGGCCTCGAAGCGCATGGCGCGTGCGCTGAAGCTGAAGCCGAGGGCGCGGATCGTGGCCCAGGCGCTCGTCGGCGCCGATCCGCACTTCCACCTGGACGGTCCGATCGACGCCACCCGCGCGGTACTGGGAAAGGCGGGGATGTCCCTCAAGGACATCGACGTGGTCGAGATCAACGAGGCTTTTGCGTCGGTGGTGTTGAGCTGGACCCGGGTCTTCGAGCAGGACCTGGAGAAGGTCAACGTCAACGGCGGTGCGATCGCGCTCGGGCACCCGGTCGGATCGACGGGCGCCCGGCTCATCACGACGGCACTGCACGAACTGGAGCGGACGGACAAGGAGTTCGCGCTGGTGACGATGTGCGCGGGCGGCGGACTCGCCACCGGCACGATCATTCAGCGGTTGTAGCCCCGGCCCAGGAAACGAAGGTGGTGAAGGTGGCGGGGCCGAAGGTGAGTTCGGGGCCGACGGGGTTCTTCGAGTCGCGTACGGCGACGGTGGCGCAGGGGGCTTCGGCGATCTCTACGCAGTCGCCGCCCTGGTCGCTGCTGTACATCGACTTGCGCCACGTCAGGCAGATGGGCGCGCACTCGACGCACTCGCCGCCCTGGTCGCTGCTGTAACTGGACTTACGCCACCGGGTCACCGTCGGAATCGCGTTGCTCGCCATAGCGTTCCTCCATCACACGCCGGATCAACTCCGCCGAGTCCCCGAGGGAGAGAGCGGCGGCCTGAAGGTGATCGTATCGGAGCGAACAGTCCTTGACCGTGTCCGGATTGGCGGTCGGATGCGCGCTGCCATAACCCTCGGTGTAGACGATGCTCGGGTCGCTCGGGAAGCGATAGCAGGTGAATGAGCCAGTGAGGCCCGCATGTGCCCCCGCCGAGAACGGCAGCACCTGGATGTTGACCCGGGGATCGTCTTCGAAGGCCAACAGACGGTCCAGTTGGCCCCGCATGGTCTCGGGACCGCCGATCCGCTGGTACAGCGCGGCCTCGCTGAGGATCGCCCAGAAGACCGGGGGCTCCTCCTTCTCGAAGATGCGCTGGCGGGCGAGACGCACGGCGGTGCGGTCGTCGAGGTTGCTCCGGTCCAGCGCGCCGAGCACCGCCCGGGCGTAGGCCGACGCCTGGAGGAGGCCGTGCACCATGTGCGTCTGGAAGGCGCAGATCTCGACGGCCCGCGCCTCCAGCTCCGCCGTCTGGCGGAACCACGCCGGGAGTTGGCTGCGCAGCACCAACTCGGTCAGCCGGGAGAGCAGACCGCCGGTCCCCAGGGCCGCGTCCACGCGTTCGCTGAACGCCGGGGTCGGGAGCTTGCGGGCGGTCTCGATCTGACCGACCAGGGAACCCGTGTAGTTGATGATCTCCCCGAGCTGCCGCTGGGTCAGACCGGCGGCTTCCCGGGAACGCCGCAGCTCGTAGCCGTAGTAGTCCAACGGCGACGCACCGGGGTCGAGGACGTTGATGTGGGTCACGCACGGTCCCCTCTCACGCAACTCCGCCCACCAGGGCACGTGTTGTATCCAGTTCGTTGCCCAGAGTAGTCAGCGCTGGCCAGCCTCGTAGCGTGAACGAACACATTCCCCCGGCCCACCTGGCCCCTCGCCCCGTCCAGTACCGCATGAGCATCACCGTGGGCGAGCACTCCGCGCGGCACATCCGCCGTATCGTCCGCTCGCTCCTGACGGAGTGGGACATGGCGGAGCTGACCGACGCCGTGGAACTCGGTGTCACGGAACTGGTCGCCAACGTCGTACGGCATGTCCTGGACCGGCGCTGCGTGCTGCTCGTGCTGCGGCTGGGCACGGGCGTGCGGGTGGAGGTGTCGGACGGCTCGGCCCGGATCCCCGTGCCCGCCGGCACCGTGTCGCCGGACTCGGAGTGCGGCCGAGGGCTGATGCTGCTCGACGCGCTGGCGGACAAGTGGGGGGTGGAGCCGGGGGCCGGCGGCGGAAAGACCGTCTGGTTCGAATGCGGGACTCCTTCCTCAAGCACGGGGTGGGAGTGCTGATCCGCCGTGTCCGGCACCGGCGTGCGGCCGAGGCTCCGGCTCGGGGCCGGCCGCGGGGGGCGGCACCGCCCGCGCTCGCGGCCCCTGGAACAGATACACCAGTCCGAAGCCCGCGCCCACCACGAGCGCGCCGCCCACCGCGTCCAGCACCCAGTGGTTGCCGGTCACGACGATCGCGACGACGGTGAGGGCCGGATGCAGCAGGCCGAGCGCCTTCATCCACGCCTTCGGCGCGACGATCGCGATCACGACCCCGCACCACAGGGACCAGCCGAAGTGCAGTGAGGGCATCGCCGCGTACTGGTTGGTGAGGGAGGTCAAGGTGCCGTAGTCCGGCTGGGAGAAGTCCTGGACGCCATGGACGGTGTCGATGATGCCGAAGTCCGGCATCAGGCGGGGCGGGGCGAGCGGGTAGAGCCAGAAGCCGATCAGCGCCAGCAGGGTCGTCATGCCGAGCGTCGAGCGGCCCCAGCGGTAGTCGACCGGGCGGCGCCAGTAGAGGAGGCCGAGGACGGCCAGCGGGACGGCGAAGTGGAACGACGTGTAGTGGAAGTCGAAGAACTGACGGAGCCAGTCCACCTTCACCGTCGCGTGGTTGAGGGTGTGCTCGATGTCGATGTGGAGCGTCCGCTCCAGGGAGAGGATCTGCTCGCCGTGCGCCTCGGCGCGCTCCCGGCCGCCGGATATCGTGCCGCCGGTGGCCGCCAGCCGGACCTGCGAGTACGCGGCGTAGGTGACGCGGAGGAGCAGCAGTTCCAGCAGGAGGTTGGGCCGGTTCAGGACCCGGCGCAGGAAGGGCAGCAGCGGTACGCGCTTCCAGCGGGCCGGGACCGGCCGGGCGTACTGCGTGGGGACGGGCTCGCGGTAGCAGGGGGAGGTGCGCGACAGGAAGGGCACGGCCGTGGCGGCGGCGATCGCGGCGAGCAGGACGACGTTGTCGCGCAGCGGACGCAGTACGGCCAGGTCCGGGAAGAGCATCCGCGCCGGGAGCGTCACCACGAGTACCACGGCCACGGGCCACACCGGGCGGTCGCAGGCGCGCCGGCCGACCCGGCCGACCACCGCGAGCAGCACCCACAGGAGTTGATGCTGCCAGGCCGTCGGCGCGACGACGAGGGCGGCGCAGCCGGTGAGGGCGACGGCGAGCAGGAGCTGTCCGTCGCGGGCGTACCGGACGGCGCGGCGCAGGCCCAGGGCGGCGATCACCGCTCCCAGCGTCAGGAAGAGGACTGTCTCCGGCGGGCCGGACAGACCCAGCCGCAGCAGGGCGCCGTGCAGGGACTGGTTGGCGAGGTCGTCGGCCCGCCCGCCGAGACCGACGCCGGCCATGTGGTGCACCCAGTAGGTGTACGAGTCGTGCGGCATCGCCGACCACGCCAGCGCGGTGCCCGCGGCGAAGGTGCCGCCCGCCGACAGCGCGGCGCGCCGTCGGCCGGTGAACCACAGGAGCGGGGCGAAGAGCAGCAGGGTCGGCTGGAGGGCGGCGGCGACGCCGATCAGCGCTCCGCCCGCGCGCTCGCCGCGTACGGCGAAGCAGCCGAGCAGTACCAGCAGGACGGGGATGATGCTGGTCTGACCGAGCCAGAAGGCGTTGCGCACCGGCAGCGACAGCATCAGCAGGCAGATCGCGACGGGCGCCGCGACGAGCGCCGTCCGACGGCTGACGGGGCGCGGCAGGGCGCGGGCGGCGACCAGGCCGAGCACGACGACCAGCAGCAGCGTGCCGAAGGTCCAGCCCCAGCCGAGGGTCTGCTCGGCCGCGCGCGTCAGGGGCTTGAGCACCAGGCCACCGAAAGGGGTGCCGGTGAAGCGGGTGGAGTCGTAGAGCGAGCCCTCCACGTGCAGCACGCCGCCGGGACCGACCCAGGTCTCCAGGTCGGTCAGCCGCTCGCCCCGGGGGGTGCGGAGGACGACGGCGGTCTGCCGTATGCCGAGGATCGCGGCGACCAGCCACAGGGCCAGGCGCGCGGCGCGCAGTCGTGCGCCCGCCGTCGCTCCGAAACCGCCTGCCGGTCTTCCGCTGTGTTCCGCGTTCGCCACGCCTCGTCGGCCTCCCGCCCCATCGATCCGCGCACCGTGGTCGCACCGCCCCCGGGAGACAGGACGCAGGAAACCTGCGGTTCACCTGAAGTCCGCTCTCCTTTTGTCCGGAAGACGATAGTGGGAGGGGTGCCGGGTTGCTCCGGCCGAGCGCGAGATGGATCACAAAGCGCGAGCCGGGACGCCGGGCGATCGTCGGCCGACTTGCCTGCACACGGCACATTTACCTGCGCAATGCGCCGAAATGACCACCCTGCGTAATCGGGACAAGACCTCCTATGGTCGGCTTTCGGCCTGCTGGCGGCGTCGCCGCATGGGCCCGTCCCAGTCCCCGTCGAAAGGCAGGCGAGCGAAGTCTTGTCGAGTGCCACCGCGGCCGCACCGCATCCGATCCCCGCCCGTACCCGCCCCCCGGTACAGGACCCCACCGTCACCGACCCCGCCCTGGTCCGGCGAGCCGTGAAGGCGGCGGCGCTCGGGAACGCCATGGAGTGGTTCGACTTCGGTGTCTACAGCTACATCGCGGTGACGCTCGGCAAGGTCTTCTTCCCGTCCGGCAGTCCGACGGCACAGCTCCTGTCCACCTTCGGGGCTTTCGCCGCGGCCTTCCTGGTCCGCCCGCTGGGCGGCCTGGTATTCGGCCCGCTGGGCGACCGCGTCGGCCGCCAGAAGGTCCTCGCGCTGACGATGATCATGATGGCCGTCGGCACGTTCGCGATCGGCCTGATCCCGTCGTACGCCGCGATCGGCGTCGGCGCACCGATCCTGCTGCTCGCCGCGCGCCTCGTACAGGGCTTCTCCACGGGCGGCGAATACGCCGGCGCCTCCACCTTCATCGCCGAGTACGCGCCCGACAAGCGGCGCGGTTTCCTCGGCAGCTGGCTGGAGTTCGGCACGCTCGCCGGCTACATCGGCGGCGCGGGCCTGGTCACCCTGATGACCGCGCTGCTCTCCTCCGAGGACCTGCTGTCCTGGGGCTGGCGGATCCCCTTCCTGATCGCGGGCCCGATGGGCATCGTCGGCCTCTACCTGCGGATGCGCCTGGAGGAGACCCCGGCGTTCGCGGCGGAGGTCGAGAAGGCGGAGACGGAGCGGCCGAAGGTGCCGCTGCGCGAGATGGTCACGGGCCAGTGGAGGGCGCTGCTGCTGTGCATGGGCCTGGTCCTGGTCTTCAACGTCACCGACTACATGCTGCTGTCGTACATGCCGAGCTACCTCACCAGTGAGCTGCACTACGACGAGACGCACGGACTGCTGGTCGTCCTCGCCGTGATGGCCCTGATGATGATCGCCCAGCCGTTCACGGGGGCCCTCACCGACCGCGTCGGCCGCCGTCCGGTCATCGCCGTCGGCTGCGCGGGCTTCCTGTTCCTCTCGATCCCCGCCCTGCTGCTGATCCGTCAGGGCAGCCTCCTGGCCATCGGCCTGGGCATGGGCGCGCTCGGCCTGCTGCTGGTCTGCTTCACCGCGGCGATGCCGTCGGCCCTGCCGGCCCTCTTCCCGACCCGGGTCCGCTACGGCTCCCTCTCCATCGGCTTCAACGTCTCGGTCTCCCTCTTCGGCGGCACGACCCCCCTGGTCGTCACGGCCCTGATCGGCGCGACCGGCGACATGATGATGCCCGCCTACTACATGATGGCCGCGGCCGTGGTCGGCGGCGTGGCGGTGTGGTTCATGACCGAGTCGGCGGGCCGCCCACTTCCGGGATCGGCCCCCGCGCTGGAGCCCGGGGAACGCTGACGGGCCTTCACCTCACGGTCCGCGAACGGGCCCCTGCGACACCGCGGCAGGGGCCCGTCGCCCTGGAGCGCCACGGTGGACGTCCCACGGCAGACGCCGTTCCCCGGATGAGGCCCTGCCGACACGTGGCCTCGGTGGCCGCCCGGTCGAGGCACCGACACGTCCCCTTCCCGTCCGTGAGTGACGGGCCGCGCGCCGTGCATGCGTGAAACTCTCGTACGGCCACTTCGACCCGTCTTACGAGAGGCACAGCGCATGAGCGAGTCTCAGACCTGGAACACCGTAGACGCGTACTTCACGACCCACCTCGCCCGCGACGACGAGGCCCTCCAGGCGGCCCTGCGGGACAGCGACGCGGCCGGTCTGCCCCCGATCGGCGTCACCGCGAGCCAGGGCAAACTCCTCCAGCTCCTCGCCGAACTGCAGGGCGCCCGCGCCATCCTGGAGATCGGCACGCTCGGCGGCTACAGCACGATCTGGCTGGCGCGCGCCCTCCCGGCGGACGGCCGCCTGGTCACGCTGGAGCACGACCCGAAGCACGCCGAGGTCGCGAGCCGCAACATCGCCAGGGCCGGCCTCGACAAGGCCGTCGACGTACGCGTCGGCGCGGCCCTGGACTGCCTGCCGCAGCTCGCCGACGAGAACCCCCCGCCCTTCGACCTGGTCTTCATCGACGCCGACAAGGCCAACAACGCCCACTACGTGGAGTGGGCGCTGCGGCTCACGCGCGAGGGCAGCCTGATCGTCGTCGACAACGTGGTCCGGGGCGGCCGGGTCGTCGAAGCGGCGGACAGTTCCGCACCCGACATCCAGGGCACCCGCGCCGCCATCGAACTCATCGGTTCCCACCCGAGGCTGTCCGGCACGGCGATCCAGACGGTCGGCGCCAAGGGCTACGACGGCTTCGCCCTGGCGCGCGTCCTCGGCTGAAGGGACCGCGCCGACGCTCAGACCTCGTGGTAGTAGCCCACGTTCACACTGCGCGGGCCGGTGCGGTCCTGGATGACGATCTCGCCGTTGCCGCCCCTGGGCAGCGGCATCGTGCCGCCGTAGGCGAGCGGCTGCGTGTACTCGCCGGACACCAGCCGGACCTCGGAGGACGGGTCCGGCTGCGAGCCGCGCAGCCAGCTCACGTGCCAGTCGCCGTCCGGCCCGCACAGGAACTCCAGGTGCACGCGCGAGACGAACAGCCAGTCGTCGGGCGTCGCGAGCCGGCACACGGTCTTGTCCCGGCCCACCCTCAGCACCGTTCCCGGCTCGCTGGGCGCGTCGGCCATGATCATGCCGGCCGTGACACCCGCGTCCGCCCCGGAGACGGTGGCCATGGTCAGTTCGATCACGAGGGCTCCCTTGCAACGTCCAGATACGGAAGCCAGGTTGGCCTGCCGCCGCCGCATGATAAATCGCCCGGCGCGGCGGCGTCCGGCACAATGGCCTCATGACCGAGCGAAAGCCACCCGGTGTCAGCTTCGAATCCTGGACCGACAGACAGATCCGGGACGCCGAGGCGCGTGGCGACTTCGCCCATCTGCCGGGCGCGGGCAAGCCACTGCCGAAGGAGATCGAGGGCACCTACGACGAGCAGTGGTGGATCAAGCGCAAGATGGCCCGCGAGGGCTTCTCCGTGCTGCCCCCCACCCTCGCCCTACGCAAGGAGGCCGAGGACGCGCTGCTGGCCGCGATGGCGGCCCCCTCCGAGCGGCTGGTGCGAAAGATCGTCGAGGACGTCAACGTCAAGATCCGCGACGTCATGTTCAAGCCGCCGCCCGGCCCCCCGCTGGGCATGAAGCCGTACGACGTGGACGACGTCGTACGCCGGTGGCGGGAGACCCGGACGGCGGCCGATTGACCCTGTCAGCGGCTGACCGGACCCGTCAGCGGCTCAGCAGCCGCTCCGCGAGTTCGCGGTAGTCCCGCAGGGCGAGACGGAGTTGTTCGGTGTCGGACGTCGCCGAGGTGGCCTCGTCGGTCGACTCCCAGGCCCTGCGCAGGGTGCGGCGCCTCTGCGTCACGGCCTCCGTGAACCGGTCCGCGAGCTCCTCCAGCACATGGTCCGCCTCCTCGACGGCGGCTCGCGGCCCGTCCACGAACGAGGCGACCGACCGCTGCAACCGCTGCTCGAACCCGCCGGTCTCCTCGCCCGGCAGCAGCGGGGCCGTGCGCGAGGAAGCGGCCGGGGTCCTGGCGGACCGCCCGGGAACCTCGGAAGCGGCAGCCCCCCGAGCCTCATGGGTCTCCCGCTTCTCACGGGCCCCGACTCCCCCGGGCGCCACAGCGCCCGCGCGAAGCGACCCACCGATCCCGCCGGGAACCTCGCCCGCCGTACCCGTCGCCGTGTCGAGATCGTCGCGCAGCCCGCTCCGGCCGGGCTCTCCGCCGGCCATCGGCCGTGTCCCGTCGGACATGATCCTCAACTCCCCTTCACATGGCGCCCGAAGACCGCCGACAGATGCGGCCGGCCGGTGGGGGCCGTCGTCCGCCCGGCGGACGGGCGCGCACGGTGGTCGTCCCGCAGCAGGTCTTCGAAGAGGGCGCGGGCCTCGACCATCGCCGCACGCATCTCCTCGGTGTCCGCGCCGCCGTTCACCGGCGTGCCGGCGAAGCGGTGGACGCGCCGGTAGCCGCGCAGGTGGTGCGCGTGATGCACGGACAGCGCGGCGTACCGCTCCTCGTACTGCCCGCCGTCCGGGAAGCCCCGGACCCCGGCGAGCTCGGCGAGCAGGTGGTCGGCCTCGGTCACGGCATCCTGGGGTGAGTCGACGAAGCGCTCCTGGGCGGCCGTCCAGCGGGCCTCGAACTGCTGGCGCCGCGCCGGTTCGAGCGGCCGCTCACGCAGCTTCCCGTGCCGCTCCACACGCTCGGCGAGTTCACGTTCGGCGGCGGTGACGTCCCCGTCGTGCCGGGCCACGGCCCGGTCGTACTCAGGTCCGAAGCGCCGCCTCAGGTCCCGTCCGCCGCCCGCGCCACGGCCGCGCAGGGTCAGGGCGGCCACGATGAGAGCGACCGCCACCACCATCACAATCAAAGCAATGATCCAGCCAGTGGACATGAAAACCTTCCGGGTTCTCGACCCGACCGACCCTTCACCGGGCCGGTCCCCTGACCGGGTTGCCCGCCGCCCCCCACCCAAACCGCACCCCCGCAACCGTCCCCCCGCCCACACGGAACCGCACCGGGGCTGTCTGGACCCCGGCCCGCACGGCGCCGCACCCGCGCACGGCGGGAAGGCACCGCGCCCGGGCGCACGCCCGCCCGCAACGGAGCCGCAGTCGCACGCGGTCCGGGCCGGGGTGGACCCCCGCCCCCCGGGACCCGCGGTCGCACGCGGCGGGAAGGGGTCGGGCCGGGGGGTGTCCGCCCGCAGCGGTTGGC
>NZ_JBSFCI010000073.1:0-16748 GCF_053593375.1 Streptomyces sp. NPDC002309 | reverse complement strand
CTGGCATGGATGATCTATAATTCAGCCCCCGCCCCCCCGCGGCGGGCACTTCTTCCTGTCTCAGCCGGTCCTGCTGTCGTCCGGCCCGTTCCAGGTGCGAAGCTTGTCCGGGTTGAGCATCACGCAGATCCGCTGGATCCGGCGTTCGGCGACTTCCAGGCTGATGACGGCGGCGACACGGCGATCGGAGTACACCACGAGACCGGTCCGTCCGTTGACCTCACGGTTGTGCAGGCTGGTGCGCGGACTGCGGGGCAGCAGCGTCAGCAGGGTGCGGGCGACCTGCTGACCGCCGCGCACCGGCGTGACCAGGGCTCTCACCTTGCCACCCCCGTCGAAGACCGCTGCGGAATCGGGCGCCAGCAGCGACCGCAGGAGCGCCTCGTCCTCGGCGAGGCACGCCTGCCGCAGGGCGCGAGCCAGCTCGTCGTGCCGCTGCGCTGCCGCGGGCCGGGGTGGCCGGGCGCGAGGGTTGTCGAGTGTCAGGTGGGTCGCGCGCGCCGCGTCCGCCACGGGCATCGCCTCGGAGGCCGCGGTCGGTGCCGCCCCGAAGACCTCGCTCAGCAGGAACGCGGCCCGCTCGGACGGGGAGAAGGAGTAGAGGGCGTTGCGCAGCACGGCCCCGACCTCCTTCCCCAGCACATCCTCCGGCTCGGTCGGCCAGCCCTTCTCGGGAAGGGCTCCGGCCAGCCGGGACATGCCGATGCTGTGGGCGACGCCGGCGAGCCATGGACCGGGGTCCTCGATGCGCGCCCGCGCCTCGGTGGACAGCCCGTACCATCGCCGGTAGGTCTCGTCGATCGCGCTTTCGGCCGCCGCGGAGTCGCCCAGCAACCGGTAGGCGACTTCCAGCAGATGCCTTCGCTCGTCGAGCAGTTCCACGATCGGCACCGCGTCATGGGCACGTTCCATACGGCATCCACCTCTCTCGCACGGCGCCGCCCACCGCAGCCAAGAGCCCCTGGAGCCCCGGTCAGCAGCGTGCTCGTACCACATCTCGTGCTTTGACTACTGAGACCGGATGGACACGGCCGTTGTGACACCGTTCCGCACCCGATCGGGGGAGCGCACCGAGGTCATACCTCAGCGGCACCGGGATCCACCTCGGAGCCGGCCAGCCGGCGCAGCGCGTCGGACACGGACAGTATCTGCTCGTTGATCTCGGCGATCGACCGGTGAAGTTCGTTCACCCGCGCTTCGAGCTCGGCGGCCTTCCCGGTCAGGGCTTCGAGCGTGGCGGTGAAGGCGACGCGGTTCTCGCAGGACGACGACATCAGTCCCTGCCCTCCTGACCGACCCGCACCGCCCGGAGGGCACGTGCCGGCCGCTCGTCCGGAGCGCCGGCGGGCGCCTCGTCGGGGCCGGTGGTGAGGACGGTGTTCTGCCGGGGCTTCCTGGGCATGGCCGGCCGCCTTCCTGCTACGTGTGCCGGCCCGGACGTACGGGCCGAGGGAAACGGTGGCCCCTGCCGTGCAGGGGCCACCCTCGAGTACGCGACTACCGCTGCTGCGCGAGCCAGTCGGCGAGCCGGGTCTCGGCGAGCTGCGCGTCGGGGCCGGGCAGGAGGCTGGCGTCCTCCAGCAGGGACCCGAAGTACGGCGCCTTGGCGTCCGTCACCACGGTGCGGGGGTCGCTGTGCGAGGCGAGGCCCTGCTCGATGAACTCCTTGAAGGAGAAGGCCTCGGGACCCGCGATCTCCTTCGTGCCGTTCAGCGGCGTGCCGACGGCCGTGCGGGCCACGGCGGTGGCGACGTCGTCGGAGTAGATGGGCTGGATCCTCGCGTCGGGCACACGCACCGTGTCGCCCTCGGTCATCGAGTCCGCGATACCCGTCACGAACTCGAGGAACTGCGTGGCGCGCACGATGGAGTATCCGATGCCCGACGCCTTGATGAGGCCCTCCTGCGCCAGCTTGGCGAGGAAGTAGCCGCTGTCCTCGAGCCGTTCGGTGCCCACGATGGACAGGGCCACATGGTGGGTCACCCCGGCCTCGGCCTCCGCCGAGAGCAGGTTGGTGGTGGACGTACGGAAGAACTCCATGACGGCGGAGGGCTCGAACGAGGGCGAGTTGGACACGTCCACGACGACCGAAGCACCCTTGAGTACGTCGGCGAGACCTTCACCCGTCAGCGTGTTCACACCGGTGTTGGGCGAGGCGGCCACCGCCTCGTGACCGTGGTCGTTGAGCTTGCCGACCACCTTCGAGCCGATGAGGCCGGTCCCACCGATCACTACAACCTTCATGCGATTACCTCGAAAATGCTTGATGCTCCGTACACTTGAGCCGCGCGCCCGGCGCGCCTCAAGTGCTTTGCCACAAGGGAAGACAACACGCGGGCCCTGTTTGTGACAGGGCCCGCGCACTTGATCGTCACTCGACGAGCTTGCCCTCGGTCGAGACCTCGGCCATGAGTGCGGAGATCTCCTCCGGAACGTCGGGAATCGCCTCGCGGCTGACTCCCGTGCTCGGCGACCACACGAGATTGACCCGCAGCTCGGGATCCATGTCCGGGTAGTCGCTGCGGTTGTGGCAGCCACGTGACTCGCGGCGTTCGAGCGCCGCTTCGAGCGTGGCCCGCGCGGCCAGGGCCGCCGCCTTCAGGTCGAAGGCGTGCGCGAGGTCCTGGAAGCCGGCGATGTCGGGATGGACGCCGATGTCGTCCATCCGCTTCTCGATCGCGCTCAGTTCGGCCAGCCCGGTGCGCAGCCCCTCCTCGTCGCGTACGACGCCGGCGTGCTCGGTCATGGTGTTGCGCAGCGCGCGCTGCAGGGCGCGGACGTTCTCGTGCCCGTCCGCCGCGAGCAGGTCGTCGACCTCCGCACGGGCCGCGGCCACCGCGGCCGCCGACCGGGGCTGGGCCGTCAGCGACTCCGAGTACGCGGCTGCCGCCTGTCCCGTGACGCGTCCGAAGACCAGCAGCTCGATCAGGCTGTTGCCGCCGAGGCGGTTGGCGCCGTGCAGGCCGCTCGACGCCTCACCGATGGCGTACAGGCCACGGACGTCGGTGCTGTGGTCCTCGGGCCTGACCCAGACGCCGCCCATCGAGTAGTGCGCCGTGGGCGCGACCTCGATCGGGTCGCGGGTGATGTCCAGCATCTGCAGGTCGAGCAGCGTCTGGTAGACCCGGGGGAGACGGTTCATGATCGTCTGCCGGGGGAGGTGGGAGACGTCGAGCCACACGCCGCCCTTGGGCGTGCCGCGGCCCTCCTTGATCTCCGTGTAGGACGCCAGGGCCACACGGTCTCGGGTGGAGAGTTCCATGCGCTCGGGGTCGTAGCGGTCCATGTAGCGCTCGCCGAGCGCGTTGCGCAGGATGCCGCCCTCGCCGCGCGCGGCCTCGCTCACCAGCGTGCCGGCCGCGTTCTCCGGCTCGATGATCCCGGAGGGGTGGAACTGCACCAGCTCCGGGTCGCGCAGCCGGGCGCCGGCCTCGACGGCCAGCCGGAACGAGTCACCGGTGTTCTCGTCGCGGCGGGAGGAGGTGCGCCGCCAGATGCGGGTGTGGCCGCCGGCCGCGAGGATCACCGCGTCGGCGTGGATCAGGTAGCGCTTCCCGTTCGTCAGGTCGAACCCGTACGCCCCGAAGACGGCCCCGTCGTGGACCAGCAGCCGGGTGATGTACACGCTGTCGAGCACGGGCACCTTGAGCTGAGCGGCCCGCGTGACGAGGGTGCGCTGGATCTCCAGGCCGGTGTAGTCGCCGGCGAACGCCGTGCGGCGGAACTTGTGCGCGCCGAAGAAGCGCTGCGAGATACGGCCGTCCTCCTCCCTGGCGAAGGCCATGCCGTAGCGTTCCAGGTCGTCGATGCCTCGTGCCGCTCCCTGGGTCACCATCTCGACGGTGCGCGGGTCGGCCAGGAGATAACTCTCCTTGATGGTGTCGGCGGCGTGCTGCTGCCAGGTGTCCCCGGGATCCATCGTGGCCAGGGCCGCGTTGATGCCGCCCGCGGCGAGGGCCGTGTGGGCGTCCTCCTTGGGGCGCTTGCCGACGGAGAGGACGTCGATGCCGGCCTCGGCCAGCTCGATCGCTGCCCGCAGGCCGGCTCCGCCGGTGCCGATGACCAGCACCATGGTGGAAAGACGTTGTTCGATGAGAGGCACGGTTGCTCCGATCGGCTTGTTGGTCACCCAGTACGACCGGACGGTCGAAGTGTGTGTGACATGCGAGCCGACCTCCGGGCCGGAGAACCGGAGAACGGGGCCCCGTCAGGCGACCAGGGCGTCCAGCGGGACACCGGGGTCGGAGAGGCGGGCGTCGTCGACCTCGGCCTTGGAGAGGACCAGGTCGCGGATCGAGTCGATGACGTCCCACACATTGACGTTCATACCCGCCAGCACCCGGTTCCCCGACATCCAGAAGGCGACGAATTCCCGTGCCGCGGTGTCACCCCGGAAGACGACCCGGTCGTAGCCGCCCGGCTCCACGAAGCCCGTGTACTCCATGCCGAGGTCGTACTGGTCCGTGTAGAAGTACGGCAGCCTGTCGTAGACGGCCTCCTTGCCGAGCATGCTCAGGGCGACCGTGGCGGGCTGGTTCAGGGCGTTGGCCCAGTGCTCCACGCGCACATGGCGCTCCAGCACGGGGTGGTAGGCGTTGGCCACGTCTCCCGCGGCGAAGATGTCGGCGGCCGAGGTCCGCAGCCCCGCGTCCGTGACGATGCCGTCGCGGACCTCCAGGCCCGCCTCCTGCGCGAGGCGGACATGGGGAGTGGCGCCGATGCCCACGACCACCGCGTCGGCGTCGAGGTGGGTGCCGTCGGCGAGCTGGACGCCGGTCACCCGGCCGTCGGAGCCGGTGAGGCGCTCGACCTCGGCGCGCGGGCGCAGTTCCACCCCGTGATCGCGGTGCAGAGCGGCGAAGACCTCGGCGGCCTCCCGCCCGAGCACCTTCAGCAGCGGCAGTTCCCCGTGGACGAGCACCGTCACCTCGGCGCCGGCCGTGCGGGCGGCCGCGGCGGTCTCGAGCCCGATCCATCCGCCGCCGACCACGACGATCCTCGCCCCCTTGGTGAAGGCGGCCTTGAGGCGCTCGCTGTCCCCGACGCGCCGCAGGTAGAGGACGTTGTCGAGATCCGCGCCGGGCACCGGGAGACGACGCGGTGCCGAGCCGGTCGCCAGGAGCAGCCTGGCGTATCCCACACGGCGCCCGCCGTCCAGCTCGACCTCCTTGGCGCCCGGATCCACCGCACGCGCGGTCGTGCCCGACAGCAGTTCGACGTCGTGCTCCCGGTACCAGTCCTCGGAGTGCACGAAGATCGACTCCCGCTCCTCCTTGCCCAGCAGATAGCCCTTGGACAGCGGCGGCCGGACGTACGGGCGCTCCGGCTCGTCGCCGACGACGAGGAGCGGGCCGTCGTGGCCCTCCTTCCGCAGCGCCTCCGCCGCCTTGCCGGCGGCCAGACCACCGCCGACGATCACGAAAGTGTTCGCAGGGGACATGTTGTTCCTCGTCTCAGATCCGCGTGGCCCGCGCCGCACTGCCGCGGGCCGTACTTGTGAAAATCATCCTCAAGACCTCCGGGGCGCGCTCCCCGAGAACGGCCGCCCGCTAGAGCCGCGTCAGCCAAGGTTCGCCCCGTCGCGACGCAAACCTTGACTGACGCGGCACTAGGACGTCGCCGCCCGGGACTCGCCGGGCGGTACGACGACCGTCGGTACGGTGACCACCGAGACGCCCCCGGCCAGCAGCCGGTGCACCGGGCAGCGGGCGGCCACCGTCAGCAGCTGCTCCGTCTGCCGGGCGTCCAGGCCGCCGGTGAGCCTGACGCTCTTGACGATCTGCGTGCGTGAGTCGAACCGCACGTCGACATCGACCCGGTCGAGCAGCCATCCCTGCCGGTCGGCGTAGGCGCGTACCGACATGGAGGTGCACGATCCCAGCGCGGCCAGGAGCAGCTCCCCCGGGGCGGGTCCCGTGTCCGCGCCGAGCGGCTCGGGCTTGTCGGCCGTCAGGATGTGCGGCCCGACCGCGATGGATCGGGCGAGGCGCCGGCCTTCACTGACCGACACGGGGCGTCCGGACATCAGTCCGCCTCTCGGAGGGGGAGTGCACCGCTCGGGGCGGTGATCACCGCAGGGCACGGCGAGCCCGCCCGGGGCGGCTCGCCAGGTACCAGTACGACAGCCGGGGCGCCGCCCGTGTGACAGACCGCCGCCGGCCGGGCGGCCGTCTGTCGCACGGGCGGACAGGTGGGGTCAGTCCTGCCAGCCGTAGCGTTCGCGGGCCCGGTCGACCGTCTCCGGGTGGACGGCTCCCGTCCCCGCGAGCCGGTCCAGGGCCGCCACCACGATCGACTCGGCGTCCACGTGGAAGTAGCGGCGTACCGCTTCCCGGGTGTCCGAGAGGCCGAAGCCGTCCGTCCCGAGGGACGAGTAGTCCTGCTCCACCCACTGGCTGATCTGGTCCGGCACCTGCCGCATCCAGTCGCTGACAGCGATGACCGGACCTGGCGCCCCCGCGAGCGCACGGGTCACGTACGGTTCGCGCGGCTCACCGCGCAGTCGCGCCCGGTCGGCGTTCAGCGCGTCGCGGCGCAGCTCCGTCCAGGACGTCACCGACCACACGTCGGCTTGGACCCCCCAGTGGGACGCGAGGAGCTCCTGGGCCTCCAGCGCCCAGTGGATCGCCGTTCCGGAGGCCAGCAGCTGGAGGCGCGGCCCCGCATCCGGGGACTCGGCCCGCCGGTAGCGGTAGATGCCGCGCAGGATCGCCTCCTCGACCGAGGGCTCGGCGGGAAGGGGCGGCTGCGGCTTCGGCTCGTTGTAGACCGTCAGGTAGTAGAAGACGTCCTCGGGCCGCTCGCCGTACATCCGCCGCAGCCCCTCCTTGACGATCACCGCGATCTCGTAGGCGAACGCCGGGTCGTAACTCACCGCGGCCGGATTGGTCGAGGACAACAGGTGGGAGTGTCCGTCGGCGTGCTGCAGGCCCTCCCCGGTCATGGTCGTACGGCCGGCCGTCGCGCCGATGACGAACCCTCGCCCCAACTGGTCGGCGAGCGCCCAGAACTGGTCGCCGGTGCGCTGGAACCCGAACATCGCGTAGAAGATGTAGAACGGGATCATGGGTTCCCCGTGCGTGGCGTACGAGGTCGCCGCGGCGGTGAACTCGGCCATCGAACCGGCCTCGGTGATGCCCTCGTCGATGAGCTGGCCGTTCCTGGCCTCCCGGTAGTGGAGGAGCTGGTCCGCGTCGACCGGGTCGTACGTCTGGCCGTCGGGCGCGTAGATCCCGGCCGTGGGGAACAGCGACTCCATACCGAAGGTACGGGCCTCGTCAGGGATGATCGGTACCCAGCGCCGACCGCTCTCCGGGTCGCGCATGAGGTCCTTGACGAGGCGGACGAGAGCCATCGTCGTGGCCACCTCCTGCTTGCCGAACCCCTTGTGGAGCGCCTCGAAGGGCCGGGACGACGGCTGCGGCAGCGGTTTGGCGACGACCCTGCGCACCGGGGCCGGGCCACCCAGGGCGGCGCGGCGCTCCCGCAGGTACGTAGCCTCCGGCGACTCGGCCCCGGGGTGCCAGAACGGCACCTCGTCCCCGCTCAGCGCGCTGTCCGGAACCGGAAGCTCCAGGGCGTCGCGCAGGTCGCGGAACTGGCTCATCGTCAGCTTCTTCATCTGGTGATTGGCGTTCCGCGAGGCGAAGTCCGGCCCCAGCGTGTGCCCCTTGACCGTCTGCACGAGGACGACGGTCGGCGCGCCCCGGTGCTCGACCGCGGCGCGGTAAGCGGCGTACACCTTGAGCGGCTCGTGGCCGGCGCGCGAGCGGCCGAACATCTCGGTGAGCCGGCTGTCACTCAGCCCCGCAGCGAGAGAGGCGAGCGCGTCACCGGCGAAGAAGTGCTCGCGTATGTAGGCGGCGTCCCGCGCGGCGTAGGTCTGCATCTGGGCGTCGGGCACCGCCCCGAGACGGCGGACGAGGGCGCCGTCGGTGTCCCGTTGCAGCACGCTGTCCCAGGACTCGCCCCACAGGGACTTGACCACGTTCCAGCCGGCCCCGCGGAAGCGCGCCTCCAGCTCCCGCACGATCTGGGAGTTGGACCGTACCGGACCGTCGAGCCGCTGCAGGTTGCAGTTGACGACGAAGGTGAGGTTGTCGAGGCCCTCGCGGGCGGCCAGCGTCAGCGCGGCCGTCGCCTCGGGCTCGTCCGTCTCTCCGTCGCCGAGGAAGGCCCAGACCCGTGAGCGCGACGTGTCCTTGATCCCCCGGTCGTGCAGATAGCGGTTGAACCGGGCCTGGTAGACGGCCGCCAGGGGGCCGAGGCCCATGGAGACCGTCGGGAACTCCCACAGCCAGGGCAGACGACGGGGATGCGGGTAGGAGGGCAGGCCGTTGCCGCCGGTCTCCCGCCGGAAACCGGCCAGCCGGTCCTCGCTCAGCCGCCCTTCCAGGAAGACCCGGGCGTAGATGCCGGGCGAGGCGTGCCCCTGCACATACAGCTGGTCGCCGGAACCGTCCTCGTCCTTGCCCCGGAAGAAGTGGTTGAACCCGATCTCGTAGAGCCACGCCGCCGAGGCGTAGGTGGCGATGTGGCCGCCGAGACCGAGGCGGGAACCGCGGGACACCATCGCCGCCGCGTTCCAGCGGTTCCACGCCGTGATCCTGGACTCCATGGCGAGGTCACCGGGGAACGCCGGCTGCGCCGAGGCAGGGATCGTGTTGATCGAGTCCGTGGAGAGCAGCCCGGGCAGCGCGACGCCGGACCCGGCCGCGTGCTCGTGGACGCGTCGCAACAGGTAGGCGGCCCGCTCCGGCCCGGCGTTCCTGATCACCGCGTCGAGCGAGGCCCGCCATTCCGCGGTCTCCTCGGCATCACGGTCGGGTAGCTGGTCGAGCTCGCTCGTCGCAGCGGCCTGTGGGGTGCTGACCGGGTCACTCATGGCAGCCTTCCTGTCACGGCGTGGGGGTGTGGAGTACGGCGACGGACCCGGACGCGGTGCCGGTGCGGGTCGACCGGGCGTGTGGCGTGGGCTCACGACCTTCCCGGCGGCGACGTCCGGCTGATTTCAAAGGGTGTGCCATCGTTGTGACACTGTCAGCGGAACCGGCGGGCGGGACACGAGCCGTACGCCCTACTGACCGGGCCCCTGAGCGGAATGTGACACCGTCTTCCGCCGCCCTCGGCACGGAGGCCGGGCCGGGCAGTGCCGGAACCCCCCTGACGGCCGAACGCCGGGCTGGTTGTTCTGAGCGACGACGAGCAGTAACGCGGCCGGTGCCGCGGAGAGCACGGCGGTCGCCATCACGGTTCATCCCGCCACGATGGAACCCGAATCCCCATGTGGGCACGGGCCGTCATGTGGTGTGGTGTTGAGCGTAAGCGCGAAGACGAAGTCCGACCAGGCGAACAGGAAGTGAACCGACCGGCCGTGATCCGTGAGTTCCGACCCATCGGCAGCGCGATCCGGACGAACGCGGTGAACCGGTTCGCCCCGTCCACCATCGCGGCTGCCACCACCTCGGTGGGGATCGAGACCATGAATGCACGGTGCCGCTCCCGGTGGGGCGCCGCCGCTGTTCCTCGCGGACGACGGGCTTCGGCGCCTCGGGTCCTCTCCACGTGCGGGCGTGTCTTGTGCCAACGTGATGGACCTGATGCGTGGGGGCGCCGTTGACCCCGGCCAGGGTCCCTCCCGACCGACACACGCTCGACTGAGAGGCGGAACTGATCATGCGCGTACTTCTCGTGGGAGCCGGTGGCGTGGGCACGGCGATCACCCGGATCGTGGCCCGTCGGCCGTTCCTCGACACGATGGTCGTGGCCGACCACGACCGTGCACGAGCCGAGGCGGCCGTCGCGTCCCTGGGGGATCGGGGCGACCGCTTCCGGGCGGAGCGGGTGGACGCCCGGGACGAACAGGAGGTCACGGCACTGCTGCGGCGCCACGGGTGCGACGTCCTGCTCAACGCCACCGACCCGCGCTTCGTGATGCCCCTCTTCCGGGCGGCGCACGCGGCGGGCGTCACCTATCTGGACATGGCGATGTCGCTGTCCCGGCCGCATCCCGAGCACCCCTACGAGCGGTGCGGCGTGAAGCTCGGCGACGCGCAGTTCGCCGAGGCCGGCCAGTGGGAGGAGAGCGGCCTGTTGGCCCTGGTCGGCATGGGCGTCGAGCCCGGCCTGTCCGACGTCTTCGCCCGCCACGCGGCCGATGAACTCTTCGACCGGATCGAGGAGATCGGCATCCGCGACGGGGCCGACCTCACCGTCGACGGCCTCGCCTTCGCCCCGTCGTTCAGCATCTGGACGACGATCGAGGAATGCCTCAACCCGCCCGTCGTCTACGAGGCGGAGCGCGGATGGTTCACCACCGAGCCCTTCAGCGAACCCGAGGTGTTCGACTTTCCCGAGGGCATCGGTCCCGTCGAGTGCGTCAACGTCGAGCACGAGGAGGTCCTCCTCGTGCCCCGGTGGATCGACGCGGGGCGCGTCACCTTCAAATACGGCCTCGGTACCGAATTCATCGACACCCTGAGGACGCTGCGTCTGATCGGCCTCGACCGCACGGAACCGGTCACCGTGCCCGGCCCGCGGGGCCCGGTCGCCGTCTCACCCCGGGACGTCGTCGCCGCCTGCCTGCCCGACCCGGCCACCCTGGGCGACCGTATGCGGGGCAGGACCTGCGCCGGCACCCTCGTACGCGGTCTGAAGGACGGCGAGCCGCGCGAGGTGTACCTGTACCACGTCGTCGACAACGAGTGGTCGATGGCGGAGTACGGCTGCCAGGCCGTGGTCTGGCAGACCGGGATCAACCCGGTCGTCGCCCTGGAACTCCTCGCGTCCGGCGCGTGGACAGGCAAGGGCGTCCTGGGACCGGAGGCCTTCCCGGCCCGCCCCTTCCTGGACCTCCTCATGGAGTACGGATCCCCCTGGGGCATGCGGGAGCAGTGAGGGGGGCCATCATGATGTCCTCGGGTCACTCGACCCACCTCGAGGCGGCACTCGACACCGGCGTCGAGCACCTCCGGACCACGCACCAGGAGCCTCTGCGGACCTGTGGGTCGCCCTTGGCTCGATGGTTTCAGTGATCGTCTCGTGATTCATCATACTGTTCCTGGCAGTTCGCAGAGACAGGGAGTTGACCCCTCATGCACAACCAGGACGCGGCGTCGCCGGACGCGGGTGAGCGGCTCGTCGCCGGGCGGTACAGACTGCTCTCGGTGCTCGGCGAGGGCGGCATGGGCATCGTGTGGCGCGCCCGCGACGAGGTGTTGCACCGCGAGGTCGCGGTCAAGGAGGTGCGTGCCTCCGTCGAACTCCCCGCGGAGCGCACCGCGCGGATGTACACCCGCCTGGAGCGGGAGGCGTGGGCGGCGGCCCGGGTCAACGCCCGTGGCGTGGTGACCGTCTACGACGTGGCCTCCTTCGACGGCCGGCCGTGGATCGTGATGGAACTCGTCCGAGGCCGGTCGCTGGCCGACGTGATCGGCGCCGAGGGCGCCCTGCCGCCGAAGGAGGCCGCTCGCATCGGCGTCGAGGTGCTGGCCGCGCTGCGCGCCGCGCACGGCGTGGGGGTACTGCATCGCGACGTGAAGCCCGCCAACGTCCTGCTCGGCGACGAGGGGCGGGTCGTGCTGACCGACTTCGGGATAGCCACCGTGGAGGGGGACACGGCGCTGACGATGACCGGCGAGGTCGTCGGCTCGCCCGAATACCTGGCGCCTGAGCGGGCGTTGGGCCGGACGCCGGGAACCGCCTCCGACCTGTGGTCGCTGGGCGCGCTCCTCTACGCGGTGGTACAGGGCCGGTCGCCGTTCCGCCGGACGACGGCACTGGCGACGCTGCGCGCCGTCGTGGACGACGAACTGCCGCCTCCGCACCGTGCGGGCCCGCTCGCGACGGTCATCGAGGGCCTGATGCGCAAGGACCCCGAGGAGCGGATGACGGCCGAGGAGGCCGGGCGGGAACTGCGCCTCGCCGCCGGAGAGCCGGCGGTTCCCTCGGAGCCCGTCACCGACTCCGGGTCCGGCTCCGGCGCAACCGCCGCAACGACGACCGCGCCTGCCGCGACCTCGGCCACGGCCGTCGTCACGCCCGGAGTGACGGCGGAGGTCACGGCGGAGGTCACGGCGGCGGACGAGCCACGGACCGCGGCGCTTGCCGCCGGCGAGGCGGGACGGAACGGACAGGACGGACAGACCGTGCCGACCGCCGTCGAGAACAGGACAGCCGCGCTCCCCGCGACCGGGACGACGACCGTCACCCCGACAGCCGCCACCCCGACGACCGGAAACTCTACGACCGGGATCTCCACGACCGGAAGTCCCACGGCCGGAAATCCCACGACCGGAAACTCCACGACCGGGATCTCCACGCCGGGGCAGATCACCCCGGGCGAGCCCACCGTGGTGTCGCCCGCCCCCGCCGGGACGGCGACCGCGCCGGTCGCGGGGGGCGCGGGGGTCCCGGCCGCCCCCGCCGCGACCGCACCGTCGCCGATGCCGTCCTTCGGCCACGCTCCCGCCGGGACGGGGTTCGGTCCCGTGATCCCGCCGCAGGGCCCCGGGTTCGGGTACGAGACCGCTCCGGTGTCCGTCCCCCCACGGCGCAACCGCCGTACCGCCTACCTGATCGGTGCCGGCGTGACCGTGCTGGCTCTGCTCGGCGGAGGACTGACCTATGCGCTCGCGGGTGACGGCGAGGGTGACGGGGACGGCGGGGAGGGGAAGGGGGACGGCGGCAGCGCCTCGCAGCCCGTGTCGGTCACGGTGGCGGGCAACGCCACCACCTACGACGGCAGTTGCCCTCCAGGTGAGGGCCAGGTGCCCTGGTTCACCGCGACGTTTACGACGACCCGGCCGCCCGTCCAGATCTCGTACCGATGGGTCTCGGAGAACGGCTCGGTCGTCGACCGGGAGTGGCGGACGCTGGAGTTCCGGGAGGGCCAACCGACCACCCGGCAGCAGACGATACGGCTGTCCACATACGCGCAGGAGGGGGCGCTGCGGAGCGCGATGGCGGTGGAGATCCGCTCGCCCTTCACCGCGAAGTCCAACTCCGTGCCGTTCTCGATCACGTGCCGTCCGGACGGCCACTGAACCCGGCCCCGCGACATGCCGTACATACCTCGACCAACCCGGCTTTATCCTAAGGAGTTTCCGTGTTGTCGGTCATCGTGGGACGCAGCGGTCCCTTCGCCGGTCAGAGCGTGGTCCTCGGCGACGCTCCGCTGACGTTCGGACGCAAGAGTGACAATGACGTCATCATCGTCAGTGTCAGCGCCTCCCGGTTGCACGCCGAGATCGTCTCGGAGAACGGCGCGTACGTGCTGCACGACCGTGACAGCAGGAACGGCACGTACGTCAACGACAAGCGCGTCACCCGGCAGGAACTGACGCCCGGCGACACCATACGCATCGGCGACGAGACGTTCCTGTTCGAGACGCAGGAGGCCGTGGAGACGGTCATGGACCTCTCCCAGCTCGCCCTGCCGCGCGCCGGGGCGGTCGTGGACCCCGGGGTGCTGCGGGTCACGGTGACCGGCGGCGGCCCGGTCGGCCTGGCCTTCGCCCTGCTGCTGGAGGACGCGTTGCGGGGGCGGGTCGCCGTCACCGTCTACGACGGTCGGTGGATGCGCAGCGGTACCGACGTGATCTGGAAGGACGAGACGCACGGCAACGTCCGCCGCCAGCAGGTCGTCACCGTCCAGAGCAGGCAGTACCTCGCGCTGACGGAGGAGATGGGGTCGGCGCTGTTCGGTGAAGGCCAGTTCTCCGAGATGTGGCCGCTGGGGCCCGACTCCGTCAACGGACGACCGCCGCGCAACATCCGTATCGCGCACGTCGAGGACCAGTTGCTGGAGCTGGCCAACGGCAAGTCCGCGATCCGGCTGGTGCCCAAGCGGTTCGACCCGGAGGAGCACGAGCACCTCATCGCCCACGACCATGTGCTGGTGATCTGCGAGGGCGGCCGTTCACGCACCCGCGAGCACTTCGCGGACCGCTTCGGCGCCGCCGACGCCTCCATCTACTCCCTCGACGGGGAACACCTTCAGGACGTGGTGCTGGGACTGAGGGTCAAGTCCCGGTTGCCGGACCCGATGAGCGTCCTGCTGACGGTGGCGCAGAACCGGTTCCTGCTCAACTCGCTCCGCGGCGAGGGCTTCCTGAACATGCGGCTGACCCGCGAGGAGGCGCGCAACGTCATCGGCATCGACCCGGTGCGGCAGGTCTTCGAGGAGTGCATCGCGGCCCGGCCGTGCGTGATGACCCGGCAGGAGGACAACGAGTTCGTCTGCCCGACCCACGGCACGCTGTTCCTGCCCGCGCTGCTGCGCGGCTCGCCGCTGTGGAAGCGGATCCAGGAGGGCCTGCGGCTCTACGGCGTCCCCGAGGACGACCTCAGCGCGGTCACGTCGTTCCGTCTGGACATGGTGCAGCGCCCGCGGTTCACCGCCCAGCTCACCCGCCCCGCCGCCGACCGTCCCGGGACGTACGGCTTCCTGCTGGGCGACGCGGCCAACGCCATCCACTTCTGGCCCGGCCGCGGTCTCAACAGCGGTCTCGCCTCGGCCGTCTCCCTGGCCCGCTCCCTCAGCCGGGTCTGGCAGGGCCGTCCGCTGCGTGACGCGGACTTCATCCGCCACGAGGCGGCGATGTCGATGCTGCAGTACCGCCACAAGAGCCGCGCCTGGAACGCGATGGTCACGACGGACGAGAAGGGCGTGACCCGGGCGATCAAGGACATCATCGACAGCAGCATGACCGGTACGTCGAGCCCGGCGGCCGGTGCCGCCGGATCCGCTGCCGGGGGCACCGCGTCCGAGGAATCCTCCGGGCAGGACCTGGAGGTCCTGCTGGACCGCATGCGGACGATCCGTGACCGCCTCGCGGCGCGCCTGCCGGGCCTGCCCGACGACGAGGAACTGCGCGCCCACCTCTCCCCGCTGGCCCCGGCGACCCTGCGGACGCTCCAGGAGAGCGGGGCGTGGGACACGCTGATCGTCGGCGGTGAGGAGGCGGACATCGACATCTTCTACCAGCAGGAAGCCCCGGTCTTCGTCCCCACCAGCGCTCCGGCGGCCGACCGGCTCGTCGACCCCCGCACACCGGCCTGACCGCGGGCGACCCGCCCCGCGACCCGGTCCCGCGTGCTGCGGCGCGTGGCCCGGTCACGGGGCGGGCGACTGTCGCGACCGTGTCGTCGCGGCGCGGTGGCGGAGGAGCACGCCCGGGACGCGTGCCGCCGTCCGGTCGCGAGCCGTACCGAAGACTGACGGTGGCAGCCTGTGGAGCTGGTGTAAGACCTCAACGGAACACTCCGGGCGGGCAGCCGGCGACGAAGCAGGAAACCCCACGGCGCGAGCCGTAGGAATCCCCCTCCCTTCAGGAGGGGGAGGAAGTCAAGATGAGTCCTTCCAGAAAAAAACTACAAAACATGCTGAACCCGCCGCAGCGGCAGTTCCTCCGCCTCCGCGGCCGGCAACCGAACTGCTTCCAGCCTTGCGCCCAGAGGGAGAGGTGTCCTTGAAGCCAGCGGTGGTTCTCACCTACCGCTAGCAGGAACCGCATGTGCGAAGCCCCACATCGAAGCTGGTCGGAGAGGTCGTGCACACCTCACAGGCGGCGGACGCGCAGCACGCCGGTCAGCAGGGGGAGGGTGAACTCGCCCTGGGCGGTCTCCGGTCTGCTCGCGAGGAAGGCCCGGATCCGGCCCAGCGCGGCCTCTCGTTCGCGATCCGGCATGACCAGCATTCCTGCCCGGGTCGCGAGCGTCGCGACGAGGGAGTCGGCCGTGCGGCGCTGCCCGTGTGGGAACAAGGCTTGCTCCGGTGAGCCGAACCGGGCCGTCCCGGCGGTCCTCGGAAGGTGCGCCCCGGCCGTCTCGGAGCGCCACGCGGCGGGCGTGTCACGGGGGCCGACGGCCGCGCTCCCGCTGATCCGCGCGAGCTCGCCCACCCACTCGACCCCGTCCTCCATGACGTTCCACAGGCCGGCCAGGACGCCGCCGGGGGAGAGGACCCGGGCGATCTCGGGCCCCGCGACGGCCATGTCGAACCAGTGCATCGCATTGCCGGCCAGCACGGCGTCGACGGACGCGTCGGGCAGCGGAATCGCCTCCGCGCTGCCCGGGAGGGCCCGGACGGCCGGCAGCGAGCGGCGCAGTTCCGACAGCATCGCCGGGTCGGGCTCGACCGCGACGACCTCGGTCCTCGACGCGGCCAGTGCGGCGGTCAGTTTGCCGGTGCCGGCACCGAGGTCCAGCACGCGCGGGCCGGGCGCGGCCTCTAGAGCCCAACGCACCGCCTCGTCGGCGTAGTCGGGACGGTGCTCGGCGTACGCGCCCGCCGCCGAGCCGAACGACGAGGCGTGCAGCAGTCGTTGATCCTGGCCCACGAGGTCAAGCTAGTCGGCGCGGGCGCCGACCGGCCACCCCGCCGCACGACTTCGCCCTCCCCCGCGAGTGACCGGCCGAGGCGCCCCGGTCCGGGGGACCAACCTTGTCGTCGTATCCGTCGAGGCGACACCGTCCGTGCCGCCCTCATGCCGAAGTGGGTCACCCCGAGCTGCTCGGGGTGACCCACCTGCCTGCCCTGCCTCAGAGCCCCCTGCGGGAGCGTGAGTTCGCGGGGCGCAGCCTGCTGGAGCGGCGACGGGCGCGGGGACGCGGCAACGCGGCCCTCATAGCCCGCCGGAGTTCCTTGTCAGTCGAACATGCCGGGCTGGTAGCTGCCGGCGGGCTGCTGGTTGATGACGTTGATGCGGTTGTAGGCGTTGATGACGGCGATGAGGGAGATGAGGGCG
>NZ_JBSFCI010000072.1:0-18243 GCF_053593375.1 Streptomyces sp. NPDC002309 | reverse complement strand
GAGACCGATTCCGCGCCGTTCCGAGGACGGACACCCCCCGGCCCGACCCCGACGACAAGCCGCACCCTGGGCGCGACAGCAACCCCCACCGGACAACCACAGGCGCCGCAGGCAGCACCCGGCACGCACCCGCACCCGCAACACCCAGCGCAACACCCCCACCAGGCACAAAAAGACAGGGCCCGCCCCCGGGAGCCAGGGGCGGGCCCTTTTCGTCCTCGCGGTGGCACCGCCATGCAGCACCGCGAGGGGCTTGATCAGCCGAAACGCCCGGAGATGTAGTCCTCCGTGGCCTGGACCGACGGGTTCGAGAAGATCCGCTCGGTGTCGTCGATCTCGATCAGCTTGCCCGGCTGCCCCACGGCCGACAGGTTGAAGAACGCCGTCCGGTCGGACACACGCGCGGCCTGCTGCATGTTGTGCGTCACGATGACGATCGTGAAGCGCTCCTTCAGCTCACCGATGAGGTCCTCGATCGCCAGCGTCGAGATCGGGTCGAGCGCGGAGCACGGCTCGTCCATGAGCAGGACGTTCGGCTCGACGGCGATCGCCCGCGCGATGCACAGCCGCTGCTGCTGACCACCCGACAGCCCCGACCCGGGCTTGTTCAGCCGGTCCTTGACCTCGTTCCAGAGGTTCGCGCCCTTGAGCGACTTCTCCACGATGTCGTCCAGCTGGGACTTCTTGAACGACCCCAGCAGCTTCAGCCCCGCCGCCACGTTGTCGTACACCGACATCGTCGGGAACGGGTTCGGCCGCTGGAACACCATGCCGACCTCACGCCGCACGGACACCGGGTCGACACCCTGCCCGTACAGGTTCTCGTCGTCGAGCATGACCTTGCCCTCGACGCGTCCGCCCGGCGTCACCTCGTGCATCCGGTTGAGCGTCCGCAGGAACGTGGACTTGCCGCATCCGGACGGCCCGATGAAGGCCGTGACCGAACGGGGCTCGACGGTCATCGAGATGTCCTCGATGGCTCGGAAGGAGCTGTAGTAGGCGCTGAGGCCGCTGACATCAATGCGCTTGGCCATGTGAAATCACTGCTTCTTTCGGAATTCGGTCGCTGTGTGGCCGCGTCAGCGACCGGTCTTGGGGGCCTTCCAGCGGGCGACGCCGCGGGCCAGCAGGTTCAGGATCATCACGAAGGCGATCAGCGTCAGCGACGCCGCCCACGCACGGTCGTACGCGGGTTCGGCACCGGCGCTCTGAGAGTACTGCTGGTAGATGTACAGCGGCAGCGAGGCCTGGGCCCCTTCAAACGGGTTGTTGTTGATGAACGGGTTACCGAACACCAGCAGCAGCACCGGCGCGGTCTCACCGGCGATACGGGCGACCGCCAGCATGATGCCGGTGGTGATACCACCGATCGCCGTCGGCAGAACGATCTTCAGGATCGTCCGCCACTTCGGCACGCCCAGCGCGAGCGACGCTTCACGCAGCTCGTTCGGCACGAGCTTGAGCATCTCCTCCGTCGAGCGCACCACGACCGGCACCATCAGGATCGCCAGCGCGAGCGAGCCGGCGAAGCCGAACGGCTGCATGTCGAACATCAGCATGATGCTGAGGATGAACAGACCGGCGACGATCGACGGGATACCCGTCATGACGTCGACGAAGAACGTGACGGCCTGGGCCAGCTTGCCCCGCCCGTACTCGACGAGGTAGATCGCGGTGAGCACACCGATCGGCGCGGCGATCAGCGTCGCGAGTCCGACCTGCTCCAGGCTGCCGATGATGGCGTGGTAGATACCGCCGCCCGGCTCCCGGTCACCGACGACACCCATCGAGTGCGTCAGGAAGTAGACGTCGAACACCTTCACACCGCGCTCCACGGTGGCCCACACCAGCGAGGTGAGCGGCACCACGGCGACGAAGAAGGCGGACCACACCAGCGAGGTGGCGACACGGTCCTTGGCCTGCCGCTTGCCCTCGACGGCCATGGAGATCGTGTACACGCCGAGGACGTACAGGATGGCGGCGATCAGACCCCACTGGATTCGGCTGTCCAGTCCGGCGACGACACCGATGCCCACGGCGAGCGCGACGGAACCGACGGCGATCGCGTAGGGGGCCCACTTGGGCAGGCTGGCACCGCGCAGCGTGTTGCGGCGCTTGGTGAGGACGGCGTGGCTCATGCGTTGGCCCCCGAGTACTCCTTGCGGCGGGCGATGATCGCGCGGGCCGCGCCGTTGACCAGCAGGGTGATGACGAACAGGACCAGACCGGAGGCGATCAGCGCGTCCCGGCCGAAGAGGTCCGCCTCACCGAACTTGCTGGCGATGTTCTGGGCGAAGGTGCCGCCACCCGGGTCCAGCAGGCTGGCCTGGATGTCGAACGAGGGCGAGAGCACGGTGGCGACGGCGATCGTCTCGCCGAGCGCGCGGCCGAGGCCGAGCATCGACGCGGAGATCACGCCGGAGCGGCCGAACGGCAGCACCGCCATGCGGACGACCTCCCAGCGCGTGGCGCCGAGGGCCAGAGCCGCCTCTTCGTGCATCTGCGGGACCTGGCGGAAGACCTCGCGGCTGACGTTGGTGATGATCGGCAGGATCATGATCGACAGCAGGATGCCGACGGTGAGCATCGAGCGCGGCGTGCCGCCGTTCCACTCGAAGATGCCGGTCCAGCCGAAGTACTCGTCGAGCCAGGCGAAGAGTCCGCCGAGGTGCGGAACGAGGATCAGGGCGCCCCAGAGGCCGTACACGACGGACGGCACGGCGGCGAGCAGGTCGATCACGTAGGCGATCGGACCGCTCAGCCGGCGCGGGGCGTAGTGGGTCAGGAAGAGCGCGATGGCGACGGCGATCGGAACCGCGATGACCATGGCGACGATCGAGGAGACCACGGTGCCGAACGCCAGGACGGCGATGCCGAAGACCGGCGGCTGGAGGCCCGTGTTCCACTCGAAGGTGGTGAGGAAGTTGCCCTCGTCCTTGCTGATGGCGAGGACTGCGCGGTAGGTCAGGAAGACCGCGATCGCGGCCATGACCACCAACAGCAGGATGCCCGACCCGCGGGAAAGACCGAGGAAGACTCGGTCACCGGGCCGGGTGGCGCCGCGGGCGGCGCGCTTGCGCTCGTCGCTCGTCGGCTGCGGCATGGGTGGAGGCGCGGCAGTGTGCTTCGTCGTTATGTCCACTAGGTTCTCCGGTCTGCGGAGCCCCACTTGTCGTGCGGCTCCTGGCGGCGGTGCACCGGACGGTGCGGAGCCCGGCCCCCCGTGGTGTGGGGGACCGGGCCTCGCACTCAGGTCAGCTCAGGCCCTCGATGGTGGTGCGGACCTTCGCGATGATGTCGGCGGGGATCGGCGCGTAGCCGGCGTCGGCCAGCTGGCCCTGGCCGTCCTCGCTCGCGACGTAGTTCAGGAACGCCTTGGTCGCGGGCAGGCTGTCGGCCTTGTTGCCCTTGTCGCAGACGATCTCGTAGGTGACCAGGGTGATCGGGTAGGCACCCTCGGCCTTGGTCTTGTAGTTGATCTTCAGGGCGAGGTCCTTGCCCTGGCCGACGACCTCGGCGTCCGCGATGGCCGCGGTGGCACCGTCGGTGGAGGCCTTGACCGGCTCGGCGGCACCGGTCTCGATGGCGACGACGTCCATGCCCTCGGCGTAGGACAGCTCCATGTAGCTGATGGCGCCGGAGACCTGGGAGACCTGCTGGGCCACACCGGAGGAGCCGGAGGCCGACTGGCCGCCCTTGGCCTGCCAGGCCTTACCGCCCTCGTACTTCCAGTTGTCCGGGGTGGTGGCGATCAGGTACTTGGTGAAGTTGTCCGTGGTGCCGGACTCGTCCGAGCGGTGGAAGGCCTGGATCTTCAGGTCGGGAAGGTCGGCCTCGGGGTTCAGCTTCTTGATCGCCGCGTCGTTCCAGTTGGTGATCTTGCTGTCGAAGATCTTGGCGATCGTCTCGGCGTCGAGCACCAGGCTGTCGACACCCGGAACGTTGTAGGAGAGGGCGATCGGGCCGCCGACCATCGGAAGGTCGATGCC
This sequence comes from Streptomyces sp. NPDC002309, assembly GCF_053593375.1. Lineage (NCBI taxonomy): Bacteria > Bacillati > Actinomycetota > Actinomycetes > Kitasatosporales > Streptomycetaceae > Streptomyces > Streptomyces sp. NPDC002309. The sequence continues at coordinate 14,254 of NZ_JBSFCI010000072.1, read as the reverse complement.
CTGGCCACCCTGGCAGACCTCCTTGGAGGCCGCGATCTCTTCCTCGTCCAGCGCGGAGTCGGAGCCGGCGAAGGCGACCTGGCCCTGGGTGAACGCCGTGATGCCGGCGCCCGAGCCCGAGCCCTTGTAGTTGATCTGGACGTCCTTGCAGGAGGCCGTGAAGGCCTTCACCCAGGCGTCGATGGCGTTCTTCTGCGCGGAGGAGCCGTCGGCCAGCAGCTGACCCTTGGCGTCACCGCAGTCGATCGCGCCGGCCGCGGGAGCGCTGGCGGACGAGTCGCCACCGGCGTCGGTGCCGGTACCGGTGTCGTCGGAGCCGCACGCCGTGAGGGCCAGGGCGCCGGAGACGGCGAGAGCACCGAGGGTGAGGGCCCGCCGGTTCATGCGCTGAAGCTTCACTTTCGGGAGTTCCTTCCAGGAGCCGCCGTCCTGAATCGGCGGCGTGCGAGGTCTGTACGGAGGCGGACGCGTTCGCGCACCCCGTCTCCGGTAAGGCCGAAATTAGGCAGATCAGGTGAAGCCGCCTATGGCCGTAAGTGAACGGAGGGTGAACCCCTGCGGTCGGCGTGGTTAGGTAACGGAATGCTTACGGGGAGGGCACACACAGGTCCCGACCGAAGCCCCCACCAGCGCAGATGAGGAAGAATCCCCCGGAACCCTCATCACATGGGAACATATGCGGCGCCCTGGACGAAATTGCTGCCAGGCCCGGCTTATGTCGCACAACAGACAGGGTTCCGGCGTGACTGTGGGTAGCGGTGATCGTCCGCGGGCGGTCCCGCGGGGCACGTCCGCCGATGTACGCCTCACGGGAACCCCCGACCCCTGCGGAACGTCTCGTCCCATGTAAAGCAGTGGGAGCGGGAGGCAACTATGGAACGGCGCAGGTTCATCGCGGGCGGCGCCGCCGCGGTCGCGGGGTTCGCGTCGACGGCGGCATGCGGTGGCGGACCCGGAACCACGACGGCCACGCCCGGCACGGCCGGCGGCCCTTCCCCGTCGAGCACCGGCCCCCTCGCGAGCGCCACCCCCGACCGGACCCCGGCGGCGGCCGCGGCCGCCGCCGACTGGTCGGCGCTGGCCCGCGATCTCGACGGAACGCTGGTGCGCCCCGGTGACGCCTCCTGGCCCACCGCCCATCAGCTCTACAACACCCGCTTCGACGCTCTCAAGCCCGCCGGCGTCGCCTACGTCGCCCACCGGGAGGACATAGGCACGACCCTCGCCTACGCCCGAGCCCGCGGCATACGCGTGGCGATACGCAACGGCGGCCACTCCTACGCCGGCTGGTCGTCCGGCAACGGCCGCCTGATCATCGACGTCTCCCGGCTCGACCGCGTCCGCGCGAGCGCCGGCACCGCCGTCGTCGGCGCCGGCGCGAAACTGATCGACGTCTACCGCTCCCTCGCCGCCAAGGGCGTCACCATCCCGGCCGGCTCGTGCCCGACGGTCGGCGTCTCCGGCCTGGTGCTCGGCGGCGGGCACGGGGTCGTCTCCCGGGCGTACGGCCTGACCTGCGACAGCCTCACCGCGGCGACCCTGGTCACGGCGGACGGCAAGCAGATCACCGCCGACGCCTCGCACCACGCGGACCTCTTCTGGGCGCTGCGCGGCGCGGGCAACGGCAACTTCGGCGTCGTCACCGAACTCCAGTTCCGCACCCACCCCGCCCCGCAGACGGTCTCCGCGTATCTGACCTGGCCGTGGAGCAAGGCGGCCGCGGTCGTGGCGGCCTGGCAGGAGTGGGGTCCGGACCAGCCCGACGAGATCTGGTCCTCCCTCCACCTGGAGAAGGCGGCCGGCGGCACCCCGACGGTCTCCGTCGCCGCCTTCTCGCTGGGCACCTACGGCGAACTCCAGAACGCCGTGGACCGCCTCGCCGACCGGATCGGCGCCCCCGCTTCCTATGTCTCGCTCAAACGCCGCTCCTACGCGGAGTCGATGGAGGTCTACGCCGGCTGCTCCTCCTTCGCCACGGACGCCCAGTGCCACCTTCCGGGCACGACCCCCGGCCGCTCCCCGCAGGGCGCCCTGGGACGCGAGACCTACGCCGCCCGCTCCGACTTCTTCGACCGCTCGCTCTCGGCGGCCGGCATCGGCGCGCTGCTCGCCCAGGTGTCGTCGGTGCGCGGCGGCGCGGGCAGCATCGCGTTCACGGCCCTGGGCGGCGCGGTCAACCGCGTCTCCCCGACGGCGACGGCCTTCGTGCACCGCCGCTCACGGATGCTGGCCCAGTACATCGCCTCCTGGCGGGCGGGCACGTCCGGCGGCTCGGCCCAGTCCTGGCTGGCCTCGGCGCACGGCGCGATGCGCCCGTACGCGTCCGGAGCGGCGTACCAGAACTACACGGATCCGACGCTCAAGGACTGGCGCAAGGCGTACTACGGCGCCGCGGCCCCGCGCCTGACCAAGCTGAAGCGGATCTACGACCCGAACAGGACGTTCACGCACCCCCAGGCGCTGTAGCCGCGCCGCCCTGCCCGCTCCGAGGCCGCGGGCCTACGCCGCGAGGTCCCGCGCCTCGGCCTCCGTGGCGCCCCTGCGAGCCTCCGGGACCCGGGCTTCCCGCCCCTCCGCCTCGGACCGCCGCCGCACCAGACCGCCCGCCCGGGGCGATCGCTCCACGGCCGTCATCACAGGCGTCAGCATGGCCATGGCCACCGGGGAGAGCAGCAGCGCGACGGCCGTGCCCAGCGCGAACCCGCCGACGACGTCCGTCGGATAGTGCACGCCCATGTACACCCTGCAGAAACCTTCGAGCAGGGCCAGTCCGATCCCCACGAGCCCGAAGGTGCGATGGGCGACGAACAGGCCGACCCCGAGCGCCATCGCGATGGTCGCGTGATCGCTCACGAACGAGAAGTCGGTCTTCCCGGAGACCAGGACCTCCAGCCCGTCATGGGTGAGGAACGGCCTCGGCCGCTCCACGAATCCGCGTATCGGCACGTTCACCAGTACCGCGACGCCGGCGGCCAGCGGCGCCCACACCAGCGCCGCGACGGAACCCGCCGCGTCCTCGCCGGAGACGCCGGCACGCCTCCGCACGGTCCACCAGCACCACACCACGAGCAGCGCCATGGCGAGCAGCAGTCCGTACTCACCGACGAACCCCATGGTCCGGTCGAACCACCCGGGCGCTTCCTTGGCCAGGCCATTGATCTCGTAGAGCAGCTCGACGTCAGGGTTCGACCCGGATTGCGCGAGTCCAGCCATGATGCAGCGGCCCCTTCGTCGTCGTCCGTCGCGCGCACCCGTGCATGCGCCGCGATGCCACCCCGTGGTCCGTAGATCCGCGTCGATCCGCGTGCCGGATCCGTCCGGTGGGCTACGTCAACAGGAACGCACGACCTCCGTCCGTCCGTTCCGGGTTCCACTGAATGATCACGCATACGTTATCGAAGAGAGATACATCGCCGCAGCTCAGGGCTGGGGTTCACATTCCGTCTCGGGCCGTTTCAGACCGCCGAGGGGAGCGCTTTCGCGCCATCCTCGGTCACCCGGGTCGCACCGAAGTAATCAGGGGTGTCAATCGGGTCGAACCGGATCACCGTGTTCCGTCGAGGCGCGTTGATCATGTATCCGCCACCGACATAAATCCCCACATGTCGGATGGCCCGGGAGTTCGTGAGGTCGTCCGAAAAGAACACCAGATCTCCGGGCAGCAGTTCGTCGCGCTCCGGGTGCGGCCCGGCGTTGTACTGGTCGTTGGCGACCCGGGGCAGCGTGATCCCCACGCTCGCGTACGCCGCCTTGGTCAGCCCCGAGCAGTCGAACCGTCCGCCCTGTTCGGGCGTGCCGTTGCCGCCCCACAGATACAGCGTGCCGAGCTTCTTCTGCGCGTAGTGGATGGCGGCGGCGGCCTGCTCGGACGGATCGACCCGCCCGACGGGCGCGGCGAAGCTCTCCTGGAGCGAGGTGATGACCCGGACGTAGTTCTGCGTCTCCTTGTACGGCGGCACGCCCCCGTACTTGATCACGGCGTAGGCGCCCGCGTTGTACGCGGCGAGCATGTTCTTCGTCGCGTCGCCCGGCACGTCCTTGACGTACTTGGCGAGCGTGCAGTCGTAGGACGCGGCCGAGGGGATCGCGTCGTTCGGGTCCCACACGTCACGGTCGCCGTCGCCGTCGCCGTCGATGCCGTGCGAGGCCCAGGTCCCCGGGATGAACTGCGCTATCCCCTGCGCCTGGGCCGGACTCCGGGCCGCCGGGTTGAACCCGCTCTCCTGGTACAACTGCGCGGCGAGCAGGGCCGGGTTGATGGCGGGGCACAGATTGCCCCACTTCTGCACGAGCGTCTGATAGGCGGCGGGCACCGACCCCTTGGCGAGCTTCCGCCCGGCGCCGCCCATCCCGTTGACCAGGTTCCCGGCCACGAGGTACACGCCGACGACGAGCAGCATCACGAACGCGACTCCGGCCCCCGTCGCGGCAATCGCCACGACCCACGCCTTACGCACAGTCAACCGCCCCTCACCGCCCGGGAGTACGCCCACGTCAGTGTAGAGGCGGGACCGTGAAACGGCGTGAAGCTCGTGGACGCCGTCACCGAAGCCCGGCCGGCGTCCGTCCCGACGTCCTGGCGTCAGGCATACGACGGCTGCTGACCGTCGATCAGGAGGCTGCCGTCCCGGCGCCGAGCGGACAGCCCACGCCCGTGAGCTCCTCCGACGCCGCCCACAGCTCCCGGGCCGCCACCGGATCGCTCGCCGCCGCCGACCGGCTCACCAGGGTCGGGGCGCCGCGCATCTCCCCGAGGCCGTCCGGCCCCACGTAACTCGCGCCCGGCAGGTCCGTCACCGCCGCGTACAGGGTCGGCAGAGCGCCGGCCCGCTCGTCCTGGGCGACGATCCGGTTGGCGATCAGCATGGCGACGCGGGAGACGGGGTTGGCCGCGTGGCTCTGGAGGTTGGTGGCCGCGTAGCCGGGGTGGGCGGCGAGGGCGCGGACGGGTGAGCCGGCCTGCGCGAGCCGCCGCTGGAGTTCCAGCGTGAACAGCAGGTTCGCCAGCTTGGACCGGCCGTAGGCGCGGACCGGCGTGTAACCCGACGTCAGGTTCACGTCGTCCAGGTGGAGCGCGCCACCACTCCACCGGTGCGCGCCCGAGGACACGGTCACGACACGGTCGGTGACGTACGGCAGCAGCAGGTTCGTCAGCGCGAAGTGGCCGAGGTGGTTCGTGCCGAACTGCATCTCGAAGCCGTCCTTGGTCCGCAGCTCGGGCAGCATCATCACGCCCGCGTTGTTGATCAGCAGATCCAGCGGACGGTCGCCCCACTCCCGCGCGAACTCCCGTACCGAGGCGAGGTCCGCGAGGTCGAGCCGCCTGACCTCCGTACTCCCGCGCACCGTCGCGGCCGCCGCCTGCCCGCGCCGGGTGTCCCGCACGGCGAACACGACATGCGCACCCGCGTTCGCCAGCGCGTCGGCGGCCGCGAGGCCGATACCGCTGTTGGCGCCGGTGACGACGGCCGTCCGGCCGGCGAGGCCGGGCATCCGGCCGAGGTTCCACTTGCCGGGCTTCTGGTTCTTCGTAGTAGCCATGACCTCAATGTAGGCATCGACAACAATGCTGTCAACGACAACATCGAGATAGGATGGCGGGCATGCCGGAGACCCGCCCCTACCACCACGGAGACCTCCGCGCCGCCCTGCTCACCGGCGCGGAGCGCACCCTGCGCGAGAAGGGCGCCGCGGCGCTGTCCCTGCGGGAACTCGCCCGCGAGACCGGCGTCAGCCACGCCGCCCCCGGCCGCCACTTCAAGGACAAGCAGGCCCTGCTCGACGCGCTCGCCCTCGCCGGCTTCGAGCGGATGATCCGGACCCTGGAGGCCGCGGACGACCCCGCGCTCCCCATGGAGGAACGGCTCACCGCGCTCGCCCGCGCCTACCTCCTGTTCACCATCGACAACGCCGAGCTGCTGGAACTCATGTACGCCCGCAAGCACGACCCGGACGTCTCCGAGCAGCTCGCCGCCGCCGTGGAGCGCTCCATCTCGCCCTTCCTGCGCCTGGTCGCGGACGCCCAGCGGCGCGGCGAGATCGTCGACGGCGACCCCGAGCGCATCACCCTCCTCGCGGGCGCCACCCTGCACGGCATCGCCGCGTTCACCGCCAACTGCACGCTCTCGCCCCAGGACGCCCTGGACAGCGTCGGCGAGGTCGTCCACCACCTGCTGCACGGACTGCGCCCGCGCTGACCCCGCGTCACCACCCGTACGGTGCGCGGCGATAGCCTTCAGCCGGGGAACATCGACACGACCGCTCCGGTCGTAAAGAGGCTCAACGACGGCACCACACCACAGGTTCCGCACCCACCTCGTTGCCCGGCGTTACCTGCCGTGATACACAGAGTGACGATACGAGGTATTCGTACGAAACCCGCCAAGCAATGACGCCAAGTCGACATCCGACGGCGCCGTTGTCGGCGAGAATGAGGCCTGACCTCTGCGCACCGCAGGGGACTGCGGAACTACCCGACAGGGGCGGTGACTTACATGCTCTTTGCGGCCGACGAGGGAGACATCAACACCATCATCGGCGGGATCGCTCCGGACTGGGGTCCCTTCGGCAGCCTGGGCAACGAGGCCAAGGTGATGATCGAGGTGGTGATGGCCGTGGCCATCCTCATCTGCCTCGGCATCGCCATCTGGGGGGCGGCCAAACAGCGCATCGGCGCGACGGCCCTCCGGGACACCTTCAGCGCGGAACAGGGCAAGGGCCTCATCATCGCCGGTCTCACCGGAGTGTTCATCATCGGCTCCCTCGGCACGCTCTTCACCATCGTGTACGGCATGGCGGTGTAAGCGCCCACCACGTCCGCCCCGGGCGCGCCCGGTCCCCACTAACCACCACCCGCCCGTCGTGCCCACCGGCTGAGGTTGCGTTTCCCTGATGTCCCTGATGTCGAGTCACCACACCGCGCCCGCGCGGGAACCAGCGCGGCTACCGTCGTACACCTACGGCATCGAGGGGGCGGACGCGGCATGAGTCCCGGGGACGAACACGAGGCCTCCGGCGGTTACGGCGGCACCGGCCACACCCGTACGAGACTGCCGGACGGCGAACCCTACGGCGGCGCCCCCCGGCGCCCCCGCAACTCCTCACGGAGCCTGGTCACGGTGGTCGGCGTGGTGGTCCTCCTGATCGCCGCGATCGCCTTCGCCAACCAGGGCGGCGAGGACCCCGCGACACCGAACGACGGCACGGCGGGCCCCGAGACCTCGACCACAGCCCCGACCGGCGAACGCCCGGTGAACACCACGTCGAACGGAATCCCCGCAGGATTCGCCCAGACCGAGCAGGGGGCCCAGTCGGCGGCGGCGAACTACGCGGTGGTGCTGGTCTCCGCCGACATCCTCAAGCCGGTCCGGCGTGCCGAGATCGTCCAGCAGGTGTTCGTCAGCGACAAACAGGCCGCACTGGAAGACCAGTTCAAGCAGGCCTACTCCAAGGAGTTCCTGAGCAACATCGGCCTGGACGCGAACGGCAATGCCAAGAGGGGCAGCACCTACGTCTCCCGCACGATGCCGATCGGCACCAAGGTGACGAACTACTCGGCCTCCGCCGCGGCCGTCGACGTCTGGTGCGGTGGTGTGTTCGGCACAACCGGTGAGGCCACGACCAACCCGGTCACCAGTGACTGGTTCACTCTCACGCTCCAGATGCGCTGGGCGGACGGCGACTGGAAGGTCGACAGCTTCGCCCAGAAGGACGGCCCCGCCCCCGTTCCCGGTGACGCCAGGGCATCCAGCGCCGACGAGATGGCCAAGGCAGTCGAGGAGTACGGAGGCTTCACTTATGCCCGGTAAGCCGCGCCGCGCCGTCACGGTCGCCGCCGCTCTCACCGCCGTACAGACCACCCTGCTGCTGCTGGCCACTCGGGTCGTCGCAGCCCCCACGCCGTCGCCCACGCCGTCCGACGACAACTGCGACCTCATCGTCGGCCCCGCCAAGGACTACTGCGAACGCGGCGAAGGCGCGAGCCGCGGCGGTACGAACTCCCCCTCCCTCGACCCCACCTCCACCCTCGACCCCCTCTCCTCCCTCGCCAAGGGCTGTGCCGACGCCGCCGCCTGGACCATCGACAAGCTCAGCGCGGCCGTCAAGGACACCGCCAACGTCGACTTCACCAACGAGAAGTTCCTCCAGCAGTACGCCGTCGTCTTCGCCGCGTCCACGATCCTCACGCTCCTCCTGTGGCTCCTGGCCGTCGCCAAGCGAGCCGTCAGAGGCGCCCCCCTGTCCACCGCCATCGGCGAAGCCATCGGCTTCCTCTGGCTCACCGTCCTGGCCTCCGCCTTCACCCCCCTGATCCTCTACACCGTCGTCTCCGCCACCGACGGCGTCTCCGAGGTCCTCGCGAAAGCCACCGGCGACCAGACCGACGCCTTCTTCGGCAACTTCTCCGGCGCCCTGGAGAAGGGCGAGAACATCGGCGGCGGCCCGATCATGCTGATCGTCGTCTCCCTGGTCAGCATCCTCGCCGCCGGCGTCCTCTGGCTGGAACTCGTCATCCGGGCGGCCCTGCTCTACGTCGGCGCCCTCCTCGGCACCGTCGTCTACGCCGGCCTCGTCGACAAGAACCTCTGGGGCCACGTCCGCCGCTGGGCCGGCATCATGATCGCGGTCATCCTCGTGAAGCCCGTCATCGTGATCGTCCTCGGCCTGGCCGGCGCGCTCAGCGCCGACGACGGCCCCGACGCCTTCTCCGCCGTCGTCTCCGGCCTCGCGATCATCCTGCTCGCCATCTTCGCCTCCGCGATGATCTACCGCTTCGTCCCCGGCTTCGGCGACGAGATCGCGGGCTCCCGCAACAACCGCATCATGCAGAACGCCGAGGGCAAGGCCGCCGCCGTGATCAGCTCCCCCGCGACCCTGGTGGCCCAGGGCATCAAGACCCACAGCACCCGCGCGGACAACAACGGCCAAGGCCAGTCCGGCGGAGGCGGCGCGCGCCCCGCGAACCAGACCGCCGGCGGCATCGCCGCCCACAGCTCCCGCCCCTCGAACGGTGGCGGCGGATCTGTCCCCTCCGCCGCACCCGCGCCCCGCTCGTCCAGCCCCCTCAACTCACCCCACGCCGGCAACACCCGCAACAGCAGCGGCAACCGCTCAGGAGGTGAAGGGCGTTGACGACCGAGTCCCACCTGTCCCATCCGGTCACGCCCCGCCGTACATATCTGATCGGCCGCGCCCGGCCGAACGCGATCGTCGGCCGGAACAGAGAGTCCGGCGAGATCGCGCTGATCATCACGGGCGCGTTCCTCGGCATGATGTGCGGCCTCCTCGTGCCGGTGCTGTCCCTGCGGATCGTGCTCCTCATGGGCTTCCCGATGCTCGCGCTGGCCGCGGTCTACGTGCCCTACAAGCACCGCACGCTCTACAAGTGGTTCGAGATCAACCGCAGCTTCAAGCGCACCCTGCGCCAGAACGCCACCTACCGCTCCGGCGTCATGGAGGCGGGCATCCGGCGCGACGGGCGCGAGATCGAGATCGGCCCACCGCCCGGCATCGGCCGCATCACCTGGCTCGCCGCCCCGTTCGGCCCCGACGAGATCGCCGTACTGCTGCACGCGGACCGCAAGACCGTCACCGCCGCCATCGAGATCGAGGGCCCCGGCGTCGGACTGCGCGACAGCGAGGACCAGGAAGCCCTCGTCGACCGCTTCGGCACCCTCCTCAAGCACGTGGCCAACGGCGACGGATTCGTCACCCGCCTCCAGATGCTCGCCCGCACCCTCCCCGCGGACCCGGACGCCCACGCCAAGGACGTCGCCGTACGCGGCGACGACCGCTCCCTGACATGGCTCCAGCAGTCGTACGACCAGCTCCAGTCGATGGTGTCGACCAGCAGCGAGCAGCACCGCGCGTATCTCGTCGCCTGCATGCACTACAACCGCGAACTGGCCGCCGAGGCCCACGCCATGGCCCGCGCGGCCCGCCCGCACGGCGGCAAGGCCGACCGCGACGCCGGCCTCGCCGTCGTCATGGCCCGCGAGCTGACGGACATCTGCTCCCGTCTCCAGGAAGCCGACATCCGCGTACGACAGCCCCTCGGCCAGGGACGGCTCGCCTCGCTCATCCACTCCATGTACGACCCGGACCACCCGATCGACCACATCCAGGCGATGACCAAGCGCAACGCCTGGCCGGCCGAACTCGACGCCATGGAGCCCACCTTCCTCCAGGCGAAGACCCGCGAGTCCTCCACCCGCGCCCCCTGGTGCCACGCCACGGCCTGGGTGAAGGAGTGGCCGATGACCCCGGTCGGCGTCAACTTCCTCGCCCCCCTGCTGGTCCACACCCCCGACGTGATCCGGACGGTCTCCGTCACGATGGACCTCGAACCCACCGAGGTCGCCATCGAGCGCATGCTGACGGAGAAGACCAACGACGAGGCCGAGGCGTCCCGCGCCGCCAAGATGAACCGCACCGTCGACCCCCGCGACATCGCCGCCCACAACCGCCTCGACCAGCGCGGCGACGACCTCGCGAGCGGCGCCGCCGGAGTCAACCTGGTCGGCTACATCACCGTCTCCTCCCGCAACCCGGAGGCGCTGGCCCGCGACAAGCGCACGATAAGGGCGTCGGCCGGAAAGTCGTATCTGAAGCTGGAGTGGTGCGACCGCGAGCACCACCGGGCCTTCGTGAACACGCTCCCGTTCGCCACCGGAATCCGAAGGTAGGGGTTGATGCCCTGATGCGGGACCCGCTCTCCGTCATCACCGAAGCCTTCACGTCCTTCCTGTTCGGGAAGGTGGAGACCACGCGGCTGCCGGTGCGCACCTCCACGGGACAGGCCCAGGCGGTCTACCTGCCCACCGCGGCCCCCGGCCTCGGTGACTCCGGCGTCATCATCGGCCGCGAGGTCTACTCCGGGAAGGGCTACATCTACGATCCCTTCCAGCTGTACGGCCAGCAGCTCCCCGCGCCCCACTGGCTGGTCCTCGGCGAGTCCGGCAACGGCAAGTCGGCCCTGGAGAAGACCTACGTCCTGCGCCAGCTCCGCTTCCGCGACCGCCAGGTCGTCGTCCTCGACGCCCAGGGCGAGGACGGCGTCGGCGAATGGAACCTCATCGCCCAGGAGCTGGGAATAACTCCCATCCGCCTGGACCCGATGGCCGCCCTGGACCACGGCATCCGCCTGAACCCGCTGGACCCCGCCATCACCACCACCGGCCAGCTCGCCCTGCTGCGCACCATCATCGAGGTCGCGCTGGGGCACGGCCTGGACGAGCGCTCCGGCTTCGCCCTCAAGGTGGCGCACGCCTACGTCAACGAGACGATCGTCGAGCGCCAGCCCGTCCTGACCGACATCGTCGAGCAGCTACGGCACCCCGAGCCGGAGTCGGCCGAGTCGATGAACGTCGACATAGACGACGTACGGGCATGGGGCCTGGACGTGGCGCTGGTCCTGGACCGCCTGGTCGACGGTGACCTCAGGGGCATGTTCGACGGCCCCACCACGGTCGGCATCGACCTCGACGCCCCGCTCATCGTCTTCGACCTCTCCCACATCGACCGCAACTCCATCGCCATGCCCATCCTGATGGCGATCGTCGGCGTGTGGCTGGAGCACACCTGGATCCGCCCCGACCGGAAGAAGCGCATCTTCCTGGTCGAGGAGGCCTGGCACATCATCAACAGCCCGTTCGTGGCACAGCTGTTCCAGCGGCTGCTGAAGTTCGGCCGCCGGCTCGGCCTGTCGTTCGTGGCCGTGGTCCACCACCTGTCCGACGTGGTCGACGGCGCCGCCGCGAAGGAGGCCGCGGCGATCCTGAAGATGGCGTCGACCAGGACGATCTACGCGCAGAAGGCCGACGAGGCACGCGCGACCGGCCGGGTGCTGGGTTTGCCCAGGTGGGCGGTGGAAATCATCCCCACACTGACACCGGGCATCGCCGTATGGGACGTCAACGGCAATGTCCAGGTCGTCAAACACCTGGTCACGGAGACGGAACGCCCGCTGGTCTTCACCGACCGCGCGATGACCGAGTCCTCGGCCGACCTCGCCGACGACGCCCTGCGCGCCGCCGAGCTGGAGGCGGAGGAACGAGCGGCGGCGTTCATGGAGCAACACCTCGGCGACTCAGAGTCGACGGTGGCGTAAGGGGACGGCGTGAGAGCGGACGACCACCGGCGGGAAGCCCAGGGCGGTATCCCCGACGGCCTGCTGATCGGCATACTCGGGTTCCTGCTCGGCATGACCCTGCTGGTCTGGACGGCCACCGGCCTGGCGGGCCTGTTCGCCCACGGGTCGTGGCCGCGGGGCGTGACGTTCCCCGGCACACCGCTGGCCATGCGTCACCTCATCGCCCAGCCGCACGACATCACCGGCGCCTGGCCGCAGACCCCGGGAGCACAGCTCTCGGGGTACGGCCTGTTCTGGGGGCTGTTCATCGGACAGCTGATGGTCCTGCTCGTGCTGACGCTCTTCGTGATGGGGACGGTGGCCCGCTGGAGAGCGGGAAGGGTGACCCGCAGGGCAGCCGCTCAGCACACGCCCGCCCACGAGGTCCCCACCCCCCGGGCCGCGGAGGTCCCGGTGCCGACACCGGCCGCCGAACCGGCGGAGGCACCCACGGCGAGCGAGCCCGAGCAGGCACCCCGCCCCCCGCTCTTCGGCGGCGGCACGACGGGTGGGTGGGAGAAGATCCACGCGACGACGAAGGAGAACCGCCGCAGCACCGCGGCCGAGGCGATCCGCGAAGCGGACGGCCCCACCCTCGTCGTCACCTCGAACCCCTCCCTCTGGCAGGAGACCAAGGACGCCCGAGCCAAGCTGGGCCCCACGCTCCTCTACGACCCCACCCACACCTGCGACACCCCGGCCCGCCTCCACTGGTCCCCCATCACCCACTGCGAGGACAAGGCCACGGCGATCGCGAGAGCCACAGCCCTCCTGACCCCGGTCAACCCGACCTCCCGCCTCGACCAGGCGGTCGGCGACACCGCGCGGACCCTCCTCCGCAGCTACCTCCACGCCGCCGCGCTGGACAACCGCACCATCCGCCACCTGCACCGCTGGTCCCAGGGCACCCAGATGCAGGAAGCGGTACGCACCCTCCGCACCCACCCCAAGGCAGCCCCCGGCGCCGCCGGCGAACTCGAGGCCGCCCTGACCGCGCACCCCGAACGCCGCGACATGGCACACGAGTTGACCTCACGGGCACTCTCGGCGCTGTTCACGCTCAATATCCGCGAGTCGTGCGCACCCCACCGACCCGACACCCTCGCCCTGGATTCCTTCGTCGCAGAAGGGGGCACGCTCTATGTGCTGGGTGAATCCATCGAGGACCCCCGGACCAACCCGGGCGCGATGCCCCTGCTCACCGCGCTCGTGTCCAGCGTGGTCGAGCACGGCCGGCGCATGGCCGAACGGTCATCCTCCGGTCGGCTCGACCCACCACTCACCCTCGTCCTCGACGATGTCGCGGCGGTGGCCCCGATCCCCCAACTCCCCTGGCTCCTGGCATCCGGAGCCGACCTGGGCCTGCCCACGCTCGCCCTGGTCCGCTCCCGCGAACAGGCCCGCACCCGCTGGCCCCACGACGAGCTCCCGGTCTGACGTCAGCCACGCTCCAGCACGAACTCCCGCTCACAGGCGCCCTCCTGGCCGACCAAGGGCACAGTGACGCCACTGGCCTCGAACCCCACCTTCCGGTAGAAGGCCTGCGCCCGACCGTTCTCCTCGTGCACGATGAGCCGCACCCGCTCCAGCCCTCGCGCCCAGCACCATTCCAGCGCCTCGTCGAAGAGCAACTCGGTCAGCCCGCACCCCCGGTGCTGGGGCCGCATGTACACCCCCACGACATGCCCCTGCCGCCGCTCCACGGGGAAACCCGCCCAGTCGGTCGTCCCTGGTTCCTCGACGAGCACGGTCAGTGTCCCGACCAACTCCCCGTCCGGGCCCTCAGCGACGACCTGCTGTGCCCCGGCCTCGCCCTCCGCGGCCCGCGCCGCCCGCTCTCTCCAGAACACATCGGGTCGGACCACCGCGTCCTCGTAGGTCTCCAGAAAGGCGATCGGCGCGACCGGGTCCCGCAACGCCGCAAGCCGCAACTCCCGCGTGGCCGGCCATTCCTCGGCTCGCAGGGACCGAACGATGTACCGCTCCTCGGCACTGGTGCTCATGGGTCTCACCGTAGTACCGGGCCCTGAACGCAGAAAACCCCGCATCCGAAGATGCGGGGTTTCCTTCAATATTTGTTCGGCGGCGTCCTACTCTCCCACAGGGTCCCCCCTGCAGTACCAT